>PABN01000098.1 GCA_002699555.1 Dehalococcoidia bacterium
CCCAGAGACGATCTACAATAAATAAACCAAATACACGTGGAAATACGTTACAGAAAAAGGAAACGACTAATCTTAAAAATAGAGAAAATAGAGAACGTAGACAGAGAGAGATACAGTTACAGAAACAGAAAAATGCATTGGAGGTACGGGAAAGGGAAAAGAAAGAACGTGAGAGAAAAATGGCAGAATTAAAAGCGGCGGCTAATGCGAAAGCTGCTGAAAATGCGAAAATGGCCGCTGAAGCGAGAGAAATGGAACGAAAAAAACGGAATTTTGATACTCGTCTCTCAAAAGAATCTATTCTCACGAATAACAATAAAACTGAACTAAGGGCTCGTGGTACGTTTAACGTTAGGAATATCGAACAAATAAAACGCGTGAGAATGGCAAATGTTGCGAAAAAAATGGAAATGGAGAAAAAAAGAAGAGAACAAGATAAACAGCGTGAACAAAGAAAAAAAGCACTTTTGAATGTCGAAAAACAACTTGAAAGAGCGACCAACCTTACAGAAGGTAATAAAGATGAACTAAAAAAACGATTTTTCAGGGGTGAGTTGAAACCAGATGATATTGGAAAGCGACGAGAACAAAGAAGATTCGAGAAATATGTACAAAATGCAACCCTTCTTCCTCCCACGCGAAAAAAGACTTATATGGAGGATAGTAGAAAACCGGGTACAAATCTTCAAAGTCTTCGCGCGCTTTTAAACGCTGAAATTAGACTACGATCTAAAAGTCCCATTTTATCGTTGAAACGGGAATTACACGATCTCATAGAAATAAAATTCCCTATGAAATCAGACGGGTGTAAAAGAGGAAAGAAGGGTCTACATGATATTGTAAAAAACGCGAACACGAAACAAGAACTCGAAGATTTGAAAAAACCGACATCTGCATTTATGAAGTCAATTACTAGACGAGAAAGGCAGGGGTGGTGTCAAGAAAGACCTAAGTGGAGATGATATTTTAAAATTTATATAAAAGAAATGGATATCGACGACGACTGTACCGTGATTACCGACATGCCTCTTAGTGACGAGGTTGTCGATTTCATCGAACAGGGAATCAAGTCTGAACAAGATTTTGATGATTGGTGTGAAGAAAACATTTTCGAACTTTCTGAAATTTACCTGAAATACCGCGAATTTAAAGATTCATACACAGACGCACAACACGTTTTATTCTTTACACGAACAATCTATGAACGAGATGACGCGTTGGAAATGATCAGAACTTTTGTGACGTGTCAGTGAATATTTCTTCGTATATTACATGAATATGTCACTGACACCCAAAAAACGTGAATTTTTAAAACTGTTAACACCGACACTTAAAAAATTATTTTCAGAGAACGTAAACCGTCGTGACGATGACGATATAGAAAAATTTATTTATAAACAAATACTTATTGATAATAAAACATTTTCAGTTTCCAAGTATAACTTTTGTATAGATAAATTGAGTGACATCTTCGTGATTCAAATGTATACATATTTAGAATCTATAGGTATTCCCTTGTCCACATTACATCATGAAGCGCGTTTAAATCCAATACTACTCAATCGTTATGAACTCGAACTACACACATTAATGTCCGAACATGAAATTGAAACAATCAATGATATTGTACTTTTTTAATTTAAAGATTTTATACGTTCTTTAATAATGGAATGTTGTGATGTTTGTTGTGAAAAATTAAATAAAACAAAGCACAAAAAGGTAGAGTGTCCTTTTTGTGATCTAGTTACATGTAGAACATGTACACAGAAATACATTCTATCACTATCCGACGACCCCCATTGTATGAAATGTAAAAATGAACACAGTCGCGAATTCATAGACACGTTTTGTACAGTTTTATTTCGTACGCGTGATCTTAAAAATCATAGAGAAAATATACTATTCGAACGAGAACGAGCGCGTATGCCAGAAACGCAAGTATACGTCGTAAGAGAACTGGAAATGCGAAAGATTCGAATATCCTATGTGTATCTAGCTTTCATGTTATCACGCGTTCATGGTTCTATTCACGTACCCGAAGTGGCGAAAGATGTTTTATATGACACTTTGCGTGAAAACTTGGCAATATTATATAGGGATATGCGTGAGTTGACCACGAACGAACCAATAGTTGAGATTGGACAGAATATGTTCACACAAAAGTGTCCAGGTGAAGAATGTAGAGGGTTTTTATCCGATGACTGGAAATGTGGAATATGTAAAAAGGTGTTCTGTAAGAAATGTCACGAAGAAGATGTACATGGACACGTATGTGATAAAGATACCGTAAAAACTATAAAGTTATTGAAAAGGGATACGAAACAATGTCCAAAGTGTAACGTGTCCATAACTAAAATAGAAGGTTGTGCACAAATGTGGTGTACTCAATGTCACGTTGCGTTCGATTGGCGAACTGGACGCATCGAAACTGGAAGAATACACAACCCCCACTACTTTGAATTCAAAAAACGAACACGTGAACATGGCGATATTCCGTGTGGTGGGTGTCCGACGTACAATGAACTCAGATCCAACTTAGCCCCACAAACCCTCATAGAAGCCTGTATCGAAGTTCAACGTTTAGATCGAGATATAGCATACAGGTACGGGTATTTATTTGAAGATAATCATTACTTGCGCATGCAATATTTGTTAAACGAAATATCAGAAAGAAACATGAAAAGAGAATTACAACGCAGGGATAAATACAATTGTAAAGTACGAGACATCAGGGATATATATAGAATGTATGTCGACACGGTCGGAGACATTCTCAGACAATTCATGTTGAATTCATCAAAAACCGATGAGTATGTTAATGAAATACGCGAACTTACGAAATATACCAACACGGTGATAGATAGAATCAGGTATAGGTATACATCGCGAACTCCATATCATGTATATGTACATTAATCGCTATTAGGTTTTATCGCGTCTAAGATGGATACCGCCGTGTATGCCGTACCAGCACCCTTGACATTTTTTGTAATATAATATATCACACCGGATATCGTAACTATGACACACGCAGCAAATGCGAGTCCTTTCGCGATGAGTTTCACCGGTGGTACGTTAATATCATTAAGGTCGGGATTTTCAGGGTTGTAAGATACAGTTACCGTTTCGTCGACCATATACTTATTACCACTCATCACGAATTTAGACCCTGTATATTCAGTACCATCTACTTCAAATGAGAATGTAAGTTGACATCCATATTCAACTTTTTTACCATTTTTACCCATGTTCTGATATTCCTCACAACTCGCCGAAGTAATTTTACCGTCTGTCNTCTCTCCGTATTTAGGTTTACGTGTAAACATGTATCCACTGACAATACACATAACACACGCAATCAATATGGTCACAATCAATCTTACGAAAGCGATCGACTGTCCAACTTTATTTCCCGTTTTAATGACATTCATATAATATATGTAAATATTATATGTATGCCTTCTTATGTAAACCCGTACCTATTGCTCTTCCATCTGGAAATACTGCCATTCGCGCGCGAGATTGTAGAATTGTAAAACTTACTGCTTATAACGAACGTGAAAATAAAATGGAACTTGAAATATTAAATGCACCCCCCATTGTAATAAACGAAGACATCAAAAATAAGGATGAGTTAGATTGATCAATTTACCATCCTTCTCCAACTTCATAAATATAACTTCTTTACACTCACCACCTTTCATGACCATAGTTGGTTCTCCACACTTTGTTTTAGACGTTTTATTTCTCTCACAGGCGGTTTTTGTTCTTTCTGAAATATTCATATTTTGGCTGTATCCTATAAACGTTCGGTCAAGATCATTGGTTTTTATATTTCGAGATTCAACTGTAACTTTCCAACAGTAATCACCAAATTCCCACTGTTTAGGTGTGTCCACGGGTGGTGGAGGTTCAGCAAGAAATGCGTTTTGTCTCGATTTTCTTTTTTTGTTACTAACCACATAGAGGGGTGCCAGTAAAAGATTCACGATACCGAACATTATATATTTTACCGTTATAGTTTTTAATTGACTTAAGTCATCACGCAAACTTTATTTTCGTAACAATGAACATCTTCTTTTTATCACTCATACCGCGCGAAATCGCGGAGATGTCGTGTGATCAACACGTCATCAAAATTCAGTTGGAAATTTGTCAAATGATGTATACGGCGTGGTTTTATTCGAATCAGGAAGATTTTGTAATGAAACACGCTCCGTTTACAAAAGACGGATCTCGACGAGGATATAAACCCGCCCATAAAAAGCATCCCATGACCCTATGGATTTGTTCAAATGTAAAAAATTACCTGTATGCGTGTGAAATTGGAATCGCTCTGAGCGAGGAATATACGCGTAGATTTGGCAAGATTCATACGTGTGCTCAACATCTTCATTGGCTTCGTGATAATATTCCATCTCACTTCGAAGAGCGTCTCAGTGACACGGCATATTATTCGATTCAAGGTATCCCAGAATGTATGCCCGATGAATATAGGTGTCCAGATGTTACAGCAGCGTATAAAACGTATTATCTCAAAGATAAACTGTCATTCGCGAGATACAAAACAGAAGTCCCAGAATTTATGCGCATGAACATAAAGACTTGAACGTATGATAAGTATGAATTTTATCAGACACACGTGTCCACACGGGGAGTATCTGATAAAATGTAAGATATGTAATGGAAGTAAAATATGTGTTCATGGTTTAATTAAATCTATGTGTTATACTTGTGTAGAATATGAATTTTGTAATCATAATAAACGAAAAATGAGATGTGGTATATGTAATAATCCATTTTTAAAAATAAAAAAATGGTTCAGCCTTCAACGAGAATCGAACTCGTGACCTTTGGTTTACAAAACCAACGCTCTAACCAACTGAGCTATAAAGGCATAAGCTCCCACCAAGATTCGAACTTGGGGTGGTGGATTCAAAGTCCACAGTGTTAACCAACTACACTATGAGAGCGTACTTTGTAATAGTATAAAATCTTTAAGCATCTATTTCTCCTCTTGAACGAATTATTTCACGGTTTTTTAAATGGAGTTCTTCAACCTCGGCTTTGTTTTGAGCCGCATACGGAACCGCATAACCTTCGTCACACATCCACTTATTCACATTCGTCCAGTTTCCATCCTCGCCGACCCACACTTCCGCGAGAACGCGACCGAACTTACCCCTCGAATCAGCTTCCGGGCACCGAAGTTCAATTTCTATGTCATCCTTTTCTGAAGCGACGGCTTTTAGACACCACTCTTTCAATTTCTTCTTCGAAAGAAGACCGAAAACCTTTTCTTCCTTATCAGACGTTCGAGACTCGGGTGTATCTATACCCAGAAGACGCACGCGTTGTTTTGTGCAAACATCAAATCCAAGGTCGATATTCACATCGATCGTATCGCCATCTACGACTTTTTCTAATGATGAAACGCGGTATTTAAAATTACATTCAGGGGCTGTATATGTAGACATTATAATATACTACCTTATTTTTTTTATCACATACATATAAATGATACCCGAAATTCCATCCATGGAAGACATAATCACATGGCCGATGACACAGTTGGGTGAACTTTTATTAAATTTCCCGTTTATCGGTGATTTTATAAACACGACGGATGGACCATCCACGCCACAACAGCACGCCACGCTGGTATCCAGTATGTTGTGCGCGATGTGTATCGTGTTCATGGGAACGAGGATGCCAACTCCACCCATGATGATGATGGCGTGTTTGTGTTGTAGCTGCTGTTTATCTTCTACGGGTAAACTTGTACAGGATATACAGAAAACTGACGAAGAAGAAAGCGCTTAAAAATGTGTGGATATATTATACTATGTTCTGTATCGCAAATTCAAATCATGATACGTATGCGGAACGTTTAAATAAAACACGGGCGAATGTTTTGAATGGTATGTATAATAAAAAGGCGGTGGATGTAAAACAACCTAAAAGTGATAATATAAGACTTCGTCTACGTTATAAAGAAGCGATAGAAGAAGCCCATGAGATTTGCGAAAAAGACAAAAATTCGGGTGAATGTCATTTAGCTTGGTACGAAGTAGATGAACTCGAAGACTCTATGATGCGAAAAGGATTTAGTCCTCTTGAAAAACAGTAACAATCGGTGGCTCATCGTTATACGTATAGTATCGTATATTTATTCCAAACAAATAAGACATGTATGGATTAACTTCACCATTAATCAATCGTTTCCAATTTTTTAGGGATGTACAAAAATATTCAACCCCATCTTCGTTAAATACCTTTGACTTTAATCCAGGTGTTTTACGTAAGTTTGACATTTCAGTATAAACGGCTTCGGGTAACGGAAGTTTAGATTTGTATACAGATTCGTGTATGTCAATGACATAATAACCATGCGAATCGCATATGATGTTCACCTGCATCAATGGACTTCCTCGAATATACGCGTAAAAATCTGCGTTACTTGGAAGTGTCGTGAATATTTCCATATCGTCGTCTATACTTTCACCGGGTTCTGTAATTCCTGGATGGGTGTGAAATGTTATGGGTTCATTCCACACCTTTTTAATTTCTTTTGAAAGAACTCGGTTTACTCGCCTTGATGTTACATACTCGAGATCTTCAAAATCATATTTCTTATATTTCACATTTCCCGCATATTCCCATTTTTTTACAGAAGACAGACGACTCACCTCTTTTAAATCACGAACAACCTTTTTCGACAATTTTATTCTCATTTTTTTCAACGACATGACACACCCAAGTGAACTCATATTATTATAATCCCAGAAAACTTATTTCATCTCCTAGTCTTTTTCTTCGATTTATCCGCCTTACCGATTGTCATCTCAAGTTTGGGTGGTGTTTTAAAATTCGACTTAGTAGCTCGAGATTCAGTTACATTTCTTTCGAATCCCCTGTTCAAAAATGCCGATCGATTGACAGGATTTGTAGGAATATTTCTCAACTGTGTGATGTTCATGGTTCCATTTAATAAATGTGGTATCATTTGTGTAAAATTTATATGAAACGTCGTACACACACCACGAGCGTTATTAGCTTGTAAATTTGGTCCATCATAATACTTAGCAATCGTACTTTCGACGGCACCTCCGAAGAATTTTTTGATGTTCGGTAAGACCTTATTTCTGAGTATACTCCCAAATCCACGCCTGTTCATAGATTCTCCACCATGAGGATCGAACACCCATATACGCGGACCGGTTCTTGTCGTGTCTACGAGAACATTTATGGCATGACCTATAGTTGAATTTTTCTTATGTACAACTACCAAAAAATAATACACTCCACCGCTGTTATTTATTCTAGGAATTTCGGATCCATTGTTTTTAAATTCTAATGTATATCTTCTATTTAAAAGTTGGGCAGCTGTGTTCACGACAACACCTCTGTTCGCGTTTTCATCATATTCCAAAAATTTAACAGTAATACGCTTTCCGTTGTGAAGAACATCTGCGAGTTGCGCTTTTATTTCGTTCAAATAGCGAATATATCCTCTATATGTACACGTCATACCCACACCCTGTTGAAGTTCTGGAACTTCCCTGACGACCTTGTACGATTTGACTGTTCTACTAGGTTTGAATGCGTTCACGTTTAAATTTGTGTTTCTATTAGGTACTTTACGTTTAGTACTCACCTGAGACATCTATCATATACTCAGAATTTTATCTCGTTTTGGTTATTTTGATTGGTGTTGATCTACCTTTTATGGATTTCGGGTCTATTTTATTACCATTTTGTTTAGGATTAAACATCTTTTTGTGTGCGTTCCAATATTCTGGAGCTCCAACCTTGAAATTTTTTCGTAATTTTGCTTTATACCAAAACACACAATCTTCAATTCTATTCGATTTTGACGTGTTATCCAAAACTATACATTCATAGTTTTCTGTACACGCNTCCATAACTTTATTGAACATGTCAAAAGATGGAAAAATACCAAAAAAAGACTTGTATAACTTTTCGCGATTTTGAATGATATTTTCACGAAGTATAAATACATAATCGACGTTCGCGCGAAGAGCCGGTGGAAGATCCATACAGTATTGCATAGTGAGCATGAAAAATATTTTCCAGTGTCGCCCATTCATAAAACACTGACGAATACACGTGTCACGCATGAACTTATTATCATACATACAATCATCCAAAAGCAAGAACGCACCACAATTCTTTTTACCCGCTCCCACGAGTCTTCTCTGACGCTCCATTACCCTTTCTATAGCTTCCCTGTCATAATCCCCATAAATGAATAAATCAGGAATGTACTGCTGATAATAGTGGTTACCTTCTTCTGTAGCAGATAATACGATCCCAGCGGGTAAATGTTTCTTGTACCACAGGATATCTGTAACGAGTGTTGATTTACCAGTATTACGTTTACCTACAAAAACACAAACTTTATCATCAGCCATTGTGGCTGGATTAAATTTACGTAGACGCAGGTCCATCTATAATACTGCCCCGTTTTATTTCATAAAATTTTACTCACATGTAGTAAGAATGGCTGGTCGCGTTCGCCTCGCCGTCACTGGAATACAGGATCAATGGTTTACTGGAAACCCCGATATATCGTATTTCGTAACAAATTTTAAAAGGCATACCCGTTTTTCTACTGAAAGTGTTGAGATTCCATTTTCAGGTGACTCTGCGTTCGGAAGTACGGTCACGTGTCGCATTCCTAATAACATAGGAGATCTTGTGAGAAGTGTGATACTCAAAATTAAGCTCAGTAGCACGAGTCCCGATAGTGTTACGACGTTCAATGGGGGTACTCCAGTACTTAACGAGTACAATAGCTATACACCATCTTTTGGAAAACAGATTATCAAACATGCTGACCTGATCATAGGTGGACAAACGATCGAACGTTTAACGGGTGAATACATTTACATGTACGATCAACTCCATTCTACTCTTGATGACACAAACCTGACCCAATACTTCNTGTCTGGTCATAATCAGGCACTTTATGGAGTAAATTCTTCGCGTGATACATTTTACGTGAACTTACCGTTTTATTTTTTTAGACACCCAAGTTTATCTATACCTGTTTGTGCCATAACAAAACAACTGATTCAAGTGCGAATCACATTCAAAAATGCTGATGATAATGTGGTGTTTCAATACAGGAAACGTCCAGAAGGCAAAATCGAACGCGAAACACTTTCTAATGAAACAATCATCAACACATCCCTGATTACCGACTTTTATTTCATCACGGATGATGAGCGAAATTTTTTACTCACGCGTCCAATTGAATATGTAATCACACAGTTACAAAAATCAACGCTACAGTTTAAACCTGGTGAAGTTGAAAAATCTGCTTTACTGAAATTCCAACACCCCGTTAAAGAACTTTTATTCATCGCGACGGAAGATATGCAGATCGAGTCTAACGTTGTGGGAGCAACGTACACATACACCGTAACAGTTTCGGGTGGTGTGTTCGTGATAGGTGGAACGAGTAACCCCACATTATCCATGCACAGGGGAAATACGTATATATTCGATCAATCTGATAATTCAAACGCCACACATCCTTTACTTATAGCTACGACGGCTGACGGGAGTAGTTATTCTACGGGGGTAACCACGGAAAGTGTACCGGGTTCAACGGGTGCTAAAACTATATTTGCCGTACCCATGGACGCACCTGAAACGTTATATTACAAGTGTAACAATCACCTTGGTATGGGTAATTCTATAACAACTGATATTCGAAAAGCACATTTATTACTCGATGCTCAAAATGATGACGAAAAAATGTCACTCACCATCGACAAGCGTTCCGATCATAGATTTATCAATTCTATATCTTTGGAATTTAACGGTGCGACTAAGTTTGATCATCATCGTACGTATTTAGCGTATCAAGACTGTCTCAATAAACATACCGGACGCCCTGATCCATCGTTTGAGTTTTACACGTACTCGTTCGCACTCAAACCCGAAGTATATTATCCCACTGGTCAGGTAAATATGAGTAGAATTATACATAAAAAATTAAACGTGAAACTCGACGAGACCAGCACACTTAACAACATAGATGTTCAAATATATGCAATCAATTATAACATCTTGCGAATTGAGAGCGGTCTTGCGGGTTTAAAATTTTAAAACATATTATAAGGATGGCAGGTCGTGTTCAACTCGCTACGACTGGTCTTCAGGATGCTTTTTTTACAAAAAATCCAGAATATACGTACTTCATAAAAAACTTCAAGAGACACACTAATTTTTCGGTATATACAATCGACCACGATGTACATGGAGAACTTGAATTTGGTAATATGATCACATGTACAATACCGAACGATACGGGAGATCTCATTAAGACTATAAGTCTTGACATTACCCTTGGTGCTATACAATCGACCGCTGGTTCAACTTTCCTTGGATACATAGAATCGATAGGACATGCCATGATCGAACACGTCGATTTATATATAGGAGATACACTTGTTCAGCGCATACCGAGTGACTGGCTACAAATTCATTCAGAACATTACGTCACACAAACAAAACAAACCAACTTATCAAAACTCATAGGTAAATACCCAAATGTAAACTCGTCAGGTTATAACGTTTCAGGTAATGGAATCAACAATTATCTCGGTGCTTCCACAAAAGAGTTTCGATGTATCGTAGATATTCCATTTTATTTTTATAACAATAGAGAACTCGCAATACCCCTATGTGCTCTTTCTAAACAAGATGTCAAAGTGGATGTAAAATTTAGAAATGTCGAAAANTGTTTATTCAAGTCAACGAGTGGCACTATCTCTTTACAACCTCCCGATAGACCCACTGGATTAATCAACAAGTGTAAACTCGTCACAGAAATGGTATGTTTAGAAGAATTGGAACGAAAAAAATTTCAAAACACACGTTTGGAATATATCATCACACAAATTCAACAAAACATAAATACGATTCCATCTGGTTCATCAACTCTCAGACACAAACTCATTTTTTCAAATCCCGTCAAAGAGTTATACTTCGTTGTTCAGAGAAAGGGTACATCCGTCGCGCCATTCGATTTTGATCATACGGATCAAATTTTCAATCTTAGTAGGTATATTAACTATGAAAATGTCAGAAGCATCGAACTCGAACTCGACGGTGACGTTCTTCTTGACACGGTGACAGGTAATGTTATTCACATGCGAGCCGTACAGAGTGGTATTCATCACTCAAGAACACAGCTTTTCAGACGCTTTTACTCCTATAGTTTCGCACTTGAACCTGAACGTTGGTATCCCACAGGACAGAGAAATTTCAATTTAATTAAAGAATCGCATGCTACATTTCATTTGAATGAAGAGACAGTGGAAAGAGAACTTAGAGTTTATGCACTTAGTTATAATATATTGAGAATTCACGATGGAGTTGGACGAATTCTCTTCCCAAGTGGCTCAATCGGCAATTGATATTATCACTCCCGTAATGGAGAGTGCGGTCGTTCTATCAGGTCACTACGCGAAAGCTTGTGGACGTAACACGATTCTCGCAAAGGATATGGAATATTGTTTGAAATACTGTGCCATGCACACCGTGGGACAGCAGATCGGATCATATTTCCCAGATATGTACGAAGATGAAAATTCGGAAGATGAAGACGAAATTCAAATTGTAGACGAGGAAGATGAACTACCATTTGAACCATATTCAGGCGATGATGATAGATTTAAAAAAATTAACGATGCGTACGACGCGTGGGACAATTGGATTCCAACCAATCCGTCAGAAGAAATGATTAAAAATGCTATTGATAGTAATGGAGACGACACCCCCCGTTGAGGGATGGGTTGATACGGAATATAAAGAATTCAAACCAAACGGAAGTGAAACATCGGATTCTGATAGCGATGATGACAGTGAAAACGAACAATTATCTGTCATCAAAGGATATAAACGTGAAAAATATAAAAAAATTCTTGTAGTGGAAGATTTGATACCAGAATAAAAATGTTTATATATTATACAATACAAAATGCCTATCGATCTTGCTCAGGAAACCCTTATCGCCATCTCTCGCGAGCTCGAGACTCAGTCCCTTAACTCCGTCGTTGCCGGCTTTTCTTTCGCCGCCGCGCTCTCTTGGATGGATCTCGTTCGCTGGACAATCCACCAGGTTGTTAAGGTTCAGAAGAACGGTGGTATGAACTACGCGCTCACCGCCCTTTTCACAACTCTCCTCTCGGTAGTTGTCTACATGGTCATCTCCCGTCTCTCCACCCGCGTCCGCAAGCCTTCCGCTCCCGTCTACGCGGTTACCCGCTAAGAAGTGGTACGCGGTTTTGTAAACGCGATGATCATAATTCCAGTGATTGTTATCAAAAATATGTATAGAAATGCATTCCATCTATTCGGATCCTCTAGTTCAGGGATACTAATAGGCGGCGGAAGCGAAAAATCCTTTTTGATTTTCGGCACATTTTCCAATTTATCTCTCGAACATTCGATAGCCATTTTAATAATATGATTTGCGTTTCTGAAATCGTATGGTATCAGGCGGTTGTTACTACTGTAGAAAAATTGAACTCGTAGTTTAGTTATACTGTTTTGAGATCCGGAATCAAAACTGTGTACTACAGCATCATCATTCCCAGAATAGTTAATCACATCACCACACATCAGTATACGCCCCGTATAAAAAGGTGTTTCTGAAAAAACAGTCTTATTAAATTCCTCGGATCCACTACTTAATTTAACTATGAGTGCATCGGGTCCCTGTAAATTGAGACTACCAGTTGTGAGTGTATTACCATCTGAAGACACGTTACTCGCTGGAAGACCTAAAATATCATGTGGGGTTGTAAATTCATTCACGGCAACACTCGGATGATACCCTCTTGTTCCACCGTAAAAATTGAATGTGAAAGGGTTGGGGCCTGACATGGTTATACTGTTCGTGTCAGAATTATACGTAGCACTTGTTATGTTAGAACACTTGGTTACTATCTCGGTCGCGAGTGTCTTTCCGTTATAATTATTATTATCCAATACGATCGTCGACTGACTTAATGAAAATGTATTATTACGATCATTAATCAACAATTGACTCGCATGAATACGAGCAGAGACAAGTGAAATCTTTTTGACATTATAAATTGGGTTTCGTAATTCAATTACATAGTCATTTGGGTCAGGGTATATTGTCGGGTCTCGTTCACTACTGTCTATATCTAACGTATACACGCTCATTAAAATAAGAGGACACTTTTTTTAATGAGGGATGTACTCACAAATCGTATATTTTACATCATTTGCTGAGCGATGGGATTGTTCTGAAGTTGTCGCTTAGCGATATCTAGGCTATTAGTCGTCGCATTGGGATTCGCGAGACCCTTGTAAATGTTAAATTGGTGTTGAGAATTATTCGTGTACTGTTGCGTCCATCCACCGCTGATGGGACCAGTGCGGCCATCTACACGCGTCGAATCGGCGCGCATAGCAGTGGGTAAACCACCCTGGTTCAGTGGACCGGCTCGTACATTCATGCGACCCGCGTTACCAAAACGATTCGCCTTACCACGACGATCATCTGGCCTGAATCCATACTTCGACAATTCCTTAACCGTATGAGATGTTCCATATGTTCGAGATTCACCAATCTTGGTTGCGGGTGACATGAGATAACCGTGAGAATATTTATTAACATTAGGCGCCGGTTGATTGTAGTACTGGTACTGTTCTATGTTGCCATCCTTCTTGTTTCGTGTGGGATCCTGAGATAAAGTCATACCGGAAACGATTCTTTTCGCACCGTTGAAACCTAATCCATCTTCACGAGGACCCGTCTGAGAACGATTTGTTAAACGTTTACTGTTTACATGTTCACCGCGAGGTACGTGTCCACCAAAACCTTGAGACTGTCCACCCGCAACTGGGCGACGCTCGGGAAGAAACGCCGTCTTTTCAGGTCGATTGTTTCCAATTTGACCCGCAATACCACGACGCCCACCACTGACGTCTTGTGCTGGACCACTCCTACCAGGGAGCGTAGTAAGACGATAAGCGCCGACGTTCTCGGGATTCACGCGCACAATTTGATGAAACCCACCAGCGGCTGGTACATCAGGTGTGAGACCAATACCCGGACCTACGAGTTGCTTCTCGACTGGAGAAAGATTATTCATGCGTCCCGTATCAAACATGCGACCCCTCATATTAAGAACTTCATTACCACTCGACCTCTGCTGAGGAGCTATGTCCGTAAAAGATGGAATTTCAACCTTTTTTTCGGGCATATTGTTCAAACTACTATCGATTCCGGGCATCATCGCATTTGATATCCTCATGGGTTGTTCGCGGCTATGTTGCACACTTACATTTTCGTCGACGACTTCGTATTTTTCTGCCTTTGGCTCACTTAATTTCTTTCCTACGTATGCTAAACCACCGATAGCTAATATAGAAATAGGGTCAGCCATTCTTAATTCTTGTAAACATTTTTATTGACTGGGATATCTCTTAATAAACATCATATTCTGAGTATCTGCGCGTGTACTGGTAGGTTCGTATGTNATTGAACGAAGGGGGAGTTTACACTCGACATTTTGGAGGGGGAACAGGTTCTGTTCGTAGGTCTTAGCCAGAATCTTGTTGAATTGGCTCGTCGATTGAGGACGGAGTTGGTCACTCGTCTCTATGAATTGCGCTGGTGCGCCCTTACCAGCCATGAAAGGAGCCGTTCCGTAAAGCATCGTGTTTGGGCGACTGGACCCATAGTTAAGGGTACTGGGCTGAGGATAAACAAACACTTCCTCAGTCGCGCATACAGGTGGCTGTACTGGATTTTGAACCATTTTCATTCCTGGTTGAAGCTGATACGCCATTTATTATTATGTAAGAATATTATCTAAGTCATCANGGATACGAAGATCCCCTCGTCATACCACTACGTTTATCACCGTTAGGTTGTAATCCACCAAAAGCTTCTAATTGAACACCTCGAGCATTGGGATCACACAACCGAGAATCTGTACGGCAGTTATCACCACCGTATAACCACTCGGCAAACGCCGTTTGATCACCTGGTATGTTTGTAACTGGTCCAGAAACGAACTGCCTCGAAAAGGCGTTGCGTTGATATTCTGGCAGGGGAGATCGTGTTTTTTGTGGACCATATGGAATCTTGCCGGCCAACATGTAGTTAACATCATCTCTAACAGTGTTGTAGTTACACGCCGACGGGCGATCGGGGCGACCATCGTAATCTGATATGAGTACGTTCGCCATGGGATTGTCTTCTGTTGGTAATTGGCACCCCGCACCCTGTGTCTTACGATTGTTAGTGGGATGAGAAATACCTTCTTTTATCATATTATTGCGTTCCATAACATAAAGAACGCCGAGAGCTGTCGTACCTAAAATGAAAACGCGTACGTCACGCCTGATGAGGTAAAGTACACATGTCGAATATATGATGAAACGAGCCGTTGCGTTTACTCGCTCTGCTGATGAATGTGTTTTCGTAGGCCAAAATTCATGAATTTTATCCGCGCGAACGAGTTGTTTGGGATCATCAAATACTGACGCCATTTATATTATATATTTTTATTTTTTCATCATACCACCGAGCAAACCCTGCATAGACTGCATGAGCTTAGCTTCGTCAATTTCACCATCTTCATCACCATCTTGAATCTTATCAGCGCACTGTTTGGCAACATTCTCGATCATACTGAGTGTATCCGCGGGGATAGACGTGATCGTGGTTCCAAGCATGTATAGTGTCTGAATATACTGCCAAATCGCATTCTTCGTGTTATCGGAAGCCTTGGGCCAGCAATCCTTAAGGTTGATATCCTTCAGAAAATCAATCGTATTGGCATTCTCCATGAAAAAGGTTTCATCGCGCTCGTTAATTTTCTTTACGTGTGGGGAAATGTTTGCCATAAAACCCTCAACGACAAGCTTGGGGTTAGCAGATCGCATCATTTCAAATGCGGCAATGTATTTCTTGAGGCCCTTCTCCTCGGGAAACGTCTTATGGAGTTCCACCAAGAATTGGCCCATCATGTCGTTGAAGGCAGTAACAGAAGTCATTATATTACATTACATGGAGTTAATCTTTAAGTTGTTCAAAATGGTTCAGTTGATATAGTTTCTCGTTTACCGAGTCCATTAGAAATAATGAAGTACACTAAAATTGCTACTAGAGTAGCGGGTTTGGCATAAGCGCTCATCTCGAGGGTACCCTCGTCGTTGAGTCGAGCCTTGGCGTGAATATATAAAGCTGTAATCCCAGCGGCAATTAGAGCTGCGGAAGTGGGGTCACGGAGGTATTCGTCCATATTTAATAGCCAACTTTTTTAGTTCTGGTTTCAGCGGCATCTGCGAAAAGATCTTCGGATTCTTCTTGTGGAGTAGGCTTAGCACTTATCGTCCTGAACTCGTCCTGGAAAGGATCACTGGGTGGCTGAACTTCCCTTTCTTCGGGTACCTGTTGTTCATCCATGGGGGGCATTTCCTGTTCCTGATGGGGTTGAGATTGTTCGATATCACCTGGTATTTCTTCTTGAATGGGTTCCGATTCATCTGGAAAATCATTCCTTTCAGGTTCATACTCATCTATTTCATCAGCTTCCAGATTGGCATCCTGAGGATTGACGATTTCATCACCACCGGTGGTCATGTACGTCTGTAAAATTTGTTGCACGGGAATGAGTTCCTTTACAGTCGTCTCCACACATACNCTGAAACGTTCGTATAATTTATCATTTCTGTCGTGCTCGGATTGATTCTCCGTGAAAACATACGGATCTTTGTATAAATCTTTCGCCGCGTTTTTATAGCATGTGTGAATAAATACCTCATTCGTTGGCAGCTTGACAGACATTTGTTTCGTGTCTTTACTGAGACGCACAGCTGAAAGAATTTTAACAGAACTTACAAAAACGGCAGCAACGAGATCTTTAAACCACGCGCAGCGATCAGCGATGTTATCAGTGTGTTGCTTGGCCATCGTCTCACTCCATTCGGGAACATCTTTGAGAAGTTGTTGGAACATGATGAGAACCTTTCTTCCCTTGGAAAGTTTACACGCTTCTTGGTACATCGCATCGAACACATCAATCATCACGGGACACACGAGAATCGAAAGCTGCTCGAGATATTCGCGTTTCGCTTCGACGAGAATGTTAAGATTATCCATCTATGATTACTTAAACTTTTTTATTTAACTGTTTTGCGCATTTCGCCTGTATCGATTAGCAGCCTTTTTTAAATTGATCAACGTTGGAAAATCTTCATTCATGTTGTTATACGTCTCTTCAGCACATTTAACACCTTTTTTTACTTTCCATCGAATGGTCAAAATGTAATTTCCAGAAACAACGACATTAAAACCAGCTAATTCGAGCTGACGCTTAATATACGCGGTTGCCTTGAGCCTATCGTACGTTGCGTATCCTATAAGAAAAGATGGTATTTCTACTATGACACCTTTATTACCAACATCCACTGCACGTCTAATTTTGCGTGACACCTGTTCATAAAGTTTCACATATGTTTCTTTTTTTATACGATTTCGTTTATCAGTTATTCGCGAGATTTCATCTACGCTTATCATTAATATTACTTGGAGTATATTTTTATCGAATCTAACTCACTTTTCTTGATGTCGTCATACGTGACAAATTCCTGACCCTGTATCTCACTCTCGAACGGTGTGGTGTTCGAAGGGGGTTTTATATCGATTGGTTGAGAACGAACTCCAATCACGCGAACGTTACCGGAAACTACCATTATATCAGCAGTGACGGAAAATCCAAACGTAAACCCACCTGGCTTGACAGTCATAAACATACACTGGTAAAGATCGTGATTCTTTGTNTTGTGTTTGAATTGCTTGATAGCCGTTGTTTCGATGATGTAGTTATTCAGACCGGTTTTTTCGCGGATATATTTATTTGTCGCGAGAACAAGATCTTCGATGATGTCGTGATTTACAGCGATGTTCGTCACTTCCTTATATTCATTCATGTTTAGAGTCGGATCATTTAAAATCACTTGGTGTACGGGCTTCGTTTCATCCGTGTATTGGAATTTTTCTGTCCTGGACATCAGATATAGAACCGCGATAATCGATAAAAGAATGATGATAATCTTCATTTATAATAGTTTATAAAAAAATGTGCGTTATAGTTTTAAAATTTTTAGGTGAATACATAAAAGGATGTCACTACTTTTATTCAGTCCAAAATGTAATCATAGTTTAGATGTCATAGAATATATAAATAAACATGAACAACTCAAACAAATCGTACATTATCACAACGTGTCAATCTTGGGTATCCCTCCCCAATATAAAAATAAAATCACGCGCGTACCGACCATGTTGACAAAAAATGGTAAAATTCTCGTGGGACGTGAGATTCAGAATTGGCTCGAGTCTCTGTTACCTGTACAAGAATTGGAAACATGTGGATTTGGTGGAATGTCATCTACCACACTGGATGGTGAATCAACGAGTGATATGTTCGGATTAGATGATTACGGGCGCTCACTTCAACCGGCTATGACACCCGAACTCCAAGAAAAGATAAGTCGTAAAGTTGAAGATGGTGCCTATAACGGTGATATAAAGAAATAAAACAAGATTTAACGAGTATGAAACTTGTCACTGTACAAGCTGCCGCTATTAAGTCTACATTCGAAGTGTTAAAGGATATTTTAAACGATGTAAATATTTATTTTAAACCAGACGGTATTTATATAGTAACACTAGATACCGCCAGGACATCACTCATCGACATGTATCTCGCCGCCGAAAACTTTGAAGAATACACATGCACAGAAGAAATTGACACGGGAGTGAACATGACGAATATGTACAAACTTCTAAAAACCATCACGGTTAATGATGTTCTCATGATCACAATCGATTCAAAGGAGTACATGAACATTGAGATTCACAGTGAACAGAAAAAGACGTGTACGAAATTTGCTTTGAAACTTCTCGATATCAATGAAAATCAAATCGAAGTTCCGGAAATGCAGATGACTGTAAATACACCCATGCCTTCCGTCGACTTTCAACGTATTTGTAGAGATATGTCCAACATTGGTGATGAAATTGAAATCAC
Organism: Dehalococcoidia bacterium; assembly: GCA_002699555.1. Classification (GTDB taxonomy): domain Bacteria; phylum Actinomycetota; class Acidimicrobiia; order Acidimicrobiales; family MedAcidi-G1; genus MedAcidi-G1. The sequence continues at coordinate 19,119 of PABN01000098.1, forward strand.
GAGAGGTGGAAAAACCATGAAATTGTACTGTAAAGGCGATTTCGCAGATCAGGAAACGGAGATTCAATGTATCGAAGAATGTCCCAAGATGTCTGGTATTTATTCACTTCGGTACATGAACATTTTCACGAAAGCGACGAGTATGTGTTCGACCGTACAAATTATGCAAGAGGAGCAAAATCGATTTTTGATTCTAAAATATAACGTCGCAAATTTGGGTGATTTGAAATTTTATTTAGCTACTAAGGTATCCGAAGATCAGTAAGATACCCAGTGTCGGTGTCAACGGTTTTAACGATCCCGAAACAATTTTTAAGTTTTATTTTTGGAAAACATATTCCTAAAACACCCGAATCATAATAAAATATATCACTGATTTTGATTTTTTCGCCGTAACAGTCGTTGTGGGGACCTGTATATCTACGAATTTTTTCGAGTATGTCTTTTACTGGCTTGTCACCCGAATCCAGTAACTGTGCACTCGAAAGTGGGATATGAAATGACATCGCACAAGATTTTTTAGGAGGCCATGTGTAGTCGTAGTTGTACGTCAAATATTTATAAATTTTATTATTGTACCAGTACTTTACACGAATAAGCATTCTGTCTACACACTCGGGTGGTTGTGTAATTTTTTCATCTTGGTCAATATCGAGATGATAGCTTTTTACATCCGGTTCAAACTTTTCTAATTCACCTTTCCACAATGGGTCAGAAATGTACTCGGATACCTTTTCGTGATCCACAACATACTCGATATATCTATTGACAATAGTATAATCGTGTTTGTGAAATAAAAATTTGATTATGTTTTTAATCGCATAAATTGCGTTAATTAAAAACGAATGGAGTATCTTCATTAATATTATATGGAAGGTAATTTTTTAAGTAGATATAATAATCGAATAGATGAATGGGTGTGTAAGATTAAGAATGATCCAGAAAATAAAAAGACATACGAATCTGAAATGTCGGATTATATCGCAAAATGTATGCCATACGTAAAACAGTACGCAGAGGATACTAACAAGGAAGTTACCACAGATAACATTTTTAATTGTAAAGAAACATCTGGACTAAAGCGTCGAGACATATACGTAGATTACCTGATAGATGTTGAAAAAAAGACACTCGATCGTCCCATGGAACGTAAAGCTGATAAATGTCCCAGGTGTCCGAATAGTAATATTTTTCACTTTAATGACACGAGTGAACTTGTGTGTGATTCGTGTGGAACGATTTTAGAAGTTCTCATAAGTGAAGAGCTCACGTACAAGGAAGAACAGGAAACGTCTGAGAAGGTTATAAATTATTCGTATAAACGAGACAATCATTTCAACGAATGGCTCTCACAATTTCAGGCACAGGAAATGACAACAATTCCCCAAGATGTGATTGATCAATTACGCAATGAATTTAAAAAAATAAAAATTAAATCATTGACTGAAATCACGCACGCAAAAGTTCGAGGACTTTTAAAAAAGTTGAAACTAAATAAATATTATGAACATGTTCCATATATTACAAATATATTGAGTGGTATACGTCCACCAAAAATGCCACAGCAGTTAGAAGAACAGCTACGCATGATGTTTAAAGATATTCAAAAACCATTTGACGATAACTGCCCCGCCGAGCGTAAAAATTTTTTAAGTTATTCATATGTTCTTTATAAATTTTGTGAGTTGTTGAGCGAAGACTCTTATCTCCAGTATTTTCCACTTCTTAAATCAAAAGAAAAATTACATCAACAAGATGTCATATGGAAAAAAATTTGTAAAGATTTACAATGGGAATATATACCAACCATTTAAACAATTAAGACGTGTACGTATCAGATATGAATGTGTTCTATTATAATTTCTGTTTATCAGAAATTCGATATCATGTGAATAAAATTAACGAAATCATCACAGGAGGTCTTGGAAATCCACGTGAATATTATGAACGTCAAATGGCTTTCATGGAAGATTTGCGAAGAACTATTCCACTTCCACACGAACAACCTCCGGAGGAGAATTCTGCAGTGGAGGAAAATTTACAAGATACGCATCACGAAGATTCAGAAGTTTCAAGTAATTTCGCGCTTGGGACACCATCACATCCGTTATCGTCTTCACCGTTTTCAATTCAATGATTGTACATTTATTGATGATTATATCAGCTCTTAGATTTCCGATGATGTGTCCTCTAAATTCAATAGGTATGATACGTTCAGTTTCGTAACTGACATTATTCTCTCTCAACACAACTTCCAGGGCGTTGTGGTACACGCGTTCACTGAATCCATGCCCCAGAGCTTTGTATATTTCGTCAACATATTCATGAATCATAATTCTATAATACGAAAAGTCTTTATGTTTATATAGAGTAGGTATGTTTAGAAAATTGTATAAAGATCCAAAATTCATAGGAGCACAAACATCACCACCTAATATTGTTACGGTCATCATGGAAGATGGTATAGAAACGTATACTGTAAATGACAATACATTCAGATCGGAAGCTACATTAGATAAACAAAACAAGGAACTTAAAGGTACGTGGCTTGGTAAAGAAAAGATAAGCCAACTCTTCTTCGAACCGGTCGTCGTCGCGAAAGGCCGATTCGTTGTGACACTATATGAGTTTTGATCCAATAGCTCAGTTGGTTAGAGCGTGGTGCTTATACAAGGTATACAAGTGTGAAGTCAAACTCACATAAGGCACGCCAAGGTCACGGGTTCGAGCCCCGTTTGGATCACTTTTAGATACATTTAGTATATGTATGTAAAAGTGAGTGCGAAAACTTTTTATGTAAAAAACATATTATATATTAAATGTCTAACGTGCATAATATGAATTTGTCAGACGACGACAGTGGTATGGTTCCACTCAATTCTCAATCAAAATCGAATGCGTTCGTGCCAGAATATCCTGAAAAAAATGTGAGTGATTATAAAGAAGACATGGATTCTACTCCCATCTCCGATGTTATGATGCAACCCCAAGAACAATCGTTCGAGCCACCCCTCATGGCCGTCGATCCCCGTGCCATGCAGATGGCGCAACAACAGGTCATGGCGCCTTCGCAACAGGGTGTGGTCGCCAAGGAACCCGAGAAAACCGATAAGAAGGGAAAGAATCCATTTGATCTTAGTGATGAACAATTCCATGCCTTGATCGTCGCCGTCGCCACAGGTGTCGCCGTGAGTAAGCCTGTTCAGGAAAAGCTCGCGAGCAGTGTTCCCCAGTTTCTCAACGCTCAGGGACAGCGCAGTCTTGTTGGACTTGGCTCGACCGGTCTCGTTGCTGCTATCATCTTTTTTATCGCCCGTAGATATTTCTAATCAAAATCTATAAGTTCACCACCACTTATAAGGTATGCTACAGTCAGTCCGAACATTAAAGCGGTCGTGACAATCAGCGTCGTTATAGTTGTGTCTCTCATATTTTTACCATATTCCTTGAAGTATGTACGTAACTTTCGTAGTTTAAATCCTTCTGTCAATGTGACAAGAGAAAGTATCGCCACGGTCACCACAATCATGGCACTGGGTACTGATAGACTCAAAATGATACTATTACTGCCGAGATAATATACGAGTAAGGGAATAATAACCGTGACAATCACCATGTTAGCCCAATACGCCGTTTCTAAACGCACGATGACAAACGCAATCGCGATTGTGAACCAAGTCACCAGAGAGATCATTACCCTCGGGAGACTTGGCTGACCGTAAGATGTAATGCTATCCATTTATATATACTCAATATTATTTATCTTTGATCTTTCTACCACAAAATGGTGTAGCTTCTGGAATGTTTTCGTAAATTTTTAATTCGATCGATTTTTGTTTGATCTTTTCATAATTTTCCCAAAACTTCGTGCTGTGTGAATATTCTTCTACCGTGCAGTGTGCGAGTTCGTGTAATAACACATGAAACACTTCATTCGCTGTACCATCGATACAGATTCCAATTTCCGCGCCTTTATTGGAATTGTAACCAATCGCCGTCGTTAATACTTTTCTATGAGCAACAATTGGTATTTCTTTGTGTAACATTTCAAATTCTACATCACCATTGGAAATTAAATGCTCTCTGAAAATTCTATACTTTTCTCTCACTTCGGTCAATACCGGATCTTCCTTCATCGTAAAAAATATGATAAGATTAATCACCAGAAGAGCGATCAGAGTTATCATTTCTATATACGAACATAAATTTACTGTACAATTCTGAAATCGGGTTTCCTGACAGTCCTTCCCATAGTTCCATAGAAAACCCGTTATTTTCCATGTGTGTCACGAGTAAATCCTTGTGTGCGATCGGTTCTGATTTTGGTCCATCAGCATAATAAGGTGTATCGACTAAATGAACAAATAATTTTTCACCGAAATCTCCATTGCTCGTTGACTTCATTTTAAAAAAATTACCATACGTATCGTGTAAAGGTGTTTTAAATAAAATTTTTTCTGAATCGGGAATAATTCCAATACACATACCACCAGGTTTCATTCTTTTTTTTATTTCGCGAAGAGTTGACATGAAAAGTCCATGTGACTGAAAAATATAATGAAGAGCAAAATTATAACAGATGATATCATATTTTCTATTCGGACACGCGTGTATATCTCCGTGATAAAAGTTTACACGTATCTTCATATTTTTCGCACGTGACTTAGCTTCTTTGAGTGCTTCTTCGGATGGTTCACACATACTGATGTTCACACCAACGCCATTCCACTTTTGAAGATCACCCCCAAACCCACATCCGACGTCGAGTACACTATATCCCGGTTTAGCGACACTCTCTATGAGTTTTCGCTTTTCCGAATTGTGTAAACGACGCAACTCTTCCATGTGTATTTTTATACATAAAACTTTAACTATGTAATGAACTTAAGTCAAAACGAAAGGCTTAAAGTTTATACACACAATTAAAACACAATGTCTCTTGAACAGGATTATACCACTGTACCCGGACAGCTTTTCGCCTGTCTCTCGGTTGTAGGGCCAGAGGCTCCACAAAAAAACGACAAGTTTGGAATTAAAATTCGAGGTGCTTTCTCGACACGCGACGAAGCTGCGAACCATGCGAAGCGTCTTCAGAAGGAGGATGCGACGTTCGACATCTACGTTGTCGATATGTATAAGTGGCTACTGATTCCTCCAGACCCATCTAAAATCGAGGATGCGCATTATACCAATGAAAAGCTTGAAGAGCTTATGTCCGGATACAAGGAAAATCAGGCGATGGCTGCCAAGATGTTCAACGAGCGTAAGCGTGACATGCAGGCTGCCAAGACGGGTGGAGACAAGAATGAATATTTCAAACCCGGTGATGAAAACTCACAGTTTTACAACAAGCCCGACGAACCTCCTATTAGTCACCCCGCCGATATCATCGAACGTCTCAAGCGTGAAAAGCCTGACACACCCATGGAAGAGCTCGTGAAGGAAGCCGATACGATCGTGGCGGAGGAGATTGAAGAGAGGAGGAAGAAGCGTGAAGAGGAACAAAAGATTGCGACGATTAAGGAGGAAGATGAAACATCCATTGAAGCCGAGGACAGGAAAGATGACAAAGTTGAAGAAGGCGAAGAGGTTAATTCGAGTGAGCAGTAAGAAAATGTAAAAAAATATAAATCATATTATTAAAAAAATATACTCTTTTAATAATATGACGAACGTTCTGTATATGAGTTCGGGTTCGATGAATCCTAAAAGACTTACACCAGCTTATCCAGTGACAGACTTGGATTCTATTGATGATGAAAATGCTCTCGCGTCTAACGTTATTAATGAACGTGTAATGCGTCCAGTAATAAGTAGTAGAGGGAATGTCGATAAAAAAACGGATATCCCAATTAAGGAATATGAAGGGTTATCACCCGGGTCGAAGGATAACTGGCTGCATAGTCTTACCCATGAAGAATCCTAAAATAAACGCCACGAAAATGACGATATAGGCAACCTTATCCAAAGATGCTAGCAAATCTGTATTTTTTACGGGTTCTGGGGGGACCATAAATTGTGGAGGTGGCTGATAAAAATATTGTTGTTCTTGTTCACCGGGTTGTTCGCGAACTTCTTCTGGTTTCTGTTCTAAAATGTCCGGAGAATATTCAATTGGATTTCCGAGCTCCGTTTCCATATGTATATATTATTAACTCTTCTTTTTAAGCCTAATCTTCCTCTTCACTTTCACTCTCATCGTCAACAACAAAACCTTTTAAATTGCCATTTTCATCCGCATCGTCGTCATCGTCATTCTCATCTTCATCTTCGGTTTCACAAAGATCGCTATCGGAAATGTCATAATCCGTATCGTGTTCACCATCAGACCAATCATCTTCACAAATTTCGTCTGGTTCCAGACGCTCCGGCTGTTTTACAGTACGTCCCGACCGTGTTTTAGTAACGACAGTTGTCATTATACATGATACACGTCAGTTTCTTTTAAATATATTTAGGTTTGAACTCTATGTTCTGATTATTCGCTTCTTCTAATAGAATATGTTCAAACTCAGCACCCAATCTAGAAGAAATTTCGGCGACATCATCGAGAATATCCGCGTCTATGGGTGTCATGTAAAGGGGAATTTCATTCAACCTGTGTAAAGCTTTTTGAAGATATGTTTGAGAAAGTTTTACTCGATTTTTATAATCTTTCGCCAAAGACATGTTAGCGATAAATGTTTTGTATAACGTTTCATCGATTCCCGAATACTTATGTGTTTCTTTTATGATCGCATCTATAACAGAGTTTTTCGTGTCAACTTTTGTTATTTTTGAAATCACGTATGCGAACACCGCGATAAATACGATGGCAAACATATTATAATACCCTGATGATTTTATCTGATAAAATATGTTTACGATTTTTACACGAACACACTTGTTCAATTTGATTTTTCATAATTTTAAATTGAACATTCGTCTTTTTACACGTTTCACAGTCGTACGTCGTGTGCACGATATGTTGAAGTTTCGATTTTTTTGTGACACTTTTTACCGATAAATCAAATCCGTTTACTATGTTTCGTGTGATGTATGTTTTTAACAACTGCGACACCTGTACAGGATCTTCTTTTTTCACTTCGGGACACGGCATACATGTGTTCTGTGGTGTAGTCGGTGTGTATTGCTTTTTATATCCATTTTTGTACAGGGACTTGTACACTTTATCAGGAAGAATGTGCTTACGCCCGTAAAAGTCGCGACAGAATCCATATCGCCGCCCTTTCATCGTCTCACATGTACAAAAACACCTCTGAGAAATCGCCTGTCCCTCGATGAGAAACCAAATGTGGTTAGATGCGTGACTTCTTTGTAAATTTTCACAATATTTTGAAGTTGTGGAAACGAGATACGCGTTGTTATTTATATAAATTTTAGTGATTTCAGCATTTTCTTGTCCATCCATGTTTTTTTGAACAAACGTTTCGATATCTTGATATGTCTGTTGATCTGAAAAAACATCTTTCGTTTCTCGTAAACTGAACGACCCCTCTTCTCGTGTAGATCCTTCGACAATCACGGGTGTTTTGTTTTCAGTTCGAAGTGTTGCCATCCACATGATTTCAACGCTCGGTTCTTGATTAAAAATACGTGTCAGTTTAGAATCTTCGTGTGTGTACATGAGAACCGGTCGATATTCACCCTGTGTGATTTTTCCCTTTTCACATTCTTCACATCCACGCCCTTCACACGCATCATGTTTCGCCTTTTTATGTGACCAAGGCATACGAAATCCACTCCCCTTGACATTTCGTTTTCCACCCCCATACACCGCAGTATCAACTATATTTTTCCACTCTTTTCCGGGAAAGAGAATACCTAAAGATGAAACAATATGCGAATGAAGAGCCATCGCAGAACCATGATCAACTACAAAATTCGGCCAATTCATGTGTACACCATGTTTTATCAAGTTTCCCACACTTTTAGGTTCTGCCACTGAAATTAACACATCTTTTCCCCCAAAATGTGTGACTCTATCACAGATTGTACGTACAATTTCTTCCAAACGTTCGACTGATAAGTGTTCATCATCTTTATAATCGAGATCGACGAAAAAATTATACGTACCCGTTTTTTGTTCGACGACGTATATCTTTTCACCGGACTTGATAGCTTTTACGTACATATCATAAAAATCATTCAATCTATCAAAAGGAACAGATAGGACACCTCCGTCCATGAGCACATGTGATAGATTGGAGCCATTTGCAAACTTTTGTTTGCGACACCAAGATCTAAACATACTTATATGTTTATCGTGTTAATTTTTTAATAGTATTCATCGGGCCATATGGAAGTTCTACACGAAACGTCCATGTATTCTTCTTCGGCGTTCGATAATTCTTTTTTTAAAACTAATAGTTCGTATACGGTTTTATCCTTTATATTTTCCACATACTCATCCGCTTTGTTTTCCCTATACGATTTACGATCCATAAGAATAGTCTTGATCTGCATGAGAATGTAGTTCTTAGACTTCATTATTTTATATGGAAGGTTTTTCTGTTAAGGGAAGTCACGCATGCGTAAAATTCGGGGTTGTCGACGACGTTGCGAACAATTCGTTCCCATCGTCGACGCTGATTGAATTCGGGAAGAGTATCAAAACTCATGAAATCATTTTCATCGTACGTTCGTTTCATGTGTATTTGTTTCGTGTGCATTTTATATTTTTCTTCATTAAATCGTCTGATGAGTTCGAGTTGTTCCATTTTCGAATAGTTTACAAAAAATATGAATACCGTGTATTCTAATTCAATTGTATCACTTTCTTTTATATTGAACGTATAACTCGTGTATTCTCCATCTTTTAAAGAAATAACCCCCCTTGTCTCTTCCTCGAGTTCTCTCAAGGCACATCTCAATGGATTATATACTTCTCTTCTTCGACATCCACCTGTGACAAATATCCACTCTTTAAATCTTCTATCTCTTACTGTCAAGAATCGCGGCGTTTCGCCAGCGAATGTGACAGGGATGGCTATGGCTTTATGTTTTTTCATCGCTCATAGCTTCTACAATTCCCTGATAAGTTTATTCCGAAGATTCTTTCTCACTCACCTGCGATCGAGTTACACGCTTTTCAACTACTGGTTCTTCCTCGACAGAATTCTCTTCCTGAATTTCAGGAATCGCGGATAAAGGCTGTACGGTATATTGACGATGCATGTTCTCGATGACAGTCTTAATGTCACTAATCTCATCCTTCGTTTTTTTCAATTCCGTGTACATGTAAATCGTGCCAGCAATACACATGGCCATGGCAGCAACGGTCGCGGTCTCACGATCAAATGTAAACATTGTATATTATTTACATTCGTTATTTTTAAGTAGATACTATCGCACCCATTTTTGTTTTATCAGTTGGACACTCATACCCATGTTGCGCAAACTGGATTTCATTATAGTGACCATCTTTACATTCTGCGTTCTGTATAGGAATATATTTATTCAACGTGCCCGATTTAGGATCGTACGTCAGCATAAATACAAAGGCTAATAAAAAAAGTAATAACCACATTAATATAATTGGGAATTTAATTGGAGTACATGAGACCACCCATACCATTCTCGATACGGAGAATGTTATAGTTCACGGCGTAGATGTCTGTGTCGAAAGAACCGGAATCGGTCACGAGACGAGCCGAATCGATACGACTGAAGTTGAGAGTACCCGTGGGCTGGAGTTTGCACGTGTCGAGGCAAAAGGGGTAGAGGAAATGCGTGGCAACACTGCTATCGAGTGTCGAGAACGGCGTGTGATAGTAAAGAGTCGTGGACGTGTAGTTAGGCTGCGCAATTTTAGCGTCACCGACGTCGGTACCATTGATCTGAAGCTTCACCTTACCAGAAGCCATACCAACATTACCACTCTTGTACGTCGTGAGGAACTTCACGGGGTGGTTGTAGTTGAGCTCCTGAACTGTGGAACCAGACGCGACCGCCCGCTGCGTCTGTGTAATGAGCATGTTCTGGGGTGTGGAAGAAATAGCAGTGCGCTCGTCCGTGTCGAGGTAGACGAATTGAGCGTGAACTTCATAATCCGTCGCAGAGAGAGTACCCCACGAGATGCGAAGCTCTACGTCGTGGTACTGAAGCGCGACGAGAGGAAGCGCCGATTGCGCGTTCTCGCAGAACGAGAAACGAAGGGGGTAAAACCCAGAATCATCGGCGCCTGAAGCGGGGAGAGACTTGGAATACGTCTGAGAAAGCATCAACGGGGCAATCTCTTGAGAGAACTCGGACGTGTGTGTATCGATAACCTGACCACCGATGAGAAGTTCGACCTTGCTGATCTGCGTTTTCCAATCACTGCGTGTCGCCGTGTTAGAGGGGGAGCGATTAGTAATGTAAACATAACCGAGCATATCACCCTTGCGCTCGAAGCGAACGGTGGACATACCATTAGAGACGGGGTTACCCTGGATAACCTGCTTCTCTACGGTCTGAGCAAAGTTTGTGTGACGTTTGTAGTTGGATCGGAAAAAGGACACCTCGGGCTTACCGACAATGTGAGCATCCTGAGCGCCAATAGCGACGAGTTGGGCAATACCACCGGACATTTTATATTATACTACGTTTTTATTTTTAAGTATCAAAACAAAGGAACGTGAGGATGAAGAGACTCTGTAAGAATGAGGGAAAGAACACCAATCATTGCGAGTCGACCATTCACAAGTTCAGTCTCAGGTTTCCAGAATCCCTGAATGTATCCCTCGTCCTTGGGATTAGCCGCGGTTCCGATGAGCACGAGTGCGGCGACGGCGACGGAAAGACCGATATTCTCTTGAAATTGTGTACTGATCGAATGACCGGTCATGATTTCGTCAATCACCGCCGATGTAAAACCGATCATGGCAGCTCGTCCATTCACGCGTTCGGCCATGGATAGAAAATCATTTGGGCGGTCTACCGTCCTGAGGGGAGGTACGCGAGAAGATGTGGTCTTAGTCTTGGTCTTAGGATTGGAAGAAGTGTTAACAGCAACAATAGGTTTGAGAGCGGCAATGCAGGACATTTTGTACTTTTTGTACGCGGGTTTTCTTTAAATCAATGATCTTTCGAGATCTCCGACACGCGTCACGAGGGATGCCACCAATAATTCCATCGTGGCAATTTTGGATTTTTCTGATTGGAGTTGAGTTTCTAGTTCTACTATACGCGCCTTATCGGCTTGTTGTTGACGATCAACCTCTTGAAGAGCGGCTGTGGCGATTGTAAATATAGCATTTTTGTCGAGGTGATGAAAATCATTAACTTCTTCTCCAAATACCCAAACGCGAGTCTCAGATTTAATTTTATCATAGCCATCTTTATCTTTTATAATTACCGTCGTATCATTTTCAATCGATACAACTTCAAATTCCATATGCGCGTATTTGGGTGTCTTTATTATTAGTTTATTTCCTTGTTTGACTGTATGATCTATAGGTAATGGTTCTACCAAAATAATTTTAATTTCGGTATCATTCAATATTTCGACAGATGCCTCACATTGTATGTTCGGTAATATTCCGTGTGTTCTAGAAACAGCATTAGGTAAAACTTCGGCAACTTCTTGGGCTATGAAACCTATAATCCTATCAGTCGTATTACGCGTTTTATCTTTGTATCTATATGTTGTGGGTTTGAGTAGTCTCAATTTATCTAATGCTAACGTATCATCAATTTCTAAAAAATCTTTTTTGATACGAACATCACTGAAAGCAACATACGCTGGAGCCCGTATTGACCCAGCACAATATAAACTAAAATTTAAGTTAGGCGCATCTGCCTGGATTTGACCACCATTTGTCCACCAATCGTGCGACGAATTTGCATAATCTATAGTGGCTTCGAACACGTGGACCCTTAAACCACCACCTTGCATCGATGTACCGTAGTCCGTCGTGATGACTCTTTCCCCCCCGTTATAATACAATTTTACATAATTATTTCTATAACAATATATCATCCATTCGTTATCTACATCGTTATAAATGCCACAACTGTTGTTATCCGAACTCATAAACACATATCGCCCATCAATGGAGTATCCTTCCCAACCACCGTTTCCACCACCGGTCGTTTGAACTGTTCCGTAATTTCCGGTGGCGCTACGTATCCCCTGACTCCCGGAACCGCTAAGATGTACAGTACCTCCACAATATATATGACTTGTATTTTTGATAATTCCACTAGTCGCATTTAACCCTATCCTAGCATCACCATCTGCAGCGACATATAAACCCCAGCCACCCGTAAGTATACTCGTAAAATTACCGTGGGAATAGCCTATACCGTACATATTTCCAAGCGAATCATCACTCGGCTTATAGTTTGAGCCAATTGTGTATATTGGATTTGTTTTGTAGCTGTTAGCTCCAACATTGTTATACGAACCGACAAAATAGCCAGTGCTGTGACCAGAACGTGTTATATCACTTCTAAGATGCAAAGCTCCATTGACGTCCAACTTTGCACTTGGACTATTCGTCCCAATACCAACATTCCCCGTCTGTCTATATATATCATCACCATCCTCTGTAAATATTGTCGCACCTGTGTCACCCCTTGGAATCGTGAAGTCGAGTGTCGCCGCATTTGTGGTTCCACTATTCGTCACGGATGCGGGTGATCCGGGTACACCCGTCGTGACTGTTCCGACGGATATGGTTGCTGCGTCACCTGTAGATCCTTGTGCACCCGTGTCACCCCTTGGAATCGTGAAGTCTAGTGTCGCTGCGGACGTAGACCCACTATTCGTCACTGACGCGGATGATCCGGGTACACCTGTTGTAACTGTTCCAACGTCTATTGTAGCGGCATCACCTTGAGGTCCGGGTGGTGTGTTTTGTAACCCCGAACCATCACCCACGAATGATTTTGCTACGATTCTACCGGGATTCGTGCTATCGTTTATGATAACTTGATTCGCACCCGCTGGCCCCACGCGTAAATCTGTGTTCACGTACACGTTACTATTCACATGTAAACCTGCCTGGGGATCTGTTGTGACTAACCCTACACGATTGTTATCGGTGTCAACGAATAAGTGGGAGGAACCAACCAATAAGTTACTGGTAATATCCAATTTTCCCGTGAGGATGTGATGGTTCATCTATAATTAGTAAATATCTTTTACATAAGGAACGCTTATGTAAAAGATACGTTCTCTCCCGATCGGACTTGAACCGATGACCTACAGATTAACAGTCTGCCGCTCTAACCAACTGAGCTACAAGAGAATCTATACTACGTATTAAATAGGAGGGAGCTCTTTAAGCCCGTTTAAACGTTTCATAGTTATGAGTGAAATAGAAAATAAACCCGCAGATGTATTTGCGACCATCATGGGTACGACTTTATAATAAATCGAGTACACAAGTCCAAGGGCACTCGCGAGTATGTTCAAGTTTAGAAAGGAGTAATTGATGGCATCTGTATCTTTTGTTCGATATACATGTACGACCTGAGGAACAAACATGATTGTGATTAAGATCGAACTCACAAGACCGAGCGTGTCGACGATGGTATCCATCTGTACCTACGTTTATGTATCCTCATACCTTTAAGTTTCGAGTTCACTCATACGATTTTTTAATTCTAAGAGGGTAAATTCTAAACTCGTCGTTTTATGTTCGAGACTCGTAATTTTAGATCTGAGACGAATATTTTCATTACGAACAGCTTCATTCACAGTAACGACACGCGAAACCGCTTCAATCTCACCCGCGACGTTTTTTGTGAAAGTTTCTCCCTTGGGTAGAGGTGGCTTCTCGGGCCACACGGGGTTCGCGGGATCCTCGGTGGTGGAAGGGA
>PABN01000001.1 GCA_002699555.1 Dehalococcoidia bacterium
TATGGACGGAGAGGACACAGCAATTTTACTCTTCACTAGCGGCACCACTGGAGAGCCAAAAGCAGCAGTTCTTCGACAACGTCATCTAGTTTCATACATCCTTGGTTCAGTCGAATTTATGAGCGCTGGCGAAGACGAAGCAGCCCTGATAAGTGTTCCTCCTTATCACATAGCTGGTATAGCAGCTACTCTTTCTAACCTCTATGCAGGTCGACGTGTAGTTCAACTTCCAGAATTTGATGCGGCAAAATGGGTTGAATTAGTTCGTTCAGAGTCAGTTACTAGCGCCATGGTCGTACCAACGATGCTTTCTCGCATCGTTGACCATTTGGTTTCTGAAGGCTCAAATTCACCTGGTCTCCCCACACTCAGAGCTCTCTCCTATGGAGGTGGAAAAATGCCTCAACCTACTATTGAGGCTGCTTTAGAGCTTCTACCAGATACTAATTTCGTAAATGCCTATGGTTTAACCGAAACAAGTTCTACTGTCGCTCTGCTCGGTCCTGAAGAGCACAGAGAAGCCTTTTCTAGCTCTGATGAGTCAGTTCGTAAACGTATTAGTTCGGTTGGCCGCCCATTGCCAACCATTGAGGTTTCTATTCGAGACGAAGAAGGGAATGAACTCCCATCAGATGAATCAGGTGAAATCTGGGTTAGAGGTGAGCAGGTTTCAGGAGAATACAAAGGACTGCAATTGACCCTTACCGAAGACGGTTGGTTCCCAACTCATGACGGAGGGTGGCTTGATAACGAAGGTTACCTTTTTGTAACTGGAAGAATTGATGATGTGATAATCAAAGGTGGCCAAAATATCTCTCCAGGTGAAATTGAAGAAGTCTTGCTGCAGCATTCAGCTGTAGCAGATGCTGCGGCCATAGGAGTTCCTGATCAGCAGTGGGGTGAAAAAATTGTGGCAGCTATTGTTTTACATGAAGAACAAAAAGTTGACGAAGAAGAGTTAAAAAGCTCAGTAAAGGAAAAACTTCGCTCTAATCGAACACCTGATGAGATCGTTTTCTTAGAAGAGCTTCCCTACAACGAAACAGGAAAGCTCCTACGGAGAGTTTTGAAGGAACAGTTAGTTGATTTAGGCGATGGTTCAACTGTCTGATCAAAATACGGATGCCCCTTTAAGCAAGTCTTTCGCTTTGTGGCAAGCAGCGGACCTTTCTGATGCTCTAAGCAGACAAACTGCTGATCTTAGATTCGATTGGCGAAATGAATTACCAGTATTGGTAATTCACGAAGCTCATAAACTATCGGAAAGTTCCGTGAGGTCACTTCGTGCCCTACCTGTCGTTCTGATAGAACTTTCAGGGAACAGTGCCGCTTCCTCTCATGTTGATATAGTCGCCCATTCGGAAGAAGAACTAGACGCTCTTCTTGGATGCATTGCCCTAAACCCAGTTGCTTCTGTCACTTGCTGTCAGGTCTTGAGGCATAGTGAAAATGTTTCTACGGATCTTGGTTTGCTACTTGAATCAGTTGCATACGGAACATTGCAAAATGGAAATGAATTTGAAGAGTGGCTGGATGGGAGGGGTCGCAGAGTTAGACCTGAAGAAACAAGTCCGACCATTCTCGTTAACGCTGGAGTTGAAGATGTGGAACTTCAGCTAAACCGTCCGAAACTTAAAAATGCTTTTTCAGCTTCTATGCGCGATTCTCTAGTAGAGGCCCTTAGAGGTCTAGCAACTGAGGGCGACAACCGGTCGATTCTAATAACTGGGAAAGGGTCAACCTTTTGCATAGGGGGCGATCCGGCCGAATTTGGAACTGTCGAAAATTCTGCGACTGGTCACATGATCAGGTCCACAGCTAATGCAGCTCCTTGGTTGGACGTTCTAGCTGCACGAATTACCGTACGAATACATGGAGCTGCAATAGGAGCAGGAGTTGAATTAGCTGCTTTTGCTAGCAGGGTTGAAGCTAACAAAAATGCCTGGTTTTCTCTTCCAGAAGTGAGTATGGGTCTAATACCTGGAGCGGGAGGCACAGTGAGTATCAGTAGAAGAATTGGACGACAATTAACTGCACGAATGTGCCTGACTGGAGAACGTGTTGACGCTACTACTGCACTTAACTGGGGTTTAGTAGATGCCCTAGTTGAATAGTTCTAGTTAAGATTTTCGATAATTGTAACGTTGGCTTGACCGCCACCTTCACACATCGTCTGCAACCCCCAACGGCCACCACTTCTTTCAAGTTCGTTTAATAAAGTCGTCATAAGTTTCGCTCCCGAGCAACCCAACGGGTGACCAAGAGAAATAGCGCCACCATTTACGTTTACTTTTTCGTGAGGCACTTTCAGTTCTTTCATCCAAGCTAAAGGCACAGGAGCAAATGCTTCATTGCATTCGAAAAGATCAAATTCGTCAATAGACATTCCGGTTTTATTTAGTGCGTAAGTAGTTGCAGGTATCGGGCCAGTAAGCATGAAAACTGGGTCGTCCCCCCTGACACTCACGTGATGGATCCGAGCTCTTGGTGTTAATCCAAACTCTTTTACTGCTTTCTCAGAAGCTATGAGTAATGCAGATGCAGCGTCGCTTATCTGGCTAGCTAGAGCAGCCGTTAGCCGCCCTCCTTCAACAAGTGGATTCAGCGTGCTCATTCGATCCATTGAAATGTCACGTCTAGGGCCTTCATCCATTTCTGTTTGGGCAATAGGAATTATCTCATTATCAAATCGCCCTTCGTCTATAGCAGTTAGAGCTCTTTGGTGGCTTTCAAAAGCAAACTCTTCCATCTTCTCTCTAGAAATATCCCATTTTTCAGCAATCATCTCCGCACCTCTGAATTGTGATATTTCTTGTGTTCCATATCTATCGACCCAACCCTCAGACCCTGAAAAAGGATCATCGTGGCCTAATGGAACTGCTGCTTCAAGAGCCATTCCAATTGGGATCATGCTCATATTTTGCACTCCACCTGCTACGACAAGGTCCTGAACTCCTGCCCAGATACCCATCGCTGCAAAACTAACGGCCTGTTGTCCTGATCCGCATTGCCGATCGATTGTTGTTCCAGGAACAGTTTCGGGCAACCCTGCTGCGAGCCAAGCTGTCCTAGCTATATCTCCCGCTTGAGGACCTAAAGTGTCGACACATCCAAATATGACGTCCTCCACCAAATTAGGATCGACAGCATTTCTTTCCAAAAGAGAATTTATGACATGAGCCCCCATGTCAGCTGGATGGATATCTGCGAGACCTCCACCTTTTCTTCCTGTAGGGGTTCTAACTGCATCAACTATGTATGCATCATTCATAGCTTCTCCTAATCTTCAAACTTTAGAATATCTTCCACGAGGCACCAATCAGCCCTCGCGCGGCTCTCTAGGTAGACCTAGCACTCTTTCACCAAGAATATTTCTTTGCACTTCGTTAGAGCCTGCATAAATAGTGTGAGCACGACTGTAAAGAAAAGTTCGTTGTAAAGAGTCCAGTAAGTAGCCGTGATTTAAAGAATCCTCTAAAGGAGGAGTTGGTTCTACACCTATCATTCCTGAGCTTCCACGAATTTTTATTCCCAATTCTCCTAAACGGCGATGCCATGACGCCCAATAAAGTTTTCCTATCGACATTTCTGGTCCTGGCACACCTTCTCTGCTTAAAGATGAAAGCATCCGCATTTGGTTATAACGCATAATCTGCAATTCAGAAAAACTTTTCGCTAACTCTTGCCTAACCACAGGATCATCTGTTACACCAGATTGTTTGGCTATTCTAATCAACTCATCTAGTTCCTGACTAAAGGCGGTTTGTTGTCCAAGGGTTGATGCTCCTCTTTCAAAGGCAAGCGTTCCCATTGCAACGGACCATCCGCTGCCCGACTCTCCCACCACTAAGCCAACTTCCGTTCGAGCATCATTGAAAAAAACTTCATTGAATTCAGAACCGCCCGTAATTTGAACTATTGGACGGATCTCTATCTCGTCTTGTTTCATGGGTACCAGCAGATATGACAGCCCCTGATGCCGTGTTCCCTGCATATCTGTTCTACATAGTGCGAAAATCCAGTCGGAGTATTGAGCAAGTGAGGTCCAGATTTTTTGGCCGTTGATAATCCATTGATCCCCTTCTTTAGTTGCTCGAGTTGAAATGTTTGCTAAATCTGAGCCTGCATCTGGTTCTGAATAACCCTGACACCAAAATTCGTTGCCTTTTAATATCTCTGGTATGAAACGTGTCTGTTGTTCATGTGTTCCGTAAGCAACAAGAGTTGGAGCTAAGAGAGTTACGCCAATATTTGGTAAACGACCAGGGGCTCTAGCCTCCACGTATGTTTGGTGAAAGATTACCTGTTCGAACAACGAACAATTACGACCACCTAGTTCTTCTGGAAAATCGAGTCCAAGCCATCCTCCTGCAGCTAACTCTTTTTCCCATTCCAACAGGATTTCTACAGGTATATCTTCACGTCCTGTCCCACCTCGATTACGAAGTGTCGAAAACTCTCCGACAAGATGTTCTTCAAGCCAAGTTCTTACCTCTTCGGCAAAACTTTCTTCTTTATTGCTTCTAGAAAACTCCACCTTAAAACGGTAGCCTCTCAAAAGTCTTACAGGTTTTTATTAACATCAGAAGTCAAAAGTTTGCATAAAACTTCACAAATTCCATTAAGCCTCATGGCTACTTTTTCATACTCCTCTAACGGTTTATCGAATGGATCAAGCACCTCATCTCCTGCTCGCCCAGAAGTCATATGACCACCACGTGCTGAATGCAATTCTTCTACCCATGAACTGAAGGAAGGCAATTCTCCTAGTTTCGACACCTGTGATCCCAATCTCACTATTTCTCCAGCTAAAAAAGTCCTACTCCGTGCTTTTTGTTGGATTTTTGAAATTGATAACTCATGAGGTCTTGTCATAGCAATAATCAATCCAGCCTTTTCAATGGTTCCCTTACTCAATAAATGGGTCATGTGATCTGATAGATCGATTTCAAAATTTTCCATCACTTTTATAGCTTCTTCTGTAGCACTTGAATTACTTTTCACATTTGTTCCCGCCGATAAAACTTCTATTTCTGAACTCGTCTTCATCAATTTGTCCTTCAAAAAGGCTTCTGCCATAGCTGAACGGCATGTATTTCCAGTGCATACAAAAAGAATCACATATAGACCGTAGCTAATTTCTTTGTATCTCCGAAATCGCAATACCAGCAAATACCACCTAGCGTCTTTGTTAGGGATTTGAAAGGAAGAAAACATGGCTGGTCCTATGGACGGAGTTAAAGTCGTAGAACTTGGTATTTGGGTGGCTGGACCTGCGGCTGCGGGGATACTCGCAGAATGGGGTGCTGACGTAACCAAGATCGAGCCTACAAAAGGTGACCCTTCCAGAATTTTTCAATTCATGCTTGGTGGTGATATGCCAACTAATCCTGTTTTTGAAATGGATAATCGATCAAAACGCGGAATGGCAATTGACCTTTCTCAAGAGAAAGGTAGAGAAATACTTTTTGATTTACTAGAAGATGCTGACGTTTTCATTACCAATCTTCGACCGGGTGGGCTTAAAAGACTAGGTATCGATTTCGAATCAATAGAAGAACGCTTTCCGAAGCTGATCTACTGCCATATCACCGCCTATGGAAGAGAGGGTGAAAGCGCTGACCTTCCGTCATTTGATGTAGGAGCCTTTTGGGCCCGTTCCGGTATAGCGAGCCTCTTAACCACAGAAGATTCTGACCCACCGTTTCAGCGTGGTGGGATGGGCGACCATTCGGTAGCTATGTCCGCCGCTGCAGCTATATCAGCTGCTCTTTTTGAAAGAGAAAAATCTTCTAAAGGTCAACTAGTCGAAACATCTCTCATCCGACAAGGCGCTTATACCATCAGCTTTGACTTAAATGCTCTTCTAATGTGGGGTCGGACAATCGCTCTTGGCTCTCGTGAAGGTATGGGAAATCCAGCCATGAACAACTACAAAGCGTCATGTGGCAAGCGATTTTGGCTCGTGGGAATTGAACCTTTTCGCCATTGGCCACCACTGGCAAGGGCAGTGGGACATCCTGAATGGATAGAAGACGAAAGATTTTCAGATCCTGCTGCACGCGCTAAAAACGCTAAGGAACTTATAGGTAAGCTCGATGAAATTTTTGCAACACGTACTCTAGAAGAATGGAGTGATGTTTTCAGCTCTGAACCAGATCTTTTCTGGGCTCCTGTTAATACACCGGATGACCTGTTAGCCGATCAGACTTTTAGCGGATCGGGAGCATTACTTGATGTTCCAGACGGTTCAACAGGAACACTAATGATCTCGACGCCAGTAGATTTTCATGGATCCCCAGCTGTTCCAAGATCCTTAGCTCCCAAATTGGGTGAACATACCGCAGAAATACTCAGAGAAATTGGTCTTAGTGATGAGGAAATAGAATCGATGCACACTTCAGGTGTTGTAATAGACGGTTCAAAACCTTAAAAAATTAAAGAGCACTAGCCAGTCTTTTACATGCTGCAACCATGACTTCTCTTGCTGCAGGCACCATCTCAAAGAAAACTAAAAAAGCGTGAGGAAGTGATGGAACGCATTCATAATAGGTTTCAACACCGGCTTTACTTAAAGCTTCTGCGTACGCTTCACCCTCATCGCGAAGAGGATCGAACTCTGCAGTTATAACCTGCGCCGGAGGTAGACCAGAAAGGTCTTGTGCCCGGATAGGGCTTGCGTATGAGTCATCTACAAACTTCTCTGATCCAACATAATTTCTGTAGAACCATCTGATCATCTCTCGATCCAAAATGTAACCTTCACCATTCTCTGTATGTGATGGCCATCTATCTGGATCGATATCAAAACAGCCGTAAAAAAGCATTTGATGCTTTATTTCTGGCCCATTTCGATCTCTGCTCATTTGGCAAACAACGGTCGCTAGATTTGCTCCTGCACTATCACCTGCTACTGCAAGACGTTCGGAGTCAATTCTGAATTCTTCCGATCTTTCAACGATTTGACAAACAGCCGCGTAACAGTCCTCTGGAGGTGCAGGGAAAGGATGCTCAGGAGCTTTACGATAGTCAACCGCAATTACGGTGAGACCAGAGCTATTTGCCAAACCTCTACATTGACCATCATGGCTATTAATATTTCCTACTACCCAGCCGCCTCCATGGAAGAAAATCACCACGGGCGACTCAGCCTCTACCCCTTCGGGCCGATAGATACGGATTGCCATATCTTGTCCATTGGCTGTAGATAAATTTATGTCTTCAATTTCGTCTACATCTTCACCACCGCCTTCAGAATAATCTCCGTTTCCAATTCTGAATTCCTCCGGAGTAAGCGTTTCGAAATCATTCGGTGGAAGAGATTTGATTATTTCCTGAATTACTGGGTCAAGTGGCATAGATGCTCCTCTTACTTTGAAACTAACTTTCTGCTGCGACTCTATCTTCTTCGTATTGGTACTGGGGTTCATTTACGCGCGGTTGTCTGCTGTCTCCCTCTGCAGAATTAACTCCGTTGTTTAAACCACTTGTTGCTTTATCTTTCCAAGAAGGATCGTCTGACCAAGTCACATCCAGATCAACTATGGAACCGGGAGAATCTATACTTTCTGCCGCCTTGAAAACTTGGCGCAATAAATCTCTTTGAAACTCTGGTTCATGTGGGCGTCCTGCCGTATAGCCCAAAGGCATATCAACAAAAGCTGCACGAGGGGGATTCACAGATTCAGTTATGCTTCTTGCGGCTGTTAAACAGATTGTCGGAAATCCTGCTTTTTCTAAAACCCGTGCTACCAAACCCACGGTCTGGTGACAAACAGGTCAAACGGGAACCAGCAATACTAAATCAACAGGTTTACTTGGCATATTAGAAATTGATTCAAGAATCAGAGGTGCTAATTCCTCTTCAGCGCGTCTGGTTGAATAAATTCCTCCCATACAAGCAACAGAGTTAGTAGCCAAACTGCCTATAGTTTTTTCAGCTACTAGTTCATTAAGTCTGTCCGTAGGGAAAACTATATTTGGATCTTCTCGTGCTGGTTCTAAGTCATAGGCAAAGTGAGTTACCCGAACGTCACTTGCAGGTTCTGTAGAGGGGATAAGACGGATGCCGGTGTCGTCTTCCCAGTGAAAAGCGACCTGTCCTTTTGTATATGCGCCTCCGGATGCAACTAAGGCAACATTTAATTCTGAAATTGGCTTACCAATAGGGGTCCAGGGCGGTGATTCTTTTTTTTCTGCCCATCTGTAATCTTCATAGCCGAGACGTGCGTATTGCTCTCTGGTGCGTTGTATGTAATCGACTGGATCAGTTTGAGACATTAATTTCTCCCGTATGTCTAACATTATCGTCATTTATTAAGAAATTTATTACGAGTTATTACTCTAAGAGTAATTACTCATATAATTTGTATGGTGATTAAATGAACTCAGAAAGCTCTTACAGCGTTGAAGACTTAGCTTTAAAAGCTGAACTTAGTGTCGACACAATTCGCTATTACCAAGGGTTAGGTTTGATCTCACCGCCCCGTAAAAATGGTCGAAGAGCTATTTATAGTGAAAAACATTTTTCTCGTCTGGAAGAGATAAAAAAACTAGCTTTTGAAGGTTTTTCTTTGCATCAAATCTCCCTCTTAAAAGAAGAAACATTAGACGGAGCCACTTCAGATGACTTAAAACATCTAATAGCTGAAGATACAAAATCTAGAAGCTTAAGTAGAGCTGAAGTGGCTGAAAAAGCATCTGTGCCTGAAAGTCTTGTGGCTCTTTTATGCGACAATGGCCTCTTACAGCCTCTCTTCGATGATGAAGAACCACGGTTTGATGAAAGTTCCGTAAGTATGGTCGAAGCTGGAATAGCGATAGCTAATGCTGGAGTTCCTTTAGAAGAACTTGTTTCTCTAGCTCAGTACCACTCGTCAAATGTAACCGAGGTGGTAGATAGGGCTATCAGCCTCTTTGAAGAACACATCAAAGAGGGAACTGAGGTCTCATCTGAGAAAGATCTCGCGCTTATTATGAAAGACCTACTCCCCTCTGTTATTCGTCTGGTAGCTCAACATTTTCATAAAAGTTTGGTGACTCGTTCCCTGGAGAGGATCGACGGACACAATAAAACAGTTCTGTCTAATGCACTTCTTGCTTCCGATCCTGAAAATCTGGTGGTGAGCTGCGAATGGCGTTAAGCAACCAAACTGAACCTATTGCTCGCTTATCTGTTAAAACTGTTCGCATCCCATCTGGACATGCCAAAGACCCTCTCTCTTGGTTCCCAAACAAACCTTCAGATGAAGTTTGTTGGTTTTGGGAAATTCCAGAAGAAGAAACCTCATGGATAGGAATCGGTGAAATAAGTTCAAGCACTTTTAAAGGCCCGACAAGATTCAGCGAAGCGAATAGAAGTTTCAAAGAAATCGTGGATCTAATTGACTGGGAATCACCCTCTGATGCCCCACCACCTCGTTTCGCATCTGGCTTCTCATTCGACGGAACCGACCAAAACGATGACTGGGGATTCTTAGGAAATAGTAAATTGGTCTTCCCGAGAATTCAGATACTTCGAAACGGAGAGGATGCTTGGCTCACTACCACTAATACCTCTTTGGAAGAGATGCCCAACTTGCCCGCCCCGACTCCAACTCAACCAACTAATACAGACCCTAAAAAAACTGCGAACGAAAAGGACCGCGACCATTACAAAAAGCTAGTATTCACCGCTCTAAAGGAAATAGAAAATGGTGACCTTGAGAAAGCTGTGCCCTGCAGATCTCTTTTCATAGAGGAAAAACCTCACCTTTTAAACTTAATAGCCTCTCTGAGAGACTCTTACCCTGCTTGTGCAACTTTCTGCATATATAAAAATGGCAATGCCTTTGTCGGATCCACTCCCGAAAGGCTTGCTTCAACAGCAGACGGAAAAATCTATACTGCTGCTCTTGCAGGTTCCGCTCCAAGAGCAACAGATAAAGCTCTTGATAGCGCTTTGAGTCAAGGACTGCTAACGAGTCCTAAGGAACAAAATGAACACTTCTTAGTCGTTCAAGAAATACTGAGAAGACTTACTTCTATGGGATTACAACCCGAAATGACACAAGAAACAACGGTCTTAAAATTAAATGGAATTCAGCACCTTTATACCCCGATTCACTCACAACTAAGTTCAGAAATAAGCCTCTTTGAAGCCATCGACGCTCTACACCCGACACCAGCAGTGAGCGGACATCCACTCAAACGAGCAAATGAACTGAGGTTAAAATATGAAAGCTTTGATAGAGGATGGTTCGCAGGACCAATTGGATGGTTAGACATCTCAGGATCCGGTGAATTTCGTGTTGCATTGAGATCCGGTTTGATAAATGAAAAAGGATCTACTCTTTTCGCTGGAGCCGGCGTCGTAGATGGATCAGATCCCGAACGCGAACTTATCGAAACAGACATGAAGCTCAAAGCGATGCTTGATCACATAATTGCACTTCGCGACAATGGAAATGGCAAGTGAATCATGTCTGAAACTTCTTACAACTGGTGCCTTTCACTTTTTCATCAATTTGCCTCTAGTGGAGTGGAACATGTAGCGATATCACCCGGTTCCAGATCAACCCCATTATCAATTGCTGCTGATTCGACTGAAAATTTGGAGACTTCTATACATCTAGACGAAAGAGCAGGAAGCTATTTTGCACTTGGTTTAGCTAAATCAACTTGCAAACCAGTTATTCTCATTTGCACTTCCGGAACAGCAGCTGTCAATTATCATCCCGCCGTAGTGGAAGCTTTCCACTCTGGGCTTCGCTTAATAGTGATATCTGCGGATCGACCACCTGAACTTCAAAATAGAGGAGCCCCACAAACAATTGACCAGGTAGAACTTTTCGGGACTCATGTGAGAGGTTTTTTCCAAAGTGCTGTTCCAAATGAGTCAACCCCAGAGAACGCAATCACCCTGGCTGCTAATGCCCTGAAGCAAAGTTCAAAACCTTTCCCAGGGCCAGTTCATATCAATTGCCCTTTGCGCGAACCATTAGAACCTTCTGATGTTCCTTTCTCACCATTTAAAGTGGATAACCATTTAGAAATTTCTCAAGAAACTGACATTTCAGAGTTAGAAAAGTTTCTAAAGCTTGAAAAAGGCTTGATTGTCGTTGGACCTATGGAAACTGAACACTCAACAAGCAATCAGATATCCGAATTAAGCAACATTACTGGGTGGCCTGTGATCGCAGACCCTGCTTCAAGTATGCGTAACGGCCCACATGTCAAAAACTGTGCTTTGATTTCTACAGGTGAACACATCTTTAGGAGTGCTTGGATTAAAGAACACAAACCGGATGTCATTATCCAGATGGGCAGAATGCCAACAAGCAAAGGTTACAAACTGTTTTTAAACCAAGTCGGCTGTGAGAATATAATTTGCACTGACGAACTCGGATTCTTTCCAGACCCAGAAAATGTCGCAACACATAAAATTGCTGTTTCTCCAAACACTCTGACCAAAGGTCTTACTCAACTTGCTGAAAAAAAGAAACAAACCGACTGGAACAAGTCATGGAGGAACGCTGGAATAATTTCTGCACAAACTGTTCGGGAACTTGTTAATAATTCAACTTTCGATGAAGCAGTAGTAGCACAGTGTCTAGAAGAAGAACTCCCTGAAGAAAGCTGCATATTTGTTTCAAACTCCATGCCGATACGTGACTTAGATGCTTTCCTACCCTCGTCATTAAAACACTTGAGAGTTTACGCCAACAGAGGTGCTAACGGAATTGACGGAGTCGTGTCCACCGCTGCTGGAATTTCAAAAGGATTGTCAGGGGTTCCTACAATTTTATTCACTGGTGATATCGCATTCCTTCACGACCTGTCAGGATTTTCCGCTCTACGGAGACTCGGAACAAATTTGACCATCGTCATTGTCGATAATAATGGTGGGGGTATTTTCTCTTTCCTTCCGGTAGCGGAAACTGAAGGAGTTGACTTTCAAAAACTTTTTCACACTCCGCATGACCTTGATATAGATACTGTTGCTGCAATCATCGACGCAAAA
>PABN01000002.1 GCA_002699555.1 Dehalococcoidia bacterium
ACCTGTGTCGAATGGTGAAACCTCTAGGGCGTCACGTGGTTTCATTCTTTTCTCAACATTTAACATTTTGAGCCGATACTGCCCCTTAAGGAGACTTTTTATAGTTGGGGTCCAATTGTTTTAAAAATTGATAGCAACGTTCAGCTTCATCTAGATCACCTATTTCATTGGATACTTTTGCCAAGCCTTCTAATGAACGAAGGAAAGCAAGATTTTCTGCATTTTTCCAAAGTACAAGACCCGAACCTTTCCAGCCACTTTGTCTTAAGCGATCCAATCCTCGATGATACCCAACTCTATATGCGGCATATGCTTCAACTCGATCCCTTGCAACGTCTCCAAGACATGCCCACACTTCTAAGCTGTTTGGCCACTTCTCTAGCACTTCCGCCACTGCATTTCGTCTTTGGTCAGGAGGTTTCTCTAATGCATTATTTAAGTGTTCAAGAATCAAGGCGTCTTCTTTTGGAAGAATGGTTTCTGGTGGGCCACTCTTACTCAGATTGACTGGATGAACGTTTTCCATAAAAAACCTCTTTTACTCTTTGCTTCCATATAATTTTTTCTCCCATTCAACAAGAGCTTCTTTAGACGCTTCTTTCAAAGTCATTCCGTTATTTTCAGCTAGTGATGCGAGATCCTCATACTCAGGCTTAAACCCGTGTGGTCCAATCTTGATTTTCACTTCGCAATCACGAACTATTACAGAGTCATGAGTTCGAGGAAAGACAGTTTTTTCCACTGAATATGTACGTAAACCTAAGGTACCAGTTTCCTTGGCAATCAAATCTCCCAGAGCTTCTTTAACGTTTATGCTGCACAGAACTTTCAATTCATAACCCGGGCGTGTTTTTTTCATCGTTACTGGGATAACCCAGGCATCATCAGCTCCATTACTTATTAACTGATTCACTAAATGACCTAACGTTTCTGGAGTTACATCGTCTAGAGTCGTTTCGATAATTACCGATCCAGAATTATTAGAATCATCATTCTCTGTGAGTATGACATTCAAAACATTTGGATGTGTCACAGGATTATAAAAACCCGCTCCAAAGCCATTTTCAATAACTTTACTTTCTGGCAAGGAACCCCATTCATTCGTTATTGACACTAATAGTGCGGCTCCTGTCGGGGTCACTGTTTCAATTTCTGTTTGAATACCCTTGATTTCGCAGCCCTTTAGAATATCCATAGTTGCTGGTGCTGGATTGGGTAGTAATCCATGCGCTGTTTCAACGGACCCAGAACCCACGCCCACTTTAGTAGAGATAACTTTATTAACTTTCAGTGATTTAAGAGCAGCCCAAACTCCGACAATGTCAATGATCGAATCAATTGCTCCTACTTCATGAAAATGGACCTCCTCGATATCAATACCATGTCTATTTGCTTCAATTTCTCCCAAAAGTTTGAAAGTTTTTCTTGCACCGTCAATAATTTCACCTTCTAAAGAACTCGTCGCTATTAAAGAATCAATATGTGACCACGAACGGTGATGGGATGTGTCTTCACAAGTAATTTCAACACGCGTAGCAAGGATTCCATTTTTAACTATTTTTTCTATCCCGATTTCCCATCCATCAAACTCAAGAGCTGAAAGGGAATCAATTACAAAGTCTTCTGAAGCGCCTACATCAAATAGTGCTCCCAAAAGCATGTCTCCGGAGACCCCTACAGCGGGATTTATCCACAAACTTCTACTCATCGCTTAGCCCCAAAATTCTTATAGCTGCGCATGCTGCTCCGTAACCATTATCGATCCCCATCAGGTTTATACCCGGAGAACAGGATGAAAGAATCGAAAGGCTTGCTGTTACTCCCTCTAGACTTGCTCCATAGCCAGTTGATGTAGGAATAGCGATTATAGGATTCCCAATAAGTCCAGCAAGAACAGTAGGTAGTGAAGCTTCCATGCCGGCAATTGCTATAACGACTGAATTGTTCGAAATTTCAGGTAAAACATCTATTAAACGTTGTATTCCAGCAACCCCGACGTCGTTAAACACTTTGACCTCAACACCCATCGCCATAAGACTGAGTTCACATTCTTCAACTACAGATTGGTCGGCAGTGCCCCCGGAAATAATAATGACGCCTTGTCTATAATCGCAAACACTATGCGCCCATGTGAGGGTAGTTCCGGCAACACAGGTTGGACTCAGTTTAGTTAGCAACTCTTTTTGAGGCTCGTTAGCCCTTGTTACTATTACCGGTTGTTGAGTTGTGGCAAGTAGATTTGTAACTATTTCTTTACATTGTGTTGGAGTTTTACCTGGAGCGTAGACAGCTTCAGGTATACCTATTCTGTCGTATCTGCCGGTATCGAATTTTGAATGGTTCAGGTCTAAATAGGACTTTTGTGGAGAATCAGTCATTTACTAGTGCCTCGTTCAAATTTCCAGATCGTAATCCTTTTAAGTCCAGTGTCACATACTGATAACCGAATTCTTCAAGTTTTGCGACAATGGATTCTGAATTTTCATGAACACTGTCAAATTCTTCAGGAGGCACTTCAATACGCGCAGTTTCGTCATAGTGTCTGACACGAACGTTGTTCAAGCCCAATTCCCTAAGATAGTTCTCTGCCCTATCAACCATGGACATAATGTTTACCGTAATTGACGTTCCGTAAGGAACTCTTGAAGCCAAGCAAGGTTGAGCTGGGCGGTCCCAGTTTGGTAAATTCCAATATTTTGCCAGGCTTCTTACATGCTCTTTATTTAAACCTGCTTCAACCAAAGGAAACTCACCGCCAAATTCAATAGCTGCATTTTGACCAGGCCTGTAATCATTAAGATCGTCAATGTTGACCCCAAGGATAATTTTTGAGTTGAATTCTTCAGAGATTGGCAATAATTCTTGCATCAGAGAATGTTTACACCAGTAACAGCGATCTTTGTCATTGCTTAAGTAGTCCGCATTGGAAAATTCGGTTGTCTTTACTTGTTGCCAGTTCAGACCTATTTTCTTTGCTAATTCCTGACAATTATCAAGATCGGTAGCTCCAAGAGAAGGAGAAACTGCGGTTGCAGCAATGACATTATTAGTCCCTAAAGATTTGACCGCTGCTGCTGATAATAAGGTTGAATCCACTCCCCCTGAGAATGCAACGACTACGGTTTCATATTTCGAAAGCACTTCGTGTAGCCGAGAAGAAATTTCAGTTAGTTTTTTTTCCTCAATTTGTTTAGTACTCATTTGGTTTTTCTAGGAAAAGTCCCTAAGCATCTTTTGAAGTTCTAACTGATGTTGTTCTTCGTTTGAAATCAAATTTCTTGCGAACTCTTCTAGGAATACTGATTTACCGTCTACTAGATGTAATAAGTTTTGGTAAAGCGAAATCGCATGCAACTCATGATCGAGGCTCTCTTGAAGAATCTGTTCAATACCGTGCTCAAATGTCTCTTCTACTGCAGCAATCTTTGTTGAAGGGTGTCCACCTACACCTGTGAGGATTTCACCTACCTGTTGCGCATGGTCTAAAGATTCGACTGCTTGACTCTTCATGAATTCCACGAGAGGAATTCTATGAGGGCCCGTAATCATTAAAGAATAATGCGTGTATCTGACAACTCCTGAGAGTTCAGATTCGAGTATTTCATTTAATGCGTTCGTAAGTTGTATCTCATCAATATCAGATTCCATATAAGCAACTTACTAAACGAGCTACCTTTTATGAGGAATAGTTAATAGGAAATATTTCTCAACTGAACCTTCATCCTTATATTAGATACTCTTTCAAAAGATCAAAAAAGGGAAGATAATGACACACCCAGATCCACTTAGAGGATTTCCAGAGAAAGAATTTGAAGAAAGAGTAGAGCGGGCACAAAAACTAATGCAGGAAAGTTCTCTTTCAGCACTCCTGTTATGTACAGAAGCTGAAGTTAGATATTTTACGGGCTTTCACACTCCTTTTTGGCAAAGTCCTACTAGACCATGGTTTCTAATCCTGCCTATGGATGGAAAACCCGTTGCAGTTATCCCGAGCATTGGTGAAGCCTCAATGAAAGAAACCTGGATAGACGATATAAGGACATGGAGTTCTCCCAACCCTTCTGATGAGGGTGTTTCTTTACTTTCGAACACCTTGATTGAAATCTTGCCTATTGCTTCTAACCCATCAAATAACGGATTAGAAATCGGACTTCCGATGGGAAATGAGACACATTTGAGAATGCCTTTACTCGACTTTGCAAAACTAAAGGAACTGATCCATCCCCATAGTTTTACGGACTCCACTGAGATCATTAAGTCCTTGCGAGGTGTCAAGTCAGAAGCTGAAATTTATAAAATCAGCAAAATATGTGAAATAGTTTCTAACGGCTTCGCTTCCCTACCAGACCTCTTAAAAGTCGGCATGACCGAACGGGAAGCGTTTAAGGCGTTCCGAATGAAACTGCTTGAACTAGGAGCCGACGAAGTGCCCTACCTTGTTGGAGCTACAGGCTCGGGGTTTTCTGACATTATTAAACAACCATCAGACCGTGTTATCCAACCAGGTGATCTTGTAATGTTTGATACTGGCTCGACTTATGATGGTTATTTTTCTGATTTTGATCGCAATATGGCTTTTCACTTCGCTGACGATAAAGCAAAATATGCTTATCAAATCGTATGGGAAGCTACAGAAGCCGCTCTAAAGTTGGCAAGTCCCGGAAAAACGACGACCGACCTATGGGCGGCAATGGGATCTGTATTAGAAACCGAATCAAATAGAAATGAATCTGTTGGTCGATTCGGACATGGACTCGGTATGCAAGTTACCGAATGGCCGTCAAACACTAATAATGATGCCACTGTTCTTCAAGAAGGAATGGTGCTAACTGTTGAACCAAACCTCACATGGGGAGACGGCCATATTATGGTACATGAGGAGAATTTTGTTGTTCGAGCTGATGGCATCGAGTTGTTATCGAGACGTGCTGCTTCTGAGTTGCAAATAATCTCTTAAGATTTTCATTACTCACAACTGGCGCGTCTACTCCCAAAGCAGAACCTTCTGTTCTAACCCCTTTAGATGTTAGCTTTGCCCATATGAGTAAAAATGCCCCATTTATTAATGAGATTCGCATCTATAAAACGCCACTTGCTGCTAAAACTCTCTACAACATGTCTAGCTCGGCAGTTATGACACCCGAATCTACAATCGTTCAGCTAATTGATTGTGATGGAGTGATTGGATACGGCGAAGCTTGTATGGCTACCCCTCAAGCACAAGACGCTAATAATGACAGTATTCGTTTATCTTTATCCCTTCTAGCTCCGTCACTTATCGGTATGAATCCGATGCAACTAGATTTAATAAACTCAACAATGGAAAATTTGCTTGCGGGTGAAACTGAAGCAAAAGCTGCAATCGACATTGCTTGCTGGGATTTGATTGGGAAAAGACTTAAAAAAAGCGTAGCTGAACTTTTAGGAGGAAATGGAAGTAATGAGGTAATCACCTACCACGTTATTGGTATCACCTCTCCAGAACAGGCAGCAGCAGAAGCAGAAAGATTGCAAAGTAATGGAATTTCCCGGCTCCAATTAAAGGCCGGTGGTAGGAGTATTGAAAATGATATAGCAGCCATAGAAGCTGTTTCTGGTGTTCTTAAAGATGGAGCAGTGTTAGATATTGATACTAATCGCGGTTGGAGTGAAGAAGAAGCCATAAATGTATCTCAAGTTTGCTCGAAAATATCTATGTCGATGGAGCAACCATGCGCAACAGAGCAAGAACTATACAGAATTAAACCCAAAATTTTTCATCCACTAATAGTCGATGAAAGCGCAACCGACATATCGACTATTTCTAAAATGGTTTCCTCCAAAATGGCAGATGGGTTCGGGTTGAAAATTACTCGAATAGGCGGTTTAACACGTATGAAAGTCGTGCGTGACTTTTGTATTCAAACTCAAACCCCTATGAGTTCAGATGATGCATGGGGAGGTGACATTATTGGAGCAGCAGGTGTCGCTCTCGGCTCTACAGTTCCAGCCTCTTTAAATCGTGGAGCTTGGCTTGCTCACACATACCACCAAATACACTACGACTCCATAAATGGGCCTCGAATTGAGAATGGAATGATCACACTGCCGAATGGCGGTCCAGGTTTAGGTCTTGTTATAGAAGAGGGATTCTTCGGCGAACCAGACCAAGTACATAGTTAATCTTTAGCTTGTTTAGCCTTTTTCAGCGTGCGTGCGCGCTCACCTGAATCGAGAACAGTTTTTCTTAAACGTACTATTTTGGGAGTCACTTCGACGCACTCGTCTTCCGCTATATACTCGAGAGCTTGTTCAAGGGACAGTTTTCTTGGGGGTGTTAGTCGTATTGTGTCATCGGAAGCCGCTGCCCTGACATTAGTTAACTTTTTCTCTTTGCAAATGTTCACATCCATATCTTCAGCGCGAGGGTTCTCACCAATAATCATGCCTCCATAAACCTCATCATTAGGAGAAACGAAAAGTGTTGTTCGTTCTTGCAAATTCGTTATGGCGTGCCCTGTAACTGACCCTTTTCTATCAGCGATAACACTGCCAGTTTGCCGGAGTCTCATTTCCCCCATCCATTCGTCCCAACCACTAAAAACGTGACTCATAATCCCAGTGCCTCGAGTTTCCGTTAAGAACTCGGTTCTAAAGCCGATCAATGCTCGAGACGCAACAAGGTAGTCAATTTTTACCCAACCCATGCCGTAATTTTTCATTTCTTTCATTTCTGCGCGTCGCTCACCGAGTAGTTGGGTTACTGCACCCACATGCTCTTCTGGGACTTCTATTGTTAATTCTTCGACAGGTTCATGGAGTTTTCCATCTATTTCTCGTAGGAGTACTGAAGGTTTACCTACGGTCATTTCGAAGCCTTCGCGCTTCATTGTTTCCACCAAAACTGCTAACTGCAACTCTCCACGCCCTTGCACTTCCCAAGCGTCTGGTCGTTCTGTTGGTAGAACACGTATAGAAACATTTCCGATAAGTTCTTCCTCTAGACGTGCTTTAATTTGACGGGCAGTTAATTTATCCCCATCCGAACCTGCTACTGGTGAAGTATTGACACCAATAGACATTGAAAGTGTTGGTTCGTCAACTGAAATGATGGGCAGTGGCTTAGGGTCTTCTGGGTCTGTAAAGCTTTCCCCTATCGTTACACCTCCGACACCAGATACATAGGCTATTTCTCCAGGACCAGCCTCTGTAACCTCTACTTGTGAGAGAGCCTCTGTTAAAGTCACCGTCCCTACCTTGACTTGTTCTATCGAACCATCGGTTCTGCACCAAGCAACGTTTGAATTTTGTTTTAAAACGCCGTTTAAAATGCGGCAAACTGCTAGTCGACCTAAATAGGGTGATGCATCCAAATTGGTTACGTGAACTTGTAATGGTGAGTTTTCATCCCCTGTTGGAGCAGGGACTCGCTCTAGAAGCACTTCATAAAATGGGTCGAGATTCGTTCCTTCAATATCTGGGTTTAAAGTAGCGATTCCTGCTCTTGCATCTGTGTAAATGATGGGAAAATCAATTTGAGCTTCTGAGGCATCCAGATCAAGGAAAAGTTCATATATTTCATCTATCACTTCACTGATTCTCGAATCTGGCCGATCTATCTTGTTTATAACTACCACTATCGACAAGTCTGCTTCTAGTGCCTTGCGTAAAACGAAACGAGTTTGGGGTCGTGGCCCTTCTGCCGAATCGACGAGAAGTAAAACTCCGTCGACCATAGTTAAAGCACGTTCAACTTCACCTCCGAAATCGGCGTGGCCAGGAGTGTCAACTATGTTAATTTTTACGTCCTTGTACTTGATCGCTGTGTTTTTGGCGAGGATCGTTATTCCTTTTTCACGTTCTAAGTCCATGGAGTCCATGACACGTTCAGCGACTTCTTCATTGTTTCTGAACGCCCCAGAGTTCTTAAGAAGTGCATCAATAAGGGTAGTTTTACCGTGATCCACGTGGGCTATTACAGCGATATTTCTCAACTCAGGTCTTTTAGTCACTTATCAAAGATAGGACTAATTCGGACACCAGAGAGTTAATGTGACAAATTACTCGAATTTGGCTACTCGCTAGTGGGAATGCCACACTCCATTAACGCCTTTGCGTCAACCCACTCAAGAGTTAATATATGAGTAGCTTCTAGGTTAACCTGCGGAGCACATCCCGCTTCATAAGCTTCTTGCCATCGTGAAGCGCACAGACACCAGCGATCACCAGGAGTAAGCCCAGGAAATCCGTTTCTAGGAGTAGAAAGGTCATTTCCTACACTTTTAGAAAAGTCAAGAAAATCTTTAGTGGTTACCACACACACTGTATGAACACCGTAATCATCAACACCGGTATTGCAGCATCCATCTCGATAAAACCCAGTCAATGGGTCAGCGCTACAGTCGGTAAGTTCAGTCCCCAAAACATTTATCGGCATAATTTTCCTCTCTAGAAGTCATGAACACTTTGGTGTCGGTTGGGGGACTTGAACTCCCCCAATCAAGTTAACTATCTCCATAGCCTTAACTTACTATCAAAGGGTGTCACTCTTGGACTTCCACCTGTCTCTGATAGGTGCCTTTCCCAATTGAAAATGCACAATTCATGGAAGATCCAGCTCCCTATGCACATAAGATTCTGCAATTTCTCTTAAAAACTGAAAAGTGTATATTCCTGCATTGTGCCCGTCGCTCCAAGTAATGTTCACGCCCCAAGCTCCATGAAACTGGGCATCTCGTATTGAAAGTTTTTGGGAACCTTCAGATTGCGGCCAAGCTGCTTTTCCTCGTTCACGCAATGAGCGACACGTAGCACACGGACAAATTAGTCTCAAAGTCATTAAATCGATCTCCGCTGAGTAGTTGTCAGCGAAAGTAACTTCGATACCCACAGTTCGTTCAACTGCAAGTTTGACTACGTCGTACTTGTCTTCCATTGTTAATCATTACTTAAAGCTGATGAATATGCACTTCAGAGAACTTTTAATACAGAGAAAGTTGTCCTGTTTTTAGGTAATTATTTGGTGTCGGAGGGGGGACTTGAACCCCCACGCCCTAATCGGGCACAAGGTCCTTAACCTTGCGCGTCTGCCAATTCCGCCACTCC
>PABN01000003.1 GCA_002699555.1 Dehalococcoidia bacterium
AAACACCAGCTACATCTAGTTCTGCTCCAGTCTGCGTTGCAAGAACATAAGAAAAACCACCGAACTGGGCAGCATCGACTCGTCCCGCTATAAGACCTTCGACAAGACCTGCATATTCAGAAGCCTCAAAAAAGTTGATCTTTTCAAGTCCATCAATTTCATCTGTGAGAATACTCATAGTTGTTTCATATAAAGTTGCAAGTTCACCTGCATCTTCTGCTGGTACGGCACCAAAAGTTATTTCGCTCGGCCAAGCTGAGCTGTCATCATCCGAGCCGCATGCTGTAGTGACTGCAGCTAGTGTGAAAACCGTAAGCACAACTGCGAACAACTTGTTTATAAAAGTAGTTCTTCTCATTTTTTTTATACCCCCCTAAAGGCATCAATAATTAAATTACACTCTCACGCTTTTACCTTGCTCATGTCAAACTAGAGAAAAATGATTCTTATTTTTTTTAACTAACCCTCCCCTTTTGAGTTTTTTAGATGTATAAGTGACGTCATCCGAACCTTTTCTTCTCCTAACATGTCAAGATGAGCTCAAAGCGTTGTCTTGTTGTCTTGTTTGGTGGTCGTAGTGCTGAACATAATGTGTCCTGTGTTTCCGCTCGTCATGTCATTGAAGCTGCTGACCCTGAACTTTATGAAGTTATACCTATCGGGATAGATAAGAGTGGAGAATGGCATCTCGCCGAAAAGGCTATTGAAGATCTTAAAAATAACGATCTTCAAGAAAAGCTTGAACCGACTGGCCCCACATGGAATCCAATGATTGAGCTGCGAAAACTAAGTTCTGAAAAAAACCTTGTTGTTTTCCCTTTACTTCACGGCCCTTTAGGTGAAGATGGGACTATTCAAGGGCTACTCGAAGTGATAGATGTCCCTTACATAGGAAGTGGAGTTTTGGGGTCCGCCCTAGCTATGGACAAAATTGCCACTAAAGAAATCCTCGCTCATCACAAGATTCCGCAAGCACTCTACAGAAACTTACATTCCAAGCTATTTGATGATTTAGATAGCGAAGGCATGGAATCCTTACTTGATGGATTATTGAATGAACTCGGCCCAATAGTTTTTGTTAAACCTGCAAATTTGGGTTCCTCTATAGGTGTCTCTAGGGCTAGCGACCATGAATCTCTGCAAAGAGCTCTCGAAAAAGCTTTCGCTTACGACGAATGGATAGTCGTCGAAGAAGCTATAGAGGGAAGAGAAATAGAACTATCAGTTCTTGGTGATTTAGTTCCCCAAGTCTCACCTCCAGGCGAGATAAAACCCTTGGGTGAATTCTATGATTACGCCGAAAAGTATGAAAATGATAGCGCTGAATTAATAGATGAACCAGACATTGACGCAGACCTAGTTGTAAACCTGCAACAACTAGCAGCTCGTTCTTTTTTAGCCTTACGTTGCTCTGGAATGGCGAGAGTGGATTTTTTCCTCCACCCTGAAAGAGGACCGATACTTAATGAAGTAAATACTATCCCAGGCTTTACACCCATTTCTATGTACCCAAGGCTCTGGCAAAAAGCTGGACTTTCATACTCAGGTCTAGTGGACCGCCTTGCAGATATAGCTATTGAACGCTTTTCAAGAAAACGCCGTAATACGGTTATCTAGATTGCAGATAATCAGGATCTAAAGAAACTCTTAAAAATCTCATCAGCTCACGACGCCTTATAGCTACAGGACGAAGTGCCTGTTCTATGCCGGCTGCTCTCAAGACTTCAATTTCTGTTGCTAATCCCACAACAGTTGAGTACGCACTTAAAATAACTAGCCTTGGGTCAGTTCGACGCATCCTTCCAACTCTCATCTCTGATTGCATCCACAAAGTTGCTCTGTCCATAAGTGGGGTCATCAATATCTTTAATCTTTCAGAGCCAACAGATCCTGGTCTACTAACCTCTCTTAAGAGGCCAAGCAAGAGTGGCTCACGTAGTGCGAGTCTAAAAATCATCCTTGCCAGAGCTTCAATTCTTTCCCATCCTTTTAAGTCACTATTTAGAACTTCCTCAATTGAATCGATCAGATTTTCTGCTGCCCTCTCAACCACTGCATTTAATAACCCTTTTTTTGTTGTGAAGTGATAAAGAATGGTTTGCTTTCTTACTCCTAAAGATTTTGCAATTACATCTAATGAAGTGGCATCGAATCCAGATGTGCTGAAAGACTCCAGTGCGGAGTCAAGAATTTTTTCTTTTGTTCCAAATTTTTCATACTTTTCCATCGGATACCGTTTCTATTTCCTTACCATTTGGTAAGTTTAACTTACCAATTGGTAAAAATAATGATGATAAAGCAAAATTTATCCGGAAAACGGATAGCGATCACTGGAGCAACAGGTTTTCTAGGCACTGCCCTAGTAGAACGCTTACTTAGCTCTATACCAGACTGTGAGCTTCTTTTACTCGTACGCCCAGGCAGAAGAGGCGCAGAAAAACGAGCAGAAAAAGAAATCCTTCGTAACGACGCATTTAACAACCTGAGAGAAAAGCTCGGAAATGAAGGCTTTGACGAGTTATGTAAAAAAAGAGTTACTGCAATATCAGGAGATGTAGGCACAGACGGTTTAGGACTTGACGAAACTGGCTTAATCGAACTAGCTAAATGTGACTTATTTATCCATTCCGCTGCAGTTGTAAGTTTTGATTCACCTTTAGATCAAGCAGTAGAAGTCAACCTCCTTGGACCAGTTCGTATCGCTAAAACTCTAAACGAACTCGCTATTTCACCTCACCTTGTTTCTATATCCACTTGTTACGTGGCAGGCAGCAGAAGAGGAGCCGCCCCAGAGGATCCTGTAGATGCTAGTCCATTCTTTGTTGATGTCGATTGGAAGATAGAAGTCGATGCTGCTAGGAGAATACGACAAGAAACAGAAACTGCTAGTCGCACGCCTGAACATCTGGAAGGATTTCGTAAAGAAGCCCGCGAAGAGTTAGGAGCTGCAGGCACCCCTGCACTTGCATCAAAAACTGAACAGTTACGTTCACGTTGGGTTGATGATCGAATGGCAGAAGCTGGCCGTTCGCGAGCACATTCTCTTGGATTCCCAGACGCTTACGCCTACACGAAAGCATTAGGAGAAATAGCTCTTCGTGAGAGTGCTCTTGATATCCCTGTAAGTATCGTGCGACCTTCAATCATTGAATCCGCCTTGGCTCAACCCTTTCCGGGCTGGATAAGAGGTTTTCGAATGGCCGAACCTGTAATTATTTCCTATGCAAGAGGACTTTTGAAAGATTTTCCTGGGATCCCTGAAGGGACAATCGACGTAATACCCGTAGACCTCGTCACAGCTACTATTTGTGCAGTCGCTGCAAGAGGTCCCGTCGAACAACCAGACATTGTTCAAATCGCATCTGGAAGTATCAACCCTTTAAGATACGGACACCTCTTCGACCTTGTTCGTGCATGGTTCACACTTCATCCTGTATATGACGAAATAGGTCAACCAATTGCAGTGCCTGGATGGGATTTCCCAGGCATACATAAAGTCAGGAAACAACTTGAAAGAGGTCAAACTCTTTTAAACAAAACACAAAAGGCTTTTGACCAGCTGCCTATTAGAGGATCGAGAGCTGATGTGATTGCAAAACTCGAAGAACAACGTGACCAGATAGAAAAAGCTTTGGGCTACGTTGATCTCTATGGAGCTTACGTGGAATGCCAAGCTATCTATGGCCTTGAAAACCTGTTAGAACTTTGGAATTCATTAGACGAAGAAGATAAAAACGATTTCTGTTTTGACCCTGAAATAATCGATTGGAATCAATACGCAAATGAAATCCACTTACCCTCAGTAGTTAAGGCAGGCAGGGTTCCCATGAGCCCTCCTTCAAAAAAAGGTCAGGACAGAGAAACACGTTTAAGAAATCAAATTCTTTCGCCAGACCGCCAACTCGCTGCTTTCGATTTAGAAAACACTCTTATTGCCTCGAATGTCGTTTCTTCTTTCGCGTGGCTTGCAAGCAGACGGCTAAGCAGAACTGAACGTATTCGCCTAGTGGTGAAAACATTACTAGAAACACCTCAGCTACTTTCTTTAGATAAACAAGATCGAGGCGATTTCTTACGTTATTTCTATAGACGTTACGAAGGAGCTCCAGTCTCTCAGATTTATGAAGATTCAGCTGAACAATTTAGCGACTTGATACTTTCAAAATCCTTCCCCGAAGGAATCCGTAGAGTAAGAGAGCACAAAAATCTAGGACATAAGACTGTCCTAATCACCGGTGCTTTGGATTTCATAGTTGAACCACTTAGGCCTCTTTTCGATGACATAATTTGTCCAAAACTAGGACGGAACGGCGAATCTTATGATGGTCGAATGATAGACGTACCCCCTACAGGAGAATCTCGGTACCAAGCATTAGCTGATTATGCGGCAGCTAATGAACTCGACTTACGCGAATCAGTCGCTTACGCTGATTCTGCTAGCGACCTACCCATGCTTGAAGCAGTTGGATTTCCAGTAGCCGTTAATCCAGAGGTTCGTCTAGCCAGTATCGCCAGAAAACGCGGGTGGCTTGTAGAAAACTTCGGTAAATCACCTGGAATAAGTAACAAAATTTTACCTTTGGCCCCCCATAGAGGCGGTAAAGCATGAAAGCACTTAGATTTAAAAGAAACATCCCACGTTACGCAGCTGCCAAGATTGCCGGGAATATAATGCCTGGTTCAGGAGCCAGCTTTGGGCCCATCGACCTCATTCAAGAAGAAAGCTCTAAAACACCCGGAAAAGATTGGGTAAGAGTACGACCAAGACTTTCAGGAATCTGTGGTTCAGATCTAGCAACTGTAGACGGCAAGTCAGCTCGATATTTTGAACCTCTTGTTTCTTTCCCCTTCACACCTGGACATGAGGTAGTAGGCGACCTTGACGATGACAGTCGTGTCGTACTTGAACCAGTTCTAAGTTGTGCCAGTCGAAATATTTCACCACCCTGCTCTCCTTGCAGTGAAGGAAAAATAGGGAATTGTGAAAACGTAACTCTTGGAGAAATATCTTCTGGTATTCAAACCGGTTCATGTCATGATACAGGAGGAGGCTGGGCGACTGAATTTTATGCACACCCAAGCCAACTGCATTCTGTTCCTGATGGATTCTCTGATGAAGCAGCAGTAATGGTTGAACCAACAGCATGCGGAGTGCACGCTGCTCTAGCAGCAGAACTCCCAGACGAAGGAGTGGTGGCAATATTAGGAAGTGGAACCCTAGGACAAGTTACAATTTCAGCGCTAAGACATTTCACAAAACCAAAAACAATTATCTCAACTGCCCGTTACCCAGAACAAAAAAAAATGGCCGCTCAACTTGGATCTGATATTGTTGTAAACCCTGAAGAAATCCACCGTGCTGTTAGAAGAGCTTGTGGAACAAAAGCAATCACAAATGTTTCAGAAAAAGCCCCCGATGGTCGCGTGGACCGCCTAACAGGTGGTGCAGATGTTGTAATAGACTGTGTCGGATCTTCAAAAAGCATCAGTGATGCTTTATCAATAACTAAACCAAATGGAAAAGTTGTTCTAGTCG
This sequence comes from Dehalococcoidia bacterium, assembly GCA_002699555.1. GTDB lineage: Bacteria > Actinomycetota > Acidimicrobiia > Acidimicrobiales > MedAcidi-G1 > MedAcidi-G1. Next base: position 5,537 of record PABN01000003.1, read on the forward strand.
GAATGCCTGCGACAGTAGAACTAGAACTGACACCCCTTTGGCATCGCGAACTGCAACTAATCGGTGCTTACACCTACGGGACTGAAAGACTTCCTGATGGTAAAACAACGAGCACTTTTGATCTTGCCTTTGAATTAGTGAAAACCGCAAAACTTGAGGAACTTGTCTCAGCTTGCTACTCACTTGACGACTATCAAGAAGCCCTAAAACATGCTGCTAACGCAGGTGCTAGAGGCGCCTTCAAGATTGTTTTTGACCTTAGAGATGAACGGGAGCGATACATCAAATGAATACTAACGATAAAGAAACCTCACGCCCTTCCCCTAGACCAGGGTTCGTTTTGGATGTGGATAGAAACACTCCACCTATTGTTTTTCATCACGGGGAAAACTTTCGTTTAGAAAAACTTCCTCCAGGGAGATCTCGAGTTGTCTATCCATCTGAACCGTTAGAGGGGCTTCCAGATCCGGAAGGTGCAATAAAAGAAGCCCTTTTGAACCCACTTGGTGATTCAGATCCACTTCCCTCTCTTCTTAAACCGGGTATGAAACTAACAATCGCTTTTGATGATATTTCACTACCGCTTCCCCCTATGCGTAAACCCGATATAAGACAGCGCATCATCGAAGCTGTTCTCGACATGGCAGCTGAAGCAGGCGTCGATGATGTACACCTAATTGCTGCTCTTGCTCTACATAGGAGAATGACTGAAGATGAGCTGCGTCACGCCGTGGGAGATCGAGTCTATGATTCTTTTGCTCCGAAAGGGCTACTTTACAACCTTGATGCAGAAGACCCCGAAGGAATGGTGGTGCTTGGTGAGACCCCACACGGAGAAGAAGTCCACTTCTGTCGTAGAGCCGCAGAAAGTGACCTGCTCATATACGTGAATATAAATCTAGTTTCTATGGACGGTGGACATAAAAGTACTGCAACTGGACTAGCTGGCTACACGGGCCTACGCCATCACCACAACGTTCACACTCTAAGAAATTCGAAATCAATTATGGATAGAGAGAATTCTGCTCTACATGCCTCTAATTGGCGCATGGGAGACGTAATAAAAGATGCAGGAGTGAAAATTTTTCAAATAGAAACAACTGTAAACAACAATACTTTCGGACGAGAAGGTCCTCTCGCTCTTCTTCAAAAACGCGAATGGGAATGGAGTGCCAGAGACAGAGGTCAATTCATAGCCATGCAACGCGGTTTAGATTTATTGCCGGTAAAAGCGAAAAGGCGTATTTTCGGAGGGTGGCAGTCACCCTATGAGTTAACTTCAGTTCAAGCTGGTGAAGTAGAGGCTGTACACAAGAAAACCATTGAAAATGTATACGCCCAACAACTCGTAACCGTTGAAGGACAAACAGACATACTTACGATGGGCCTACCTTACATCTGCCCATACAACGTCAACTCAATAATGAATCCCATTTTGGTTATGTGTCTTGGGCTTGGATATTTCTTTAATCTTTACAAAGGAAAGCCCTTGGTTCGCGAAGGCGGAGTCCTGATAATGAGCCACCCTACGCCTTGGGAATTCCACCCTGTTCATCATCCTAGTTACATAGATTTTTTCGAACAGGTCCTGTCCGAGACTACCGACCCAATTGAAATTGAGAAAAAATACGAGAAGCAATTTGCAGAGGATGAATGGTACATCCATCTTTATAGAAACTCATACGCCTACCACGGAGTCCATCCGCTTTACATGTGGTATTGGGGTAGTCATGCAATGCAACATCTAGGAAGAATTATTATCGTTGGCGGTGATCAAAAAGCTGTTCGTCGTTTAGGTTTCCAATCAGCGTCAACTCTTCAAGATGCACTTGAAATAGCCTCTGATGTCGTAGGACCTCAACCAACCATTACGCACCTTAAAAATCCTCCCCTTGTCATGGCAGACGTGATCTAAAAATGAAATCCATCTATTCCATTACCAATGATTTTAAAAATAAATTTTTAAGACTTGGTTTTCCATGGGTTCCAGCCTCTACTCCTAAAGGTGTTGACTCAAGGGTAAAAAATAACTCACTTGGCGCTAGCTACGACACTGAATGGGCACGTCGACCTGCTGCTCGCTTAGCCAGAGCAGTCATTGTGGAGACTCTAATGAGGCCTGTAATGTCTCTCCTGGCCACTCCTACACGTAAAGGTTTAGATCGCCTTGAACATCTTGAAGGTCCAGCAATATTTGCTGCTAACCACCAAAGTCATGCTGATACTCCCCTACTAATTACTTCAATTCCTGAACCATGGAGACATGAACTTGTAATTGGTGCTGCTGCTGATTATTTCTTCAACACAAAAGCTACTAGTGCAATTTCAGCATTAGCCATAGGAGCGGTTCCGATAGATCGAACCAAAGTCAGTAGACAATCTGGCGACATGATTTCAGAGTTGATAGGTCAAGGATGGAGTCTATTGATATATCCCGAAGGAGGTCGCAGTCCAGATGGATGGGGTCAACCTTTCAGAGGAGGCGCCGCCTATCTCGCGATCCGATGTGGTGTGCCCGTCGTCCCAATACATATTTCCGGAACGGGGAAAATCCTTCGAAAAGGAAGAAACCTCCCGCGACGCTCTAAAAGCACCATTACTTTCGGATATCCAATGGAACCTGAAAATGATGAAAATGCTAGATCTTTCAGCACCCGAATTGAAAAAGAAGTTAGAAGCCTTGCAGATGAAACAGCCTCCAGCTGGTGGGATGCTCGACAGCGGTCTTACAGAGATTCTTCCCCATCGCTCACTGGACCTGAAATCGGAGCTTGGAGAAGATCTTGGGCTTTAAGTGACAATGACGGAAAAACAAGAAAACGTCGACGCCGTTGGCCTGTGCTCTAATAAGTCAAGTTCGTCACAGCAATAAATAGCTTAAAAACAATCTGATAGATTGGAAATATGACAGTTCAATCCCAGACTCCAACAGAACTCGTAAAAAAAGTTTACGCAAATCTCGAAGGTCATCTATCCGCTGGCAGAGAAGCTTTGGGTAGACCTTTGACCTTGGCAGAAAAGATACTTATTAATCATTTGAAAGATCCGCGTTCGACAAAAATGAACCGCGGAGTCTCATATGTCGATCTTCATCCTGATCGTGTTGCAATGCAAGATGCCACTGCCCAAATGGCTTGGTTGCAATTTATGACTGCCGGCCTTGAACAAGTGCAAGTTCCTACAACCACTCACTGTGATCATTTAATTCAAGCTCGTATAGATAGCGAAACCGACTTAAGCGTTGCAGTCGATAACAATTCCGAGGTCTACAACTTCCTCGAATCAGTTTGCGCAAAATACGGAGCTGGATTCTGGAAACCCGGATCCGGCATAATCCATCAAGTAATTCTTGAACAATATGCCTTTCCAGGTGGAATGATGATTGGAACCGACAGTCATACTCCCAATGCGGGTGGTTTAGGCATGATAGCCATCGGCGTTGGAGGTGCTGATGCCGTTGATGTCATGACCGGATTTCCATTCAATATTAAGTGGCCAAAATTAATCGGTGTTCGTTTGACAGGAGAGTTAAGCGGATGGGCATCACCTAAAGACGTGATCCTAAAAGTCGCAGAAATTCTTACTGTCAAAGGTGGTACCGGTGCAATAGTGGAATATCTCGGACCTGGTGCAAGAACACTTTCAGCAACAGGCAAGGGAACAATATGTAACATGGGCGCAGAAATTGGTGCTACTACCTCTCTATTTCCTTACGACGAAGCCATATCTCGTTATCTGAAAGCAACTAATCGTACAGATACCGCTGAAGCAGCTGATTTAGTGAGCAATGACTTGCAGGCCGATCCAGAAGTTGAAGAAGATCCCCACAGTTTCTTCGACCGTGTTATTGAAATAAATCTTTCCGACCTAACACCTCATATTAATGGTCCCCATACACCTGATTTGGCTAGACCAGTTGGCGATCTCGGAGAAGAAGCGACTGCAAATGGTTGGCCGCTAGAAGTAAGCGCTGGCTTAATTGGGTCATGCACCAATTCAAGTTATGAAGACATAACTCGGGCAGCTGGAATAGCACGCGATGCTCTTTCTAAAGGTTTGAAATCAAAGATACCTCTTCTAGTTACCCCTGGTTCAGAACAAGTTAGAGCAACAATTGAAAGAGACGGCCTTCTTGCAGACCTTGAAGCTATAGGAGCTACAGTTCTTGCAAATGCATGTGGCCCATGTATAGGTCAATGGGATCGACAGGATCTAGATGATGGCGTTCCTAACAGCATTGTTACTAGCTATAACCGCAACTTTCCAAAAAGAAACGACGGGTACGCTTCCACGTTTGCTTTTGTGACTTCACCTGAAACTGTTGTCGCCTTAAGTATCGCAGGGAAACTGGACTTTGATCCCGCGGTTGATTCGTTAACTACAGAAAACGGTGAAGAGGTTAAGCTTTCTGTGGATATGGGAGAAGAGCTTCCAAGCAAAGGATTCGACTCCGGTGAAGAAGGTCTATTCAAACCTCCTCCGTCTGATGATTCTGAAATTGAAATTTCCATATCTTCAGGAAGTGAAAGACTTCAAGCCCTTGCTCCTTTTGACCCTTGGGATGGAAATGACTTTGAAGATTTACCCATACTCATGAAAGCAAAAGGGAAATGCACCACTGATCATATTTCGATGGCAGGATCCTGGTTGAAATACAGAGGACATCTAGAAAATATTTCTGGAAACCTCTACTTGGGTGTGGTTAATTCATTTACCGGAGAGGTCGGAACTGGATTAGATATCACTGACAACGAGATAAGACCATTTCCTGAAATAGCAAAGCGTTACCATGAAGCAGGGATCGAGTGGGTCGCTATTGGCGACGAAAATATCGGAGAAGGCTCTTCTAGAGAACACGCTGCGATGGAGCCAAGGTTTAGAGGGTGTCGTGTAGTAATCGCACGATCATTTGCACGAATCCACGAGACCAACTTGAAGAAGCAGGGAATACTGCCATTAACTTTCGCTAACCCTAGCGACTATGACTTAATAGGAGAGAAAGACAAAATTTCAGTAATTTCGCTCAAAGACTTAAGCGCAAATAAACCTGTACAAGTAACAGTCACGACTCCCGAAGGCAACGTTTCCAATATAGAAACAAACCACTCCATGTCAGAAGATCAGATCGAATGGTTCAGAGCTGGAAGCGCTCTTAATTTAATACGCCAAAAAACTAACAGTTAGATTTTTCGAAGGCGATATCCCCTGTTGCGAGCTTCTGCGAGCGTGTCTGGAGCAAAACAAATGAAAGTTTCATTTTCGATAAGTTCATCTACAAGAACCTGCATGGATTCAGTTTCTTCTGACTCGTCGAGATCATAGACCTCCTGAGTTCTCTTATCGCCTATGAATCTGTTGTTTTCAAAAACACTTAAACGCTTCATTAAAAAGATGATACCCGTGTATAAAACATTTCGGGGATGCGCATGAGCGCACCCCCGAAAATAAAATATTGGAACTATTTCTGGATTTCTCAGATAGATCTATTAACTAGTCGGGACCAGAACTAGCAATCAAACCTGAGGGTGGCTGGCAAAATTTCGCCAGATGGTCCAGAACCGCCTAGCGGCCACCCACCTCCGAAGTCCCATAACGTTTACTACTAATCTGGACCACCTCCTCTCCTCGGTAATTCC
>PABN01000004.1 GCA_002699555.1 Dehalococcoidia bacterium
CGAGAATGCCACCATAATGATCCAGATGGGAATGGGTGTAGATAACAGCACTTATTTCACGAAAACCCAGATGCTCAGTAACTAGTTCATAAGCAGCAGCAGCCGTTTCGGCTGTAGTTAAAGGGTCTATTACCACCCATCCAGTTTTTCCTCGAATAAAAGTAGCGTTTGATGTGTCAAAGCCGCGAACTTGATAGAAATCTTGGCAAATTTCGTAAAGGCCATGTTGAGCGTTTAGACCAGCTTGACGCCATAAAGAAGGATTTACTGTTTCTGGAGATTCTCCTTTAACAAAATCTGACTTAGAAAGATCCCATGAGATGGGTTGCCAAGCATTTGGCTCATGTTTTTCAATAATCGGGTTATTTCGAGTTCCTATGAATCCTTTAGCGACATTGGCAGCATCAGTTCCATCGTCCGAAGGAAGGGTTTTTTGAAAAGCTTTGTTTTCCCTTATTGTAAATTCAGTTGCTTCTTTTGGTTGCCGGGATTCTGTTTCCACTTTATGTTCCAGAAAATATTTGTTCGCCAACTGGCTTGTAGACTCTTTTTTCTATTTCGTCATCGCTATATCTAGCAAGTTCAAATCTTCCAACAACGAAGTGATGGACTTCATCTGGTCCATCCGCAAGACGCAAAGTCCTCTGACCTGTGTACATGGCAGCTAAAGGTGTCCATTGTGATATACCAGTGGCGCCATGAACCTGGATTGCTTCGTCAATAATGTTGCAAACTTTTTCTGGGACCATTGCTTTTACAGCGCTAACCCAAACTCGAGCCTCAGCATTCCCCATGGTGTCCATAGCTTTTGCTGCTCTTAGAACCATAAGACGACAAGCCTCAATTTCAATTCTTGCACGTGAAATTAGTTCAACATTTTTTCCTAATTGAGCGATTTTCTTCCCGAATGCTTCTCTAGACAAACCCCTAGTAGCCATTAACTCTAAAGCTTTTTCTGCGGCTCCAATAGATCTCATGCAATGATGTATTCGACCTGGCCCTAGCCTTAACTGAGATATTTCAAAGCCCCGACCCTCTCCTAGGAGCATATTTTCTTTAGGTACCCTTACATTGTCAAGCTGTATGTGCATGTGGCCATGAGGGGCGTCATCTTGTCCAAAAACATGCATTGGTCCGATTATGTTTACTCCCGGAGTGTCCATAGGAACCAGAATTTGTGATTGTCGTCTATGCGGAGGTCCATCAGGATTTGTTTGGACCATGCATATCATTATTTTGCAACGAGGGTCACCAGCACCAGAGATGTAATATTTTTCACCGTTTATTAACCATTCATCACCATCTAAGACTGCCTTAGTAGCAATATTTTTCGCATCAGAGGAAGCAAGGCCAGGTTCGGTCATTCCAAAACAAGATCTGATTTCACCATTTAATAAAGGTTTAAGCCACATTTCCTTTTGTTCAGGGGTTCCAACGCGTTCTAGAACTTCCATATTGCCCGTATCGGGAGCGCTGCAATTCAGTGATTCAGAAGCCAATGGATTCCGTCCTAGCTCAGCTGCTATATATGCATAATCTAAATTTGAAAGTCCTTGTCCAGTTTCATCATCCGGTAAGAAAAAATTCCATAAATCGTTAGAGCGAGCTTTTTTCTTAACGCTTTCCAAAAGTTCTAGTTGATCGTCGGTATATGACCAGCGGTCTTCACGACCCTCTCCAAGTTCATAGAATTTTTCCGTTATGGGTTCCACTTCTTCAGCAATAAATTTCTTAACTGCGTTATAAAGGGGTCTTGCTGTTTCAGACATTGCAAGATTCAACGAGTCATCACTTGGATCATCTACGTGCATTCCGGGACCAATAGTCATTTTTCTCTCTCTTCTAAGGAAATATTTTAAGATTTGATGGAATGTCTAGCAGAAGTTATTCAGTTTTGCGATTTTAAAGCTAAGTAATATAGATAAATAAAGAATTGTTCTATGTGTAACACATAATAAGTGTTACACTCATATATGGCTAATTTAACTCTAGCGATTGATGAGGACTTACTTCGACGAGCTAGAGTTCGAGCCGCAGAACAAGGTACATCAGTAAATGCTGTCGTTAGACAATTGATTGAGGGCTATTCATCTTCTGATCGTGCGGGAAACGCGCGTAAACGACTCGTCGCACTTTCTATAACATCTGTCGCTTCGTCATGATCGTTCTGAGAGCCAATAGCTATGTTGAATAGAGTTTTTATTGACGCGTCAGTTCTAGTCAAGCTTTTTGATGACAATTCACCCATTGAACAAGCAGCATCTAGAAACTTAATTGGTGATGTCGACAACACGACACTTGTTACTTCAGCTTTGTCAATTGCAGATTTTTATGAAGAAGTCACTACCAAATTTAGTCGAAAGCTTGAGATGGTAACGGCAAAGCAAGCTTTAAACGATTTAACCGAATTGACTATTGTCCAAATTGATTCAGATTTGGTCTTGGCTGCTACAGAAACTCAATCAGATTTGAATATAGAAATGCGCGAAGCTATAACAATCGAAGCAGCAGTTACTTCTGGATGTAATTTCATAGTTAGTGAAGTTATTGACAAAAACCACATAGTTAAAGGAATACTTATTAGAAGTCTTGAAGAGACGATGAATAATAAGGAGAACAAGGGTGATTGAAATCGAGGGTTTGAATCAGTATGAGATTGATATTCGTGGCGTAAATATCCACATTGCTGAAGCGGGAGAAGGCCCTATGGTTCTTTTTATTCACGGATTTCCCGAATCATGGTATTCATGGAGGCATCAAATAGCTGCAATTTCCGCTGCTGGTTATCGAGCGGTCGCAATGGACGTTCGAGGATATGGTTCCTCTTACGCTCCGAAAACAATTGATGAATACAGACTTGTTTGTTTAGCAGGAGACTGCGTAGGAGTTGTCCAAACTCTAGGCGAAGACAACTCTTTAATTGTCGGACATGATTGGGGTTCCCCCATAGCTTCAGCTGCTGCATCTTTCAGACCGGATATTTTCAAGGGGATAGCTCTACTTTCTGTTCCATATACACCGCGCAATGACGTAAAGCCTTCTGATTTTTTTAGATCTTTGGGAGGAGAGGAAGAGTTCTATATTGAGTACTTTCAAGAACCAGGAAGAGCAGAAGCAGAAATCTCTCAAAATCCTTCTACATGGCTTGAAGGTTTTTATTTTACTGCTTCTGGAAATGCTCCTGCAGTCATGGGTGATGAAGGTTCAATGGGTTTTGTTTCTCCAGGAGGTGAACTTAAAGATCGTTTCAAGTATCCAGAAGAGCCTCTTTCATGGTTAACCGTAGATGATTTAGATTTCTACGCCAAACAATTTGAAAAGTCAGGTTTCACAGGCCCCTTGAATCGTTACAGATGTGTCGATCTTGATTGGAATGATCTAAGGATGCATCATGAGTCACCATTAATACAACCGTCATTATTTATTGGGGGAGAAAAAGATGGTCCAACAATTTGGGGAGCTGGAAGCATTGCACGTTTCACAGAAACTCTCCCCAATCTGGTAAATTCTGTTATTTTGCCAGATGTAGGACATTGGATACAGCAAGAAGACCCTGAGTCAGTTAACTCTCTTTTATTAGATTTCTTTCAAACTTTTGATCTTGGACAATAAAAACGATGAGGTCTAAGGTTCTCTCATGAAAGTAGACAACAGGGGTAAATTGACTAGGTCACTTGCTTTGCGCCATGTTTTTGCTTTATCAACAGGAGCGATGCTTTCATCAGGCTTATTTCTTTTACCTGGTTTAGCGGCATCTAAAACTGGTCCGTCAGCGATTTTGGCTTATTTAATTGCAGGTTTTTTAGCGATCCCTGCCATGTTGAGCGTCGCGGAGTTGTCATCTGCTCTTCCTAAAGCAGGAGGCGCATACTATTTTTTGGAAAGAGCTTTGGGTCCTTCCATAGGAACTATTGCAGGAATTGGAACTTGGCTTTCTTTAGTTTTGAAAGATGCTTTTGCTTTAGTAGGCATGAGCGCTTATTTGGTTCTAATTTTAGATTTAAATGGCAAAGCTGTAGCGCTAGTTTTAATAGCTTTTTTCACTTTTATAAATGTTGTCGGTTCGAAAGTAAGTGGTTCAATTCAATTATTTTTGGTTGTTTTCGTACTAACGGTAATGGCTTGGTTCCTTACAGAGGGTCTTTTCGAAACTCAAAAACAAGGTATAGATAAATCCAATCTTGACCCATTTTTCACAGAGGGTTTTTCCGGTCTTATTTCAGTAATAGGCCTAGTTTTTGTTTCATATGGTGGCTTAACAAAAGTTGCGAGTGCAGCAGAAGAAGTAGATGATCCCTCCTTAAAGATTCCACTTGGTATGTCATTATCTTTGTTAGTAGCAACTATTCTTTACACGCTTGGAGCCTTAGTAGCAGTAGCACTTCTACCTCCAGATATCTTGCATGACGATCTAGCACCTATACATTCAGCTGCCGAAACTATTCTTCCATCAACAGGAGTTGCACTTGTAGTATTAGCTGCTTTAGCAGCATTCGCCTCAGCTGTGAATGCTGGCATTTTGGCTGCGGCTAGATACCCAATGGCAATGGCGCGTGATGGACTTTTCCCTGAAGTAGCTGGAAGGCTAAGCAGATATGGAACGCCTGCTTTTGGTGTAATTGTTACTGGAATTTCAATAGCGTTAGTAGTTTTGCTTCTCGATGCTGAATCAATTGCAAAACTTGCGAGCGCTTTTGTTCTATTAACACTTGGCTTGCTAAACATTGCTGTTCTGGTTTTAAGAGCTTCTCATATTCGTTCGTATGCACCTGCTTTTAAAGCACCTTTCTATCCGGTTACACAGTTTGTTGGAGTAATTATTTCTATATTTTTAATTTTTCAACTTGGTGTAACTGCCTTGCTTTTTGTCGTTTTTGTTTTTCTTGCCGGGTGGACATGGCACCGTCTTTATGCAAGCGGGAAAAGTAAAAGATCAGGTGCAATTAGGCAAGTCTTCGAAAGATGGGGAGCTGATGCTGATCCGAAGTTAGACCGAGAAATGAGCGCTGCGATGGCTGGTCATGGTTTGAGAACCGGCGATGATTATCCTGGATTAATTGCCAGGGCTGGAGTTTTAAGCGTTCCACCAGGAACCAATATCACAGAAGCAGCAGATAGAGCGGCGACGGTTCTCTCTGACTTGATCGGTTTAACGGGCGAGAGAGTCACAGAACAGTTTTTAGAAACTGGCTCTTTATGGATCCAGCCTTCTAAACAACATCCGACAGCAACCCCAGTTGCTTTATTTGAAGATATTGAAGAAGATCAACTTGTAATAGTCAGAGCATCAGAGGGTATTCGCATTCCTGCTTCATGGGGAGGTTCGGGCGAATGGGTCAACGCTTTATTTTTCCTTGCAGGAACGACTGAAAATCCGGGTCGCTCATTAAGAGTTGCTGGAGAGCTCGCCGGTCATCTACATACGGGTGCAAAACTGATAGGACTAGCTCAAACAGAAGCCGAAGTTAAATCAGCGTTACTTCCTGAGATGACATTCCGACAATACGCTCTTTTACCAGAAGGTAAAGATTCAGCACTTATCGGTTTAAAAATCGCTGAACTCAGTTTCCCTGATGAAGTCAAAGTAGTTTCTGTTCATCGAGAAGGGATTCTGATCCAACTCCATGATGAACTCTGTTTAGAAGCTGATGATCAAGTGACCTTATTAGGCCCCTCAGACACGATGCCGTCTTTAGGAGAGCCTCTACCTATTCAAGAGACTCTCGAATAGTTTGAAGAAAAGGACTTTTTGTGTTTTCAGTTGATATTCGTTCACGTTTAGATAGCGATGCAGAGCAGATCGATTCAGAAGTTTGGATTGAAACTAAATTACCTTTTCTTTTAGAACAGAACTCTTTGATTGCCTATGAAGGGGCTCAAATGTTGGGTTGCCGACCATTAGGTATGAGGGTTTTACAAAAATCATTTACTCTCACTCCGTCAGAAGGAGAAATCAAACTAGATTTAGGCGTGTCTAATGCCTCTGTGGTGGTTGATTTAGATGAGATTTCATTTTCTGATTTGGTGCAAGATATACAGACTCCCCAATCACTAGCTACTTCAAAAGTAATTGATTTGCCCTTGAAGGAACATTTCAGATTCCTAAAATGGTGGCCTGTTCTTAGAGCAATAATTGATGGCAGATCAGTTTATAAACCAGGCGAAATTGATTTCTCAAATCAAGACGGAAGTCCTCTTGATTTGAATAGGTCTTTTACTCAGGAAGATTCTGACGAAGAAATTTCGTGGTTTTTATCACAAACTGGTTTTTTGCACCTTAGCGGATGGTGGAGTGAGGATTTAATGACGAAAATATCTAATGACATGGATGCTGCCATAGGGAAATATAAGAGAGGTGATGGTAGGTCTTGGTGGGCGAAGACAAAGGAAGGAACAGATCGTTGTGTCCGCCTACAGTATTTTCAGGCTGAATCGGAATCCGTAAAAGAACTTCTTACTGATTACCGACATGAGAGGATCGCAGCGATACCTGGGGATGGACATGACATTGGGTGGGATGGAAGCGATGATCTGAATGTAATTGAAGCTTTAATAAAACCAATAGGAGTAGTTGAAGGAATATCTGATCTTCCTTGGCATAAAGACTGTAGCCTCGGGAGGCATTCCTATGATTGTTCTTCTATGACGGTTGGAGTTTCAGTTACAGGAGCAGATTCTAGAAGCGGTCAATTATCCGTGGTAGCAGGTTCGCATAGGGCAAATTTGCAACCTAATTTTATTCATCCCTATCTTGATCTACCTATTATTGATTTGCCTACCAAAGCAGGTGATGTGACAGTTCATTTATCATGCACACTGCATATGAGTCACCCTCCTGTAGAAAAAGAAAGACGAGTTATGTATACAAGTTTTGTTTTGCCTCATAAAGGCAAAAAAATTGGTGTGGATCGGATTTCAAAAGTGAGAGAAGAGGCTTATATGAAAGTAAGCCAGGCTCCATCTAATAAAATGGATTAATCTCCCCTTAATAAATGGGCAATAAGCATCGCGCTTTTGCTAGTTCTGTTAGTTCGTGTTTCTGAAATGTCTGCCGCACCCATGAGTCGACGACTAGCGCGGACTCCTAACCAACGTAAAGGTTCAGGCTCCCAGCGCCTGGATCTTACACCTACCCAAGGAAGTGTCACTCTTTCAGTGTCATGACTTAAGATCAATTCTGCCATCGTTCGACCTGCTAAGTTTGCTGCTGCAACTCCCTCTCCCACGTATCCGCCAAGTACACCTAATCCGGAAAAAGGATCAAAACGTAGTCCTGGTAGCCAGTTTCTTGGAATTGCTAGTACTCCTCCCCAACGGTGCGTGATTTTAGAATCACGAAGAGGTGGTAGTAAGTCGATTAATATTTGGTGAATTAATTCGTGGGATTTTTTGTTCACTTCTGCAGTTTTTCTAATTTCTGATCCAAAAAGATACGGAGGCATGCCCTGACCGCCAAAGGCGATGCGATTATCTTCGGTACGTTGACCATAGATAACCGTGTATCTTCCATCAGCAAATGTAGGCCTATTTTTTAGTCCTATTTCTTCAAAGATCTCTTCATCAAGAGGTTCTGTAGCAATCATTCTTGAGTAAACAGGTAATAAGTCAAGTTTGTGTCCTTTGAGGTCGCGGGTGTATGCCTCAGTCGCTTGAACTATTACTTCTGACTTAACCAATCCATGCTCTGTCGTTACTTCATTTTTAGAGATATTAATTGCTTTAGTCGATTCGACGATTTGTCCACCTAATTTTTCAACTGCTTTCGCTAACCCTCTTACTAAACGAGCAGGATCAATTGTTGCCGACGGTGCGAAGAAAATTCCTGAAAGAACTCTCGTAGCGTTTAAATAAGTAAGTGCTTCATCGCGCTCAAGAAGACGTATTACATCTTCACCGAAACCATTTTCACGCGCAGATTTAATTTCATCTCGTTGCCTCTTAGCCTGAGGTTGATTACGGGCAACGCTTATAACGCCACTTTTTATAAAACCACAATTAATATCTTCTCTTTTTGTAATTCTTTCAACTTCGTCTACAGCATCGAACATTGCTTTTTCAAGTTGTTTAGCTTCATTTTTTGATGATCTCGCAGCGTATTTCTCTGCACCACCTGCCAGAGCACCTTCGCACCATCCTCCGTTACGACCAGATGCACCAAAACCACAATATTCACTTTCAATTACTAGAAGTTTTAAGTTTGGATCTAAGCACAATAAATAATAAGCAGTCCAAAGACCACTAAATCCGCCGCCTACTATTGCTACGTCAACCGAAAGGTCTCCTTTTAGTGGGGAACGTCGTGTGATAGGTGGATCAAGAGTGTCGAGCCAAAGAGAGTCAAGTTGCTGCGAATGTAAGGATGACATCAATTACTATGCAACTCGAAACATTCGAAAATAGCAAGTAATTCGAATTAGAAGCCAGCTAGCACCAAGATCTCTAAAATAGGTAGCCTAATATTAGGTCAACAGAATAGAAGGACAAATGATTCCTGCCCTATTACATGCCTTTTCCAAACCGACTTCAGAGGATTTTCATACTTTGGTTCGTTCGGAAGGTGTTCGAGTTTGGGACAACAAAGGTAACGAATATATCGATGGACTTGGTGGACTCTGGTATTGCCAGATAGGGCATGGAAGGCCTGAGTTGATTGAAGCGATTACTGAACAATTACAAAAAATGAGTTCATATCACACCTTTGCTCCTATGGGGAGCGATGTGTCAGATGCAGCAGCTGAAAGAATCCGTTCTGTTTCACCTTTTCCGGACGGTCGCGTTTTTCTTTGCTGTTCGGGCTCTGAATCAATTGATACTGCAATAAAAATACTGAGAAAAATACCTATTTTAAGAAAACAACCGGAACGTCAAATCATCTTGAGGCGTGGTCGGGGTTATCACGGTGTAAATATTGGTGGAACCACCATGCAAGGTATCCCAGCTAACCGTGAAGGTTGGGGTGATTTATTCCCGAATGTAATAGAGATTGATCCAACCAATATTGAATCTGCTGCTTCAATATTCGCAGAATATGGTGAACAAATAGCAGGAGTTGTAACTGAACCACTGCAAGGTGCTGGCGGAGTTTTTCCACCCCAGCCAGGGTATCTCGAAGGTTTGAGGAGATTATGCGACGATTACGGCGCACTTCTTGTTTTTGATGAAGTGATTACTGGTTTTGGTCGAACCGGTAATTGGTTTGCCTCTGACACTTATGGTGTAAAACCCGACATCATTACTTTCGCAAAAGGTGTCACAAGCGGTTACCAGCCATTAGGAGGAGTTTTAATGAGTAGAACAGTTTGTGATGTGCTTGAATCTGATCAAGATTTTATATTTATGCATGGTTATACCTATAGCGGACACCCAGCAGCATCTGCTGCTGCTATAGAGAACATAAATATTATCGAAGACGAAGGATTAGTCCAGAGGGCAGAAGTAGTAGGTGACAGACTTTCTGAGGGACTTAAAGCTTTAGAAAAAGATGGAATTTTTTCTGAAGTCCGAGGTGTAGGAGCTATATGGGCTGCTCAGATCACAGATGCATCCACTGAGCAAGGCTTAGTCATACGTGACAAGATGACTGAAATGGGAGTTATCTGTCGGGCCATAAATGGAGCATTGGCATTTTGTCCACCGCTCGTGATAGAAGAAAACGATATTGATTCGATTGTTGATACAGCTGCAAAAGCAGTTGAAGAGGTTACCGCAAAGTGAAACGTCCACCTATAAGAACTCTTGAACTTTCTGGAACACCTGAAAGCATCGGTCACGAGCATGGGAAGACTTTTGCAGATGAAATTCGTGCCTATACAAAAGACAGGATTGAACTTGTTTCTTCAGGCTTGTGGTCAGGTGGATCAATATCTGAAACTGAAGTAATAGAAATTGCAGAATCAATGTTGCCAGCTCACCAAAATTTTGATGAAGATTTGCACGCTGAGATGTTGGCCCTTGCCAGTGCAGCAGGGATTTCGCCGGCAGAAGCAGTAATAGTTGGAGGTTTTACCGATTTTGTTGATGCTGTAAGAGCGGTAATAGGGGCGGAAACACCTGGAGAACTTCAAGAAGATGATTGCACCTCGATGATTATTCCTGATTCTCGAGCTCATGGTTCAGGGTTTTTAGCTCAAACATGGGATATGCATGACACCGCAACTGACCATGTGTTGCTTTTAAAGATTATCCCTACCGATCAACCTGCCAGTCTGATATTTACAACTACTGGGTGTCTCGGTCAACTGGGGATGAATGATGCAGGTGTTGCTGTTGGAATTAATAATCTCAACTGTCTTGATGGAAAGCGCGGTGTTACTTGGACTTCAGTAGTTAGGGGCATGTTAAAAGCTGAAAGTTCAACCGAAGCTTTGAATGTACTTCTTGAGGCTGACCTTGCAGGTGCTCATAACTATTTGATATTTGATAGTTCTGGTGATGGCTACAACATCGAAGCTATGCCTTCCGTTAGACCTGTAATAACACTTGGTTCAGACCCATTAGTTCATACGAATCATACGATTCAATCTGAAGCCAGTGATGTCCAAGCCAGCCGTGATGCTTCTCTTTTAGAAAGTTCAGTTCGTCGTTTGGAAAAGGCTCAAGAGATTTTAGAAGAAGGAACCGTTGACTCAGATCGATTAATGACACTTACGCGAGATCCTGAAGCAATTTGTCAAACCGCTAAAGAACCATATTTTATTGAATCTAGCGGGGCAGCAATTATGAGACCCGCTACCCAAGATTTTTGGGCATGTTGGGGACGACCAGCTGAAAACGAATATGAGAGTGTGGATTGGCCCCATGGGTAAAGAACCATTTATTCATTTGGGTGAAACTTCAGGAATTAGATATATGAATCCTCTAATTGATTGGGTTGGGGATATGGCTCAATTAGAACTATCTTCATTTCCTACCTCTGATCCCGAAGACCTTTATAACGAGAGTGAACTAAAAGTATTGGTCGAAGATTTTTCAGAAGGTTGTTTTGTTGGATTTGATCAAGAGAATGTTGTCGCCATGGGTCTCGGTATTAGAGTTCATTTTGATCTTGATCAACCTCTTCACACAGTGCATGACATAGTTCCCGGTAATGAAACTTCTGGACATCATCCAGATGGGGATTGGTATTATGGCACTTCAATAGCGGTAAGTAAGCAATATCGTAAACGCGGTATTGGAAACGAGCT
Organism: Dehalococcoidia bacterium; assembly: GCA_002699555.1. Taxonomy (GTDB): domain Bacteria; phylum Actinomycetota; class Acidimicrobiia; order Acidimicrobiales; family MedAcidi-G1; genus MedAcidi-G1. Next base: position 11,184 of record PABN01000004.1, read on the forward strand.
TTACAAGCTAAGGAAAGAGGTGTGCCAGTGTTTTAATCTCCGGGGAATTGTTGCTGGAGGAGTTATGCCTGGATACGTGGACTATAAGACTGATTATTCAGCTGATGAATATATAGAACTGGTGCGGAAGGGTGAGATTTACGACCCTACTCTTACGTTTCAGAGGGATAATGGGTTTCAACTTGTTTGTGCATTACCTAATTACATAGTTAATCCTGAGATTGATAATAACGCTGCATTAATAGTGTGGCAGAACCCCGATTATGTGGTGGTTAACCGATGACTGATATTAATGAAGGGGATCAAGCTTTCAGGGCTGGTTCTTTAAAAGGGAAAGAGATGGAAATGCCTTTTGGGGGGGCTCTTTCTTTTCTTCGAAGGAAGTACACACGAGAAATTGACTCAGCTGACATTGTCGTGTCTGGCATACCATTTGATATGGCTACTTCAAATCGTCCAGGAGCCCGCTTCGGACCTCGAGCGCTTAGAGCGGCGTCAGTGGGACTTGCTGAACTCGAGGCGTATCCGTTCGGTTTCGATCCATTTGATTTTGTTGCTGTGGCAGATTACGGAGATTGCTTTATCGATTATGGGTATCCACAGAATGCAACAGATTTAATTGAACGCCATGCTGACCAAATCATAGATACAGATTCGATGATGGTAAGTATGGGAGGCGATCATTATGTTACTTACCCGCTATTAAAGGCTCATGCAAAGAAGTTTGGTCCCTTGTCTTTAATACATTTTGACGCCCATTGTGATACATGGCCAGATGATGGAACTCGCCAAGACCATGGATCAATGTTCCTTCGGGCTGTGCGTGAGGAAATAGTTGACCCATCAACTTCGGTTCAAATTGGTATTAGAACACATAATCAGGACACGTTTGGTTTCACCGTTTTGGGAGCTCCGTGGGTTCACAGGGAAGGTATTCCTGCAGTGATTGAAGTAATTAGAGAAATCGTCGGCAATAGGTCAGCATATTTAACTTTCGATATTGACTGTTTAGACCCGGCATTTGCACCTGGGACTGGGACTCCTGTTGCGGGTGGTCTTAGCTCGGCTCAGGCGCTTGAAGCGATACGCTCGCTTGGCGAATTCGAAATTGTTGGAATGGATCTTGTTGAAGTGGCACCGCAATATGATGTTGGTGAAATCACGGCTATTGCTGGTGCCACGATCCTTCACGATTTTATTTGTTTACAGGCGATTAAAGCTGGAGCCATCCATTCGCCTTTTGGAAGAGTTTAGAATATGGGAACTTATTTTAGAGAGATAAAACAAAATGACTTCTGCAGTTGAACTGAGTGGAATAACGAAACGGTTTGGTGATGTAGTTGCTGTTGACAATGTTGACTTGTCAATTGCCGATGGAGAGTTTTTTGCGATGTTGGGACCCAGTGGGTGTGGGAAAACAACAACTTTACGTCTGATTGCTGGTTTGGAATTTCCTACTGAAGGAAGTCTTTCAATTTTTGGTCAAGAAGTAGGGACATTAACGCCTGATAAAAGACCAGTTAATACCGTTTTCCAAAACTATGCATTATTTCCCCATCTGACTGTTTTAGAAAATGTTGGATTCGGTTTGAAAATGCAAGGTATCGATAAAGAAACGACACGTAGAAGGTCTATGGAAATGATTGAGTTGGTTCAACTCGATGGTTTAGCTGAACGAAAACCTTCACAAATGTCAGGTGGGCAACAACAGCGAGTCGCGCTTGCTAGAGCTTTAGTAAATCAACCAAAAGTATTGCTTTTAGATGAACCCCTTGGCGCACTTGATTTGAAACTTCGGCAAGAGATGCAACTTGAATTGAAGAAACTTCAAAGAGATGTTGGCATCAGTTTTGTTTTTGTTACACATGATCAAGAAGAAGCTCTCACAATGTCAGACCGTATTGCGGTTATGGATGATGGCAAGTTACTCCAAGTAGCTACACCTGAAGAAATATATGAGCGTCCTGCAAACCGGTTTGTGGCTGATTTTATAGGTCAGACAAATTTGCTCGAAGGTACTGTTTCAGATTCAGAAACTGTAATTCTTGAAAATGGTGTTTCTGTCAGAGCTAAAAATGGATTTAGTGCAGGAACTCATGTTGCAGTTAGTCTTCGACCCGAGCGTGCTCATATTCAATCTCAAGGTGAATTTGAAGAAGGTTGGTCACATGTAAATGGTTTTGTTGAAACAGTTACTTATTTGGGTAACGCGCTTATTTACGGCATAAAACTCGATTGGATGGATCTTGAGGTTCGTGAAGAAAACCATCCTGGGGTTGAGCTTTATAAGCCGGGTGCAGAAATTACTGTTAGCTGGGACCCTGATGCAATCTCTGTGGTTTCTGACTGATGAAGACTGTGGTTAGAGCGGATACTGAAACTGCGACTGCAACACCAGAATTTGAAAAGGCAGCACTTCGCCAAGAATCAAGACGCGGTCTCTTTCTTGCCATGCCTGCTTATTTATATTTGATTTTTTTCTTCGTAATCTCACTTTTCATAGTTTTTATTTATAGTTTTGCTACTCGAAACCGTTTTGGTGGCACTGATCTATCCGGATGGAATTTGGATAGTTACGCAAGGATTAGTGAACCAATAGTTAGAGATGTTTTATTTCGATCCGTATGGCTTGCTTTTCTGACCACAGTAATTTGTTTGGTTATTGCATACCCTTTTGCTTATTTTCTTTCAACGCGTCGAGTAGCTGTAAGAAACATCATGTTGGTATTTGTGATGATTCCCTTTTGGACAAATTTTTTAGTTCGGAATTTTGCTTGGAGAGTGATATTGGGGAACGACGGTCCTCTAACTAATACCACCGAATTTTTGGGCCTAGGTTCTGCAGAACTTCTATTCACACAAACCGCAGTTGTGCTGGGTCTTGTCTATGGCTACTTACCTTTTATGATTCTTCCTCTGTACGCGGCTATAGAGAGAATAGATCGACGTTTATTAGAAGCAAGTAGGGATCTTTACGGGACAGGATTGCAATCTTTTCGACATGTGCTTTTCCCTCTGTCAATGCCGGGTGTAATAGCTGGATCAATCCTAGTTTTTGTGCCAAGTCTAGGAGCTTATGTGACACCAGAAATCTTAGGTGGAGCTAAAACCACATTACTTGGAAGCTATATCGTCACTCAATTTCTCACCGCTAGAAACTGGCCTTTTGGTGCGGCGCTTTCTTTCGTTCTTATGTTAGTGATGTTAGTAACCACAATTGTTTACTTCCGAAAAGGTGGCAGAACGTTATGAGCACCTCGGTGGAACCACGTGGTTGGGCTAAAGCAGCTTTACATGTAAACGGTTGGTTCGTTTATATGTTTTTCTATGCACCTATAGTTTTGCTCGTTATCTATTCATTCAGTAATAGTAGAAATGTAGGTACTTGGGGAGGTTTCACACTCGATTGGTATCGTGATTTTTTTGATAGCTCGAATGCCCGTGGAGCATTATCAAATTCAGTGAAAATAGCGATTTTCTCTACCATCATTTCTGTCGTACTTGGAACTATGGCAGCGTTATCGCTCGAACGTTTTACATTCCGAGGAAAGAAAGTTTTTGATGCTCTTCTTTATTTGCCGATAATCATCCCTGACGTAACTATGGCAGTAATGATGCTGCTGTTCTTTGGTGAATTTTTTGATGTCCTTGACGCTTTGTTTGGTCTTGGGCTACGAAAAGGTTTCTGGTCAATTTCAATAAGCCATATTGCCTTCAATATCAGTTTCGTATCAGTTGTAGTTCGGGCTCGTCTCGCTGGTATGGATACGGACTTGGAAGAGGCAGCAATTGACTTGTATGCCTCTAGATGGAAAGCTTTTCGTTATGTCACATTCCCACAGATAGTTCCTGGAATTGCGGGAGGTGCACTCTTAGCTATGACCTTGTCCCTTGACGATGTTGTAATTACTCAGTTTGTTGCGGGCCCGGGTTGGACGACATTACCTGTATATGTCTTTGGACTGATACGCAAGGGTGTAACTCCTTTAATCAATGCAGTTTCAGTGACTATGCTTGTGGTCTCAATGCTTCTGGTTGTGCTATCTATTGTCGCTCAACGAGTAAGAAGAAGCGGTTAAGCGCTATTATCGCTTTTAAGTAGGTCTAGTTGGCCTCAGAGGGGAAAGAAATATATGAGAAATTTGAAACGTTTTAGGTATTTAGCTGTTCTACTTGCTTTAGCTTTAGCAGTTTCTTCTTGTGGAAGCGACAGTGATGAAGCCGCTGTAGCTGACTGTGAATTAAATCAAGTAGATGGTGATTTGGCTTTGTATAACTGGGCTGAATACATCGATGAAGAACAACTAGCTGAGTTCGCAGCAGAATATGGCATCAGCGCAACTATGGATGTTTATGATTCTAATGAAGCGATGCAACCAATCATTTCTGCAGGTAATTCTGGTTATGACGTTATTGTGCCGTCTGACTACATGGTTTCTATTCTTATCGCAGATAAAAAAGTCCAGAAACTGAATTCTGACGCTATTCCGAATGCTAAAAATATCTCAGCTGATTTTAGTGGTTTGTATTATGACCCTTCTGGCGAATACACGGTTCCATATCAGTGGGGTACTACCGGTATAGGAGTTAATACGGCAGTTGTTGGAAAAGATTTCCCACGTTCTTGGGGATTAATTTTTGATCCGAGCATTTCGGGTGCTTTTGATGGGAAGATCCAGTTGCTAAATGACCCACGCGAGACGATGGGAGCGGCACTGAAGTATCTTGGTTACTCACTAAACACGACAGACAAGGGTGAATTAGACAAGGCAAAGGATTTGGTCTCGTCAACCGCTGACAGACTGGCTGCTTTTAATACAGATTCTGCTGATGAATTCCTAACCAGTGGAGAAACTGTAATTGGACACGGATATTCAGGTGATATGTTCGTTCAATTCTTGGAGACAGATAATCCTGAGGATTACGTTTATTTTGTTCCTGAGGAAGGTGGAACAAGATGGATAGACAATATGGGAATTCCTTTTGATGCCCCACATCCATGCACCGCACATACCTTCATTAACTGGCTACTTGGTGCAGACCAAGGAGCTGCTCTTTCCAATTGGAACTACTATGGAACCCCTAATGATGCTGCTGTAGCAGGTCTTGACGAAGATCTGCTTGATTTCGTCAATGATCCTGAATTGTTAGCAGGTGGTGTTGATTCACTTGAAGAGATTGAGGATACAGGTGATTTTGAAATCAATTATGCTGACGCTTTCGTGGAAGCCAAAGGTTGATTTAAGTATTTAAAAAAGTGGGGTCTCTGTATAGGGACCCCACTTTTTAATTTGTATTGCAGATAATTAAAGAAGCTTTATTTTAATACTTCAGCCATTGTGTCGATAACTTGACCTATTTCTTTGTCACTAATAGTTAACGGAGGGCAAATTGCGAGTCCGGTATTTAAGGGTCTCAAAATAACTCCCTTAGAACGAATTTCATTTCTGATTTGCATAGGATCCTGTTCAATTTCAACCGCGTATACTGCACCGGTTCCGCGCCAAGATTCAATGAGGTTATCTGACTGTAATGATTTCAATCCATTTTGGATCTGTTCTCCAACATGATTAGCTCGATCGACTAAAGATTCACGTTCCATCAATTCCAAATTTGCAATACCAGCTGCACAAGATGTTGGATGACCAGAATAGGTATAGCCAGTCCTGAGAACGAAATCAGGTTCTTCAAGAGTGTCACAAACATTTCTAGAAACAATTACGCCTGACAGAGGTAGATATCCAGAAGTAACACCTTTCGCAAAAGTCATTAAATCAGGAGTTACCCCAAAATGTTGAGCTCCAAACCATCTACCAGTTCGACCAAACCCGCAAATAACTTCATCAAAAATCAGTAAAGCACCGTAATCATCGCAGAGTTTCCGCAGACCCTCTAAATAGCCATCGGAAGGTGGATAAACTCCGCCAGCACCTTGTATGGGTTCAACAATTATCGCGGCGACCTGGCTTCCATGATTTGCAAAAATGGTTGCAGCCGCTTCGAGGTCATTATTTGGGACTTCCATAAAGTGAGGTACCAAATCACCCCAGCCTTCTCGATTTGGTGCAATCCCCTGAGCACTCGTTCCTCCGAAATTAGTGCCGTGATAACCGTTCGTGCGTCGAATTATGATTTGCTTTTCGTTTTCTCCACGTAATTGTTGATAGAGCCTCGAGAGTTTTAGAGCAGTGTCTACTGCTTCTGAACCAGAACAGCCTAGAAATACACGGCCGTCAGGATGAGGTGATCTTTCAGCCACCATTTCAGCTAATTGTGCTGCTGGCCCATTAGTGAAAGGGTCAAAGACGTTGTAAGCCTCGAGAGTTTTCATCTGTTTTGTTACAGCTTCAATAATTTCAGTTCTTCCATGGCCAATCTGGCAAAGCCAAAGGTTAGCCATAGCGTCTATGTATTGGTTGTCTTGATCATCCCAGAGCAGGCAACCTTCGCCGCGAACAATGTTCACAAAGTCAGATTCTGCTTTTGAGGGTGGAGCAAATCCGTGAAGTAAAGAATGTGTCTTTTGTGTCATTCGAAAAGCCTCCTTTTTAAATCAAATGGTATATCTGGTCTCACTGGTTGATGATCAGGTGGTTTAGTCAATATCCAACCAAAAACTAGCAGCACGATCATTATTATTGAAGTCGTGATCCAAACAACTGTGTCATTTGTGGTTTGGTAAATTACCGCAGCAACAATGGAAGCAAAAGCTCCAGCGGCGACTTCAGTTGCACCTGCTAAACCTTGTGCAGCAGCTTGACGTTCTTCAGGTACCGAAACTGAAACGAGCATTGGTCCTGCAGGGAAACCCAATCCCTCGAAGAGAGAACAAATAATTGTTAAAATAATGAGAGTTAAAAGACCTTCAAATATTCCAAAGCTAGCAACAAGGACAGCGCAAATGCTCATAGTCCCTAATGTCCAACGTCTCGCTCCAAATCGTTGAGCCAGGATTCCTCCTTTCATTGCTAATAGAGGAATTGGAAGTGCTGCGAGGGTGAGTCCAACACCAATTTGCCATTGTGACGCACCTCGAAAGTCAAGTTCTAAAACCCAAACAGACTCAAAAGCCCCAATAAAAACAAAATATGCACTCAGTATTAGAAGAGCGCCGTTAAGTCTCCGTATACGAAATAAATCTAAGGGTTTTTTCTTTTCGACGTCACGTTCAGCTTTATCAGGTTTAGCTTTCCATGCTGTAGGCAGTAAGAAGATTAGGGCTATGCCCATTACCCAAAAAGGTGTCCTGAAGTTTCCCATAGCGTTTAGGGCAGCAGTAATGCCTGGTCCTACGACCCAGCCAGCTACATCGTAGGCTCCTAATTTTCCGAGATTTTTACCTAGTTCGTCTGGATTTGCGACAATCACAGTTCTACGAGCAGCGGGAGAAGCTGATCCTAATGCAAAACCAAACAAACTTCTGCCAACTATGAAATACCACAGTGAATCACCTACAGCCATAAAAAAAAGAGCGATGATACCCAAGAGCAAACCTGACTTAAGAAGTATTGGTGATCGACCACGATCGGCATGCGGGGAAAGAGTTATCAATGCAATAAAGGAAGAAGCAAAGCCACAAAAAATTGTTAAACCAATTTCAAAGTTTGAAAAGCCAAGTTCTTCTTTAAATTCTGCGACTAAAGTGATGACGCTGGATAATCCTGCAGACATCCCGAAAAGTATCAAAAAATAGGGCAGTAATTTTGGTGTATCAGTATTTGACAAGGGATCTGACATTGGAGAAGTTTATTTACAATGATTGTCTTTACAAAGATTTTTGAGTGTAAAGAAATGATTTTTTTGTGGCAGTATCAATTTAGAGATGAGGAATGAAATTGGTTAATGAATTCGACGAATATAGACACGAACACGATAAAGGTCTAAGAGCTAAAATTTCCTGGTTGCTGAAACTTCCAAAATTTTGGAATTCTCCTTTAAGTAAGGAGGTCATACGGATTTTAGAAATCCAAAAAGGGGAAAATGTTTTAGATATAGGCGCCGGAATGGGACCTGCATCAGTCGAAGCTGCCAGTAAAGGTGCTCATGTTGTTGCTATTGATCCGTCGCGGTTTATGCGCGCTGTTTTGGGTTTTCGAAGACAGTTTCAAAAAAATCCTGGTCTTATAACGGTAGAAGCAGGTGTAGCAGAAAGAATTCCTTTGCCGAAAGGTTCAACTGATGTGGTGTGCGCAGTGAACGCGATTCATCATTGGAAGGATTTAGAAGGTTCCATAGAAGAAATAGCAAGAGTAATCGCACCCAGAGGAAGAGTTTTGTTGGTGGATGAAGATTTTACTGATCCCAAACATCCTCAACATGAGACACATCATGATCATGAAGATGAAATGACGAAGGTTGATGTTGAAGCAATAAAGAATCTTTTTGAAGGCTGGGGTTTTGAGGCAAAAGGTGAGAAAGTTTTACTCGCAGGTGTCCCTGTGAAGCTCGTAGAAGCTAGTTCCCAATGAACTGTTCTTTTGTTTTGACGGTTACTTTAAAGCAGTTAGATTCGTAGTACTTAAGAGGAGCCAGCAGAATGCCACAAATTGAAGCTAACGGTATAAGTCTTGAAGTAGAGACTATGGGTAGCAGTGAAAATCCTGCGGTGTTGCTGGTTATGGGCCTTGGGGCACAAATGACTGCTTGGCCTGAAAATTTTTGTGAGCAACTTTCAGAACGAGGATACTTTGTTATTCGTTTCGATAATCGTGACGTTGGATTATCAACATGGTTTGATGAGGCCGGTGAACCAAATATGAGTAGAACTTACTTGTCTGCCCTTTTTGGACGAAAGATAAAGTCACCTTATTCATTGTCAGATATGGCTGATGATGCCGTCGGGGTGTTGGATTCATTAGGTGTAGAAAGAGCTCATTTGATGGGAGCATCAATGGGTGGAATGATTGTTCAACGGTTCGCATTAAATCATTCTGAACGAGTAATTTCTCTCTGTTCAATTATGTCCACTCCACGTTTTATCAGACCTGAGTACCAACTCACTGTGGAGTTGATGGAACCTGATTCTGGAACCAGAGAAGGCAGAATAGAGTCTGGTCTTAAGTCAGCCAGACTTATTCATGGAGAAAAATTTCCACTTCCAGAAAATCTTCGTGAGTTAGTTGAAGCTTCTATTGATCGCGCATGGCACCCCTCAGGAACAACCAGACAGTTAACGGCAATCCTGTCTGATGGGGATCGCAGACCAGAGCTAAGGACGCTTTCTATTCCAACAACTGTTATCCACGGAACAGCTGACCGTTTGGTGCCTCCTAGGGGAGGGAAAGAAACCGCAGAAGCGATAAAAGATTCCCAGTTAGTTGAAATAGAAGGAATGGGCCACAGCATGCCTGAAGAGACTTGGCCAGAAATTTTTAGAGTTTTTGATGACCTGGTTGAGAGGTCTTCAATCTGATTTTGATTAGGCGATTTATTTTGTTGCTTGGTCTATAAGCCAACTGAAAATCGGATTTGCTCCAGGCAACAATTCAGGATGCCATTGCACAGCAAGGATCCGGTTGCTATCCATTTCGATTGCTTCGATTATCTCTTCGGTGGCTTCTCCTTCTTTAGACCATCCCACAGCCTTAATTCCATCACCTATTTTTTTGATTGCTTGATGGTGTAGTGAGTTAACGCTGATTTCAGAACCGTAGATTCCTGACAGGACGGAACCTGGTTCGAAACAAACTTTATGGTGTTGGTCATCGTAAGGTTTGTTAATGTTCGCGTGATCCGGAATGTCTTGAAAAAGGGTCCCTCCTGCGTGGACGTTAATAACTTGTATTCCTCTACATATACCTAGAACAGGAACGTCTTTTTCGATCGCCTCGTTAAGGATTTCAAATTCATGGACATCACGTCCTGGCTCGAATTTACTTAAACTAGGATCGTCTTCGGGAGAGTGAATTGCCGGATCTACATCAGCTCCACCACTTAAAACTATTCCATCGAGTTTTGATACAACTTCAGTACTGGAATGACGAGGTATAAGTACAGGAATCCCTCCAGCCATCGCCACCTGATGTCCGTAGCTCGCAAAAAAAAGATCTATATCTAATTCACCTTGAACCGATAGAACTCCATTTACATCGTGTCCTTTTTTTTGTCGTCCAGTAATACCAATTAAAGGAAGTTCGCTCATTCTTTTATCCTCATGGTTTCATCTTAAAAGTTTCTTTAGTTTGACGCACGAAAAGTTTATTTCTTGTCAAAAAACTGATCTATGAGTGAATATGTCTCACCGATTGCATAATCTCGTGATATGGATTCCTCTTTAGTCATCATTATTTTAATTGTTGCCTTAGCGGTAAGTATTTTTGTTACAGCAAAAGCCTTAAGAAATCAAAAGGTTTCTTCGGATACTGACACTGACGAAATAAAAGATAAAGATGATATGGCATCAATGGTTGCACAGTTGACTTTGGAACTTAAAGCGCAAATGGGAGAAGTAGCAAGTAAAGCACTTCAAGACAATAACGAACAGTTTTTGACTTTGGCTTCTGAAAGGATGAACGTTGTTAAAGAGCAAACAAAAGGTTTACTTGATCCCTTTACGAAACAGATTGATCAACTGGGAAAGACAGTTAGTGAGCTTCGTTCAGCTCATGATAAAGAGAAAGGTGCAGTTGAAACTTTAACATCAAGAATGGGTGAGTTAAGCGCTTCTAACGTCGCGTTAACCGAAGCATTGCGTTCACCCACTGCACGTGGAGCTTGGGGAGAAAATCAACTCCGTAACGTAATTGAACTAGCTGGGATGACTCCTTATTGTGATTACGAGGAACAGCCAACTGGTGAAAATAGGAGCGGGAATATCGGAAGACCAGACGTTAGAGTCAGACTTCCTAACGGAGCACACTTAGCAGTGGATGCGAAGGTTCCCTTGGATGCGTATCTTGAAGCTCAAGAGGCTTCTGATCAATCTGAGATTGAGAATCATTTATCTCGCCATGCATCCGCTTTACGATCGCATGTTAACGCACTGGCAGGTCGCAAGTACTGGGAGCAAAATGATGGACCTGCACCAGAATTTGTAGTTTTGTTCGTCCCTGGAGAGTCATTTTTAGCGGACGCTTTAAGAGTCGATGTTTCACTTTTGCAGGATGCTATGGAAAAGAGGGTTCTTCTTGCTTCGCCAGTAAATCTTCTAGCTCTTTTATGGGCAGTTGCACGAGGCTGGCAAGAAGCGCGAATTACAGAGCATGCTAAAGAAATAGCAGATCTCGGTGAAGAGTTATATGAAAGGATAGGCACTGTTCTCGGGCATATGGATAAAACAGGACGAGGTTTAAATCAAGCTGTAAATGCTTATAACACTATGATTGGTTCAGTTGATGGACGCTTAATGGTGACTCTTCGAAAATTTCCAGATCTAGGAATTGGTAATGAGGAAATTTCTACTCCAGAAGAATTGGAAACAAAACCCAGAGATTTACAGGTTGACGAGATGAAAGGCCTGTCATCTCCTGAAAACTAGGGAAAATGCAAATTTCATAGTGATCAAAACTGTTGGTGTATTAAACCAAAGCGCTAGCCTCATTAAACAACCGATATTTATTGGTTAATCTTCTGTAATAAGAAAATTAGGAGAATTAGATGTCAAATGTAGTACGTTCGGCCATGGTTCAAACGAGGTGGACAGGCGATAAAGAATCGATGATTGATCTTCATGAACAGTATCTTCGTGAAGCTGCCAGTCAAGGTGCTCAAATAATGTGTTTTCAAGAACTTTTCTACGGTCCTTATTTTTGCCAAGTCCAAGAAGTTGAATATTACGGTTACGCAGAAGCGATTCCAGATGGTCCAACTGTAAAACGGTTTCAGGAGTTAGCAGCAGAACTCGAAATGGTATTAGTACTTCCTATGTATGAGAAAGAAAAAGAAGGTTTCTTATATAACACTGCAGCCGTAATTGATGCTGATGGAACCTATTTAGGCAAATATCGGAAAACTCATATCCCACAGGTAAATGGATTCTGGGAGAAATTTTACTTCAAGCCAGGTAACACAGGCTTTCCTGTTTTTCAAACAGCTGTAGGTCGAGTTGGAGTTTACATTTGCTATGACAGGCATTTCCCAGAAGGTTGGCGAGCTTTAGGCATGAACGGAGCGCAGATAGTTTTTAATCCATCTGCAACAAGTCGAGGCCTCTCCTCTTACTTGTGGAAACTTGAACAACCTGCATCAGCAGTTGCAAATATGTATTTTGTAGGAGCGATTAATCGAGTAGGAATTGAGCCTTTAGGAGAAAACGATTTTTATGGAACAACTTATTTCGTTGACCCACGAGGCCAGTTCGTTGGAGATGTTTGCTCAGACCAAGAGGAAGAATTGATCATAAGAGATTTAGATCTAGAATTGATTGACGAAGTTCGTAATCAGTGGGCTTTTTACAGAGACCGTAGACCTAGTACTTATGAAGATTTAGTAACTCCTTAGGTTAGAGAAGGATAAACATGTCAACTAATTCAGAACTTTTAAAGCGTCATTCCGAAGTTCTTCCCTCGTGGCTGGCTTTATACTACGACCCTCCTATCTCTATGGACTATGGAGAAGGACGGCATGTTTATGATGTTGAAGGCAACCGTTACCTTGATTTTTTTGGAGGAATTCTGACAACAAGTCTTGGATACGACGTCCCTGAAGTGACTCAAGCTATCAATGACCAGGCATCAAAAGTGCTTCATTCTTCAACTTTGTATCTATCTGAACCAATGATCGAATTGGCGGAACTGGTGACAGAATTATCTGGGATACCAGATGCAAGAGTTTTTTTCACTACATCAGGAACAGAAGCTAATGATGCGGCTTTATTATTAGCCACTGCTTATCGTCGTTCGAACCAAATTTTGGCACTCAGAAACAGTTACCATGGACGTTCTTTTTCGACTGTAGCAATTACTTCTCATAGGTCTTGGTCGCCTACCAGTTTGAGTGGCTTATCTGTGAATTATGTTCATGGAGGCTACAGATTACGGAGCCCATTTAACGGTTTTGATGATGAAAGCTACACCAAAGCTTGTGTAGATGACCTTGTCCAAGTTTTTGACATGATGACATCAGGAGATGTGGCAACTATGATTGCTGAACCAATCCAAGGTGTAGGAGGTTTCGCTACGCCACCCGATGGTTTTTTTGGAGAGATGAAAAAAGAGTTGGATAATAGAGGTGTTTTATTTATTTCTGACGAAGTTCAAACAGGATGGGGAAGAACTGGAGAAAACTTTTGGGGGTATCAAGCACATGGAATGGTGCCTGACATGCTGACTTTCGCTAAGGGAGTTGGAAACGGTTTAGCTCTAGGCGGAGTTGTCGCTAGAGCAGAAGTAATGGAAGCGATGCCAGCTAACTCTATTTCTACTTTCGGTGGCAATCCCATAGCATCGGCCGGAGCGTTAGCCACAATTAACTACATGCTTGAACACGACACACAAAAAAATTCTAAAGAAATGGGCAAAAGATTAGCTGAAGGGATAAGTCAAGCAGTTTCAGATTCATCCGTAATAGCCGAGATGCGAGGACGAGGTTTGATGCTTGCCATTGAGACCGTAGTTCCTGATTCCATTGAACCTAATGCACAAGCTGCTGGCCAACTAATGGAGGCTGCTAGAGCTTCAGGTTTACTAATCGGGAAAGGAGGGCTTTATGGAAATGTTATTCGTATAGCTCCTCCTTTGACTGTTACAGCAGATGAGATTGACGAAGGAATTGCAATCTTGAATGAGGCTATAAAGGATTTAGATAATTAAAGTCTGAATTGAAGGAGGAGACATGACGACTCTAATAAAAAATGGAACTGTAGTAAGTGCTACTGGACGTCATGAGGCAGACGTTCTTATTGACGGAGAGAAGATAGCGGCAATTTTACAACCAGGAACTTCAGCTGCTGACAGCGCTGAATCTGGAGCTGAAAAAGTTATTGATGCAACAGGCAAATATATTGTCCCTGGAGGGATTGATTGCCATACACATATGGAGCTTCCTTTCGGAGGTACTTTTGCATCCGATACTTTTGAAATTGGCACGCGAGCTGCAGCATGGGGTGGAACTACGACAATCATTGATTTTGCAGTACAGAAATACGGGGAGAATGTAAGAGAATGTCTTGACTCATGGTTCGCTAAGGCTGAGGGTGAGTGCGCCATTGACTACGCATTTCATATGATTTTAGGCGGAGTGGATGACGCAGCACTAAAAGAAATGGATGCTTTAGTTGATGAAGGTATAACTAGTTTTAAATTATTTATGGCTTATCCGGGTGTCTTTTATAGTGATGACGGTCAAATACTCAAAGTAATGCAGAAAGCTTCAGAAAATGGGGCGATGATTTGTATGCACGCAGAAAACGGTATAGCTATAGACGTGATAGCTGAACAGGCTGCGTCACGCGGTCAGACCGATCCCGTTTACCATGGGATTACGAGACCTCCTAGGCTTGAAGGTGAAGCCACTAACCGTGCCATTCAGTTAGCCCTAGTAGCTGGAGCACCTGTTTATTTTGTTCATCTTTCAGCCAGCGAAGCATTAGAGCGTGTTGCGGAAGCGCGAAATGAAGGACATAACGTGTACGCAGAAACATGTCCTCAATATTTGTATTTAAACCTCGAGGATCATTTAGGGGCACCTGGCTTTGCAGGAGCAGGCTATGTTTGTTCACCGCCGCTTCGAACAAAAGAACACACGCATCATAAAGACCTTTGGAGAGGCCTCAGAACTAATGACCTAGCAGTAGTTTCAACAGATCATTGTCCTTTTTGTATGAAAGAACAGAAAGAGTTAGGGCTTGAAGACTTTAGAGCTATTCCAAATGGAATAGGTGGCGTAGAACATCGAATGGATCTCATATACCAGGGAGTTGTAATGGGAGAGTTGTCCCTAGAACGCTGGGTTGAAACTTGTTCTACAACTCCTGCTCGAATGTTTGGTCTATATCCACAGAAAGGTGTTATTGCCGCTGGGTCTGATGCAGACATAGTTCTCTATGACCCAAATGCGAAAACACATATTTCGGTGGATACTCATCATATGAGTATGGATTACTCTGCTTATGAAGGCTTCGATATAGACGGCCATGTCGATACGGTCATTTCACGCGGAAAAGTATTGATCGAAGACGGTGCTTATCACGGGGCAAAAGGAGATGGACGGTACTTGCGTCGCGGTCTTTCTTCATATTTGATTTGATTACCGACGGTAATTGAGGTTATCAATGCGCAAAATTACACATTTAATCGATGGGAAAAGTGTCGAGTCTACTTCAGGAAACTTAGGGCCCGTCTATAATCCTGCAACAGGGGAACAAACAGGAGAAGTTGACCTTGCCTCTGTCGAAGAAGTTGATTTAGCAGTCGAATCATCTAAAAAAGCTTTCCAAGAATGGGGAAATGTTTCTATTGCAAAGAGAGTAAAACTTTTACATAACTTTAGAAATTTAGTGATTGAAAATGAAACAGAGATTGCCGCAAAGCTAACAGACGAACATGGGAAAGTTGCCGATGATGCAAAAGGTGAGGTTGCTAGAGGTATAGAAAATATCGAATTTGCTTGTGGATCCGCAGATTCTCTAAAAGGTACTTATAGCGAAAACGCATCAACTGGGGTTGACGTCTACACAGTGAGACGACCTCTTGGTGTGTGTGCGGGAATAACGCCGTTTAACTTCCCTGCAATGGTGCCATTGTGGATGGTTCCCAATGCAGTTGCATGTGGAAATACTTTTGTTTTGAAACCATCGGAAAGAGATCCCTCTGCTCCTAGATTTCTAATTGAATTGATTCAAGAATCTGGTTTCCCACCAGGAGTGGTAAATCTAGTTAATGGTGACAAAACTGCAGTAGATAGATTATTAGAGCACCCAGATGTTTCTGCTGTTAGTTTCGTCGGTTCTACTCCAATAGCTAAATATGTTTATTCAACAGGCACTTCTATGGGGAAGAGGGTTCAGGCTCTTGGAGGGGCTAAAAATCACATGTTGGTTTTACCTGATGCTGATTTGGACCTTGCAGCAGATGCCGCAGTCTCAGCCGCTTATGGATCAGCAGGTGAAAGATGTATGGCAATTTCAGTAGTTGTCGCAATTGGTGATATAGCAGATCCACTAGTTGATGCCATAAAGTCAAGAATGGAAAAGTTGGTTATTGGTCCTGGAGATAACCCAGATTCAGAGATGGGGCCACTTATAACAAAGGAGCATAGAGATAAAGTAGCTGGTTATATAGAAGCCGGAGGTAACGAAGGCGCGACTCTTGTTGTTGATGGGCGAGAACAGGTCTTTGATAATGGAGGATTTTTCATCGGAGTGTCACTTCTCGATCATGTAAAAACCGATATGAGTGTTTATACAGATGAAATTTTTGGACCTGTTCTTTGCGTTGTAAGGGCCGAAAATTACAATCAAGCTGTGGAAATGATTTCAAGTAACCCTTACGGAAATGGTGCTGCAATTTTCACTCGAGATGGAGGTACTGCACGCCAATTCCAACAAGATGCTGACGCTGGAATGGTAGGTATAAATGTTCCAATCCCAGTTCCTGTGGGCTACCACTCATTCGGAGGTTGGAATGATTCTTTATTTGGTGATACAACCATGTACGGACCTGAAGGGTTAAATTTCTTTTCGCGACCCAAAGTGATTACCAGTAGATGGCCTGACCCAACCAGTAGTCAGGTTGATCTTGGTTTCCCACAAAACAACTGAAATCGACGAAGGAGTATAGGAATGGATTTTGGTGTTGTGCTTCAGACAGATCCACCTGCATCGCGAGTAATTGATCTAACGGCTAGAGCTGAAAAATTGGGATTCTCTCATGGCTACACATTCGACAGCCATGTTCTATGGCAAGAACCTTTTGTAATTTATAGCGCGATGCTTGCTGCTACTAAAACGATGAAAGTCGGACCAATGGTTACCAACCCAGGCACACGAGACTGGACGGTTATAGCTTCTTTGTTTGCGACCTTAAATGATATGTATGGGGAACGAACAATTTGTGGAATCGGTAGAGGCGATTCGGCCATGAGGGTAATTGGATACCCTCCATGCAATCTAGCGACACTTGAAGAGTCAATCACAGTCATTAAAACTCTTGCTGAAGGTGGAGAAGTCGAGTACAACGACACTACACAGTCATTTCCTTGGAGAAATAGTGGTTCTTTGCCGGTTTGGATGGCAGCTTACGGGCCAAAAGCTTTAGCTCTATGCGGCCGTGTGTGTGATGGATTTGTTCTTCAATTAGCCGACCCACAAATTGCCGAATGGACAATAAAGGCCGTTAAACAATCTGCAGAGGAAGCTGGTCGTGATCCGGATGAATTAACCATTTGTGTAGTTGCCCCTGCGTATGTGGGGGATGATTTACCTCATCAAAGAGATCAAGTCAGATGGTTTGGTGGAATGGTAGGAAATCATGTTGCAGATTTAGTTAAACGGTACGGATCAGATGGATCTTTAGTCCCTGAGGCCTTGACTGAATATATTAAAGCCCGAGAAGGCTACGACTATTCTGAGCATGGAAGAGCAGGAAATACTCATACGGATTTTGTTCCAGACGAGATTATTGACCGGTTCTGCATTCTTGGTGACGTGCCATCTCATATTGAGAAACTCTCTGAATTGAAGTCTTTAGGGGTAGATCAATTTGCAATTTATTTAATGCATGATCAGCAAGATGAGACGTTGGAAGTCTATGGTCAAAGTATTATCCCAGTTTTCAACAAGTAAAAAATTTAGGTAATTAAAAGTTTCAGAGGTGAGTGTGACTAAAAGAAAGGCTATTAAAACAGCTTTTACGGTAATAGTTTCACTTGTTCTATTAGTGCTCCTTTGGGAAGGGTACAAATGGATGGGTCAACAGACTGAAGATCACTGGCCCGGCACACAATTGGGTTTACCTGTTTCGACCGATGATTTAACTATGCCTCACGCAAGTGACATTTTTAATGAATTGACTGATGAAATACGTGCTGGTCGCGAAACTCTACCTATGACTGTTTATCTAGCTAAAAAAGCAGCCTTTACTTTCTTAGAAGCTGCTATCGGGTTCTCTCTAGGGGTAATAGTAGGTTTGATGCTTGCTATTTTCATGTTGAGGTGGAGGTTTGCTGAAAAAGGGTTTTTACCTTGGATAAACGTTTCTCAGACCGTTCCATTAATTGCATTAGCGCCAATAGTTGTTACATGGGCCCGCCTTCAGGGATATCCCGACATGGTTGGAATATCACTCATTGCTACTTATTTGACTTTTTTCCCAGTCGCAGTAAGTGGCTTAAGAGGTCTTCAATCACCTGATAGCAGTGATGTTGAGTTGATGCGCTCTTATGCTGCGTCTTGGTCGTCTACGTTAATTAAGCTCCGGTTGCCGGCAGCTAGACCTTTTCTTTTTCCAGCATTCAAACTTGCGGCCACATTAAGTGTTGTTGGTTCAATTGTTGGTGAAATTTCTATTGGCACCAAAACTGGTTTGGGAAGAGCCATTTTGGACTTTGCACAAAGATATTCGGTATGGCCAGAAAGGCTTTACAGCTCAGTAATAGCAGCTTCCCTATTGGGTTTATTCGTATTTGGGCTTGTTAACGCTGCGGAATGGTTCTTTATTAAAAGAGGAAGAGAGGTTCTCAAGTGAGAGAAAACAGCGAAAACTTGGAAGAAGCTGTTTCTATTAGAGCGGCTGACAAAGTATTCAATCCAGACAGTGACAATGAGGTTCAAGCATTATTAGGAATCGATCTGGATATAAAAGAAGGTGACTTCATTTCACTTATAGGCCCTTCAGGTTGTGGAAAGTCAACTCTTTTAAGATTGATTGCCGACCTACTTGTTCCAACAGCAGGAGAAGTGAAAGTTTTTGGCAAGACAGCTAATCAAGCAAGATTAGATCAAGATTATGGCATGGTCTTTCAACATTCTGGTTTGTTTGACTGGAGAGATGTTTCGGCGAATATTGAATTGCCACTTGAGCTTAAGGGATGGTCTAAAGCCGATCGACAAGCACGTTCTAAAGAAATGTTAGAGCTAGTTAGATTAGAAGAGTTCAAAGATCATTACCCAAGACAATTGTCAGGTGGCATGCAACAGCGAGTGTCGATAGCTCGAGCTTTATCTTTTGAACCGCGCTTGCTACTCATGGATGAACCCTTTGGTGCTTTAGATGAAATGACACGAGAACACATGCAAGTTGAGTTACTGAGAATATGGCGAGAAACAGGAACTACTGTTGTATTTGTTACCCACTCGATACCTGAAGCAGCATTTCTTTCATCAAAAGTGGTTGTGCTATCCCCAAGACCAGGAAGAATTCATTCTGAGATAACAGTTGATTTAGGCGATCGCACCGATCAAACCAGAGAAGACCCTGAATTCTTTCAAGCTACGACTGAAGTGCGTGAAGCTCTTCGAGCGGTAGAGGCCGGTTGATGAAAAATCGCAGGGTTGCTTCTGTTTTACCTCCAGTGCTTGTAGGCATTATTGGATTAGCGCTGTGGGAAGGGGCAGTAACAGTTTTTGAAATTAAAGAGTTTTTATTGCCAAAACCTTCATCTATTTGGGCCCGGTTAATTGAAGAATGGGGAGTTTTACGACATGCCACTTGGGAAACAGGAAAAATTGCAATAAGCGGATTATTAATAGGAATACTGCTGGGCGTTTTATTGGCTTTGATAACTAATCGTTTTAAAGTTTTAAATGATGGGTTAACTCCTTTTGCGATCGCAATAAATGCAACTCCTATTGTTGCACTGGCTCCAATTTTTAATGTTTGGTTCGGTCTTACAGGAACTTTTAGCAATCAGGCTGTAGTGATCGCAGTTGTATTTTTTCCTGTCTTTATTAATACAGCAAAAGGCCTTAATGAAGTTCACCCTAATGAAATTGAGTTGATGCATTCGTATGCTTCAGGGGATTGGACTATTTTACGTGAAGTACGAATACCTAATGCATTGCCATTTTTTGCTAATTCACTTCGTTTAGCGGCTCCTTTATCAGTAATTGCCGCTATTGTTGCAGAATATTTTGGCGGTCCTCAAGACCGTATTGGCAATGTCATCACATCTAGTGCAGGATTTGCTAAATATGATGTAGCTTGGGCCGCAATAGCAATGGCTTCAGGATTGGGGCTATTGTTGTTTGGTAGTGCTCTTGTTACTGAGAGATTAAGTATGCCTTGGCGAATATCAGGGGATATTAAAGACAACTAACCCGTAAGGGGGAGGGAATAAAGAATGAATAAACGTTTTACTAGAGGAGTGGTTGCGTTGGTAGCAGCGGTTTCACTTCTTGCTACGGCATGTGGCTCAGATGAAGCTGCTGTGGGTTCAGGTGATTGTGACTCGGTGGACTCAGTCAGCCTTCAACTTCAATGGGTTACACAAGCTCAATTTGCAGGTTATTTTGCTGCAGTCGATAGAGGCATTTACAATGACTACTGTTTGGATGTAACAATTCTTGAAGGTGGCGTAGATATTGTGCCACAACAGCAGTTGGCTTCTGGCGCAGTTGATTTTGCTATTTCGTGGGTGCCAAAGGCACTTGTTTCACGTGAACAGGGAGCAGACATTGTTAATGTCGCTCAAGTATTTCAGAGATCAGGAACGCTTCAAGTTTCTTGGGCTGATGCTGGTATCGGATCAGATCCGGCCAATCTAAGAGGCAAAAAAGTCGGCAACTGGGGTTGGGGCAATGAATTCGAACTTGTCGCAGGCCTTAGAGATGCTGGTGTGGAAGACGGATCTTACGAAATGATAGGTCAGAGTTTCGACATGATGGCTTTGTTAAATAGAGAAATAGATGCAGCTCAAGCAATGATTTACAACGAGTATGCTCAAGTTCTCGAAGCTAAGAATCCTGCAACTGGACGTCTCTATGAAGCATCAGACCTTGCAATAATTGATTGGAATGATGTTGGAACAGCGATGCTCCAAGACGCAATCTGGGCTAGCGGTGAACGTCTAGCTTCAGATCCAGCTTATGGAGATATAACTACACGATTTGTAGCCGGATCTCTCGAAGGCTGGGCACATTGTCGTGACAATGCTGATGATTGTGTAAATGCAGTTCTAGATAACGGTTCAGCACTAGGAACATCTCATCAAGCATGGCAGATGAACGAGATTAATAATTTGATCTGGCCTTCCCCAGATGGTGCAGGAATGATCAATTCAGACGCTTGGTCTCAGACAGTAGATGTTGCAACATCTTCTGGAGATCTTCAAGCAGCTCCTGATTCAGGTGCTTATACAAATGAGCATGTTGAGGCTGCTTTGGACATATTGAAAGGTAAGGGTGTTCAAACCTTTGGTAGCGGTTGGCAACCAAAGAGCATCACGCTTAACGAGGGTGGCGAATAAGCTAAATACGCAATAAATTTAAACAGCCCGGCCTGAAGAGGTCGGGCTGTTTCGCGTCTATCGAAATTTACTTCTAATAAACACTTTCAAGTGTCACAGCGACACCATCTTCGTCATTAGAAGGAGCTATAAAATTAGCTGCCTCTTTAACTGAAGGTTCAGCATTTGACATTGCATAACTACAGCCAGCCCATTTAAGCATCTCAATGTCATTTTGTTCATCACCGAAAGCCCAAGTTTTCTTAGAGTCGATTTCTAGTTGAGTAGTCAG
>PABN01000005.1 GCA_002699555.1 Dehalococcoidia bacterium
CGAAAGTCATTAGACACATCTAAATAGTAATACTTACTAAAAAATTTCCCTGTTTTAGAGTCTTTAAAGTAGTAAATATAAGAATTTTATTTATTCGTAAACCTTGTAAATAAAGGAAAATATAGCGGTATGACGAAAGTCATAAACGCCGACTCTTCCACAGACTCACAAAATGTGTCAAAATAGTATGGAGGGCATTAACAGACTGACCAAAAGATGCAGTATTTAATCGTCTTCCCAGCAAATTTTCTTAGTAGGAAAAATGATTCCGGAAAAGAAACAGAGGCGCGACTAAAGCGCGATTAAAAAAAGAGAAAAAATGAGTGATTCAGTAGGACAATATTTAAACGAAATTGGAATGGTTCCGCTTCTTAATGCACAAGAAGAAAGGCAACTATCCCAAACAATTGAGGCAGGGACAGAAGCTCGTGCTCGCAAAGAGGCTGGTGAAACAGGACGTGATATTGTCAGAGCAATCCGAGCCGCAGAACAGGCAAAAGATAGATTTATTAGATCAAACCTTCGACTTGTAGTCAGTGTAGCTAGACGTTACCCACTGCCTCCAGGAATGGAGCTTCTCGATCTGATACAAGAAGGCAACTTAGGGCTTGAACATGCTGTGGATAAATTTGACTGGAGAAAAGGTTTTAAATTTTCTACGTATGCAACTTTCTGGATCAGACAAGCAATCGGAAGAGCTTTAGATCAGAAAGCAAGCCTCGTCAGACTTCCCGGTGACCGCTCAGCTAGTTTGCGTGCAGCACTAAGAGCAGTATCTGGGAATGGGGACGAACTTGATGAAGAACATGCAAGACTGCATCGTTTAACCACCCCAACTTCTCTAGATAGGACAATAGGAGACGATGACAGTAACGAATTGGTAGATTTGCTTCCAGACGCTAATCCAGGGCCTGAGCAAGAAGTAATGGACCGTTCTGAAAGCGAGATGGCAACACGACTTTTAGACGTGTTAGACAAAAGAGCTCGCTATGCCGTTGAACAAAGATTTGGGCTTGTTGATGGAAGAAAGCGAAGCTACAGAGAAGTCGGAGAAGAACTCGGTGTTACAGCAGAAGCAGCTCGCCGTTTGGTTAAAAGAGCTGTAAACACTGTTCGAGACCGCGCCGGTGAAAGCATAAGCGTAGCTTAAAAACGTAATTAAATAATTCGTTTTTTTATCCGCCGCTTATTTCGTAAACTCTACATATGAGTAAAAGTTCGACTAGAAATAAGAGCCGGGAATGGAAACCAGATTCTTGGAAAAACTTCGAAGCTAGCCAACAGCCTGTGTGGCCTGATGACGATTCCTTGCAAAAAGTCTTAGATGAACTTTCTGCATTACCACCACTAGTTTTTGCAGGTGAGGCAAGGGATCTTACGGGGCAACTAGCAGCAGTCTCTCGCGGGGAAGCCTTCCTGCTTCAAGCAGGTGACTGTGCAGAGTCTTTCGATACATCCGCTGACTCAATAAGAGACCGACTACGCGTTATCTTGCAAATGGCAGTAATTCTTACTTATTACACTGGAGTTCCAGTTGTTAAAGTAGGACGCATTGCAGGGCAGTTTGCTAAACCTCGATCCAGTGATACTGAAACTGTAGATGGTTTAGAACTACCTTCTTTTCGTGGACACATGGTGAATGACATAAATTTCAACGAAGATTCACGTGCGGCCAATCCTAAACGTCTCTTAACCGCCTACAACCGAGCTGCCGCAACACTTAACCTACTAAGAGCATTCACCAAGGGAGGTTTTGCTGCTCTCTCCAGGGTCCATCAATGGAATCGTGAGTTTGTTGCCGAAAGTCCCGCTGGTCAACGCTATGAAATACTTGCAAATGAAATAGACCGTGCTGTCTCATTCATGCAGGCATGCGGAATTGATGGCGACAAATTATCCGAATTAAGCGAAGTCGACTTCCACACAAGCCACGAAGCTCTTATTCTAGGTTACGAAGAGGCTTTGACCAGACAAGATTCGTTGACAGGAGAATGGTATGACTGTTCAGCACATATGCTCTGGATCGGAGAACGAACCAGAGAGTTAGACGGTGCCCACATTGAATTCCTACGAGGGGTGAATAATCCGATTGGCTGCAAACTGGGCCCTGATGCTAATGCTAAAGATGTTTTAACTCTTTGTGAAACCTTAAATCCCGAAAAGATTGCCGGCAGATTAACTTTAATTTCACGAATGGGAGCTGAAGCAGTTTCGGAAAAACTACCCTCTATTCTTCAGGCAGTGAAAGAAGCCGGACACCCTGTTGTTTGGGTTTGCGATCCTATGCATGGGAATACTTTTTCCACTGAAAATGGACACAAAACTAGAGATTTTGATGACATCCTTAAAGAAATCACTGGTTTCTTTGAGGCACATAAAAAAGTCGGAACATATCCAGGGGGTGTTCATTTAGAGCTTACTGGAGATGATGTAACTGAGTGTTTAGGTGGAGGTGCTCAACTGGGTGCTAAAGATCTTTCAAAACGTTATGACACACTATGTGATCCAAGGTTAAATGGTTCTCAGAGTATCGATATTGCATTTCGAATTGCTGAATTATTACACAGCAGTCAGCTTTAATTATCCCTAGACCAATTTTTCTATAAAAGCTTCTAACTGTCTAAGATTTCTAACTTCATATGCACCATCGCAATGAGTTGCATACTCCCCAAGAATTGAATCACCTGTATCCCAATATGCTCTCGGTTCAGGGTTCAACCAATAAAGTTTTCTAGCCTTCTGCTTTGCCTCTTTCAAGATCCAAGATTGTGACGCGTGATAATTGTTGCGCGCATCCCCCAGAATGAGAACAGTTGTTTTAGGTCCAATATCTTTGCCATACTTTTCCCAAAAAACACCGAAAGCGTGACCGTAATCGGAGTGGCCGTCAACCCAAACCACGTCTGCTTCTGTGTTTACCCGATGAACAGCTTCTCCTATATCTTCAACACCTTCTAAAAAACGCGTAACTTCATCTAGACCATCTATAAAAACAAAAGAACGCACTTTCGAAAATTGACTAGAGATCGCATAAAGCAAATGAAGGGTGAAGCGAGCGAAAGCTGCAACTGATCCTGAAATATCTGCAACTACCATTATTTCTGGTTTTGATGGCCGTGGATATTTAAATTTGGGTTCAGCAGGGACTCCTCCATAGCTTAAGGAATGTCTAATCGTTTTACGAAAATCCAAAGGACCTCTTCGACCATACTTTCTTCGTCTTGCTAGACGTGCAGCAAGTTTTCTTGTAAGTGGATACAGAGAACGTCTCAAATTGGCCATCTCTTCTCGAGAGGCATGCATGAAATCTACATCTTCTGGAAGTGGTTTTCTAAGAGTGCGCGCCATAGCTTCAACGCCACGATCTGCCACTAAGCTGCGTCTAATCTCTGATTCAATCTGTTTTTTAAGTTCTTCAATCCGACTTTTATACTCATCCTGTTCAAGTCTTTCTTCAAGTTGTGTTAGGTCATTTAAAGCCTTTTCCCTGCTTTCATTCATCAAACGGTCAAGCATTGAGTCAAGATCAAGATTTCTTAAGGTCCGATAAAGATAGTAAGTTCCACCCACCGGCCTTCCTGGTTCCATACCTGCATATCTAATTACAGATTGACGTGCCAAAAGCCTCAACATCGCTTGATCGCCATTCAACAACGCACGAAAGAGCATCTCTTGGAGTTCTTCTGGAGAAAGACCGGACATGGCTCCCCCACCAGATGGTGCATCTCCTTGTTTTAATTCAGACTCACTCAGTTCATCGTCTGTTAAATTTTCTAATTGATTTTCTTGTATTTCATATTCAGAACCTCGAACAGAAAAATACACTTCGAAAACAATCTCAAAAGACTTCCAGTGTGAATGATTTTTTACAAGAGTCGCACCTAACGCGTACTTAAACGCATCGCGATCTTCAATTGGTATATGACTTACCGCCTCCATTGCATCAAGACACTCCGTCAAACTAACTGGTAACCCAGCCAAACGAAGTTCAACTATAAATCCATTTAATAGTCCCAGAAGTGGGGATTCATCACCCTCTATATGTGTTGATTCATTCAACTCGCTAGTTGATGACATTTCTAACCGTTGTCTGCAGCTTAGGCTGCACCCTCTTCTTCTGTTTCCTGTATTGAGTCAGGATTGTCAGCGAATTCTTTTATCGCTTTTTCTATGTCTGACCTGTATTTCAATAAAACATTTACCGTCTCAGTTGCAACATCTGCATCAATTTTCTCAACCCCTAGCAAAAGGAGTGTCTTTGCCCAGTCAAGAGTTTCCGAAACGGAAGGATGCTTTTTTAGATCAAGTTGTCTGATTGAACGGACTATCCGAGCTATTTGATCAGCTAAGTTTTCATCCATCCCTGGGATCTTTGCGTTGATAATCTCGCGTTCTCTTTCCAAATCGGGATAATCGATGTAAAGATACAAGCACCTTCTTTTTAGAGCCTCAGAAAGTTCACGAGTGCCGTTGGAAGTTAAAAAAACCAACGGAATCTGGTTACCTTCAACAGTTCCCAATTCTGGTATCGATACTTGGTACTCAGAAAGTATTTCTAAAAGTAAGGCTTCAGTCTCAATTTCCACACGATCAACTTCGTCGATTAAAAGAACTACTGGATCTTCAGCTCTGATTGCTTCTAGAAGCGGACGACTAAGCAGGAAATCCTCTGAGAAAAGATCTTCTTCTATCTCACCCCAATCACGAATTTCATTTTCAGCTTGAATTCGCAAAAGTTGTTTTTTGTAATTCCATTCGTAAAGGGCCTTTGACTCATCAAGTCCCTCATAACATTGCAGACGAATTAAACGCGCACCGCTCATTTCTGCAACACTTTTAGCTAGCTGAGTTTTTCCTGTACCTGCTGGCCCTTCAATAAGAACCGGTTTCGCTAGACGGTCAGCCAAATAAACAATTCCGGCTATCCCGTCATCGGCTAAATAACTTACGTCACTTAGACCTGAACGAACGCCAGTTACATCTTCAAATCTGTGATCCACTTGAATGAGCGTATCTTTCAACAAAGCCTCATCCTCAATGAAAGAAATAACTACTAACAAATAGTTATTTCTAGAAAATATTTACCCTAATCACACTCTAATAAACCCGCGACTAACCTTCTATTAGAAAAGAGGTAAGAGAATTGGAATCCTCTAAGGAATCTTCCGCTATTTCGGAAAATAGCGGAGCAAAGAAAATTGGTCTTGGAATACTACTCTCACGCTTGTCAGGCTTGCTGAGAGAGTCTTTACTTCGTTCTGTTCTTGGTCTTGGCCCTGCTGCTGACGCATTCACTGCCGCTTTACGGATACCTAACCTACTGCAAAATCTTTTAGGAGAAGGATCCTTGTCAAGCTCATTTATACCTGTGTACAGCAAACTGCTTTCTGAAGGTAAAGAGAAGGAGGCCGGCAAGGCCGCTGGTGCCGTTGCGAGCCTTCTAATTGCCTTCACAGGTGGGTTAACCCTTATTGGGATAATACTGGCCAGGCCAATAGCAAGAATTTTGACTCCAGGTTTTACCTCAGAAAAACTTGATTTAACAGTTGACTTAATCAAAATAACCACAGCCGGAATTGGTTTTTTAGTGCTTGCAGCTTGGTGTCTAGGTGTTTTGAATAGTCATAGAAAATTCTTTCTCTCATACGTTGCCCCTGTTCTATGGAACGCCGCACAAATTGTCATTTTGCTAATTGCGATTAGTAAAGATTGGGATCCAATGAAAGCAGCGAGAGCTGCTGCTTGGGGCTTATTTATAGGTGGCATCATCCAGCTTCTATTCCAACTTTTTGGAGTTGGTAAATTGCAAACCAAAATACAGTTTTCTCTTTCTTGGAGAAATGAACACGTGCGAGAGATAATTAAGCGCTTCAATCCCACCATTTTGGGCAGAGGCGTGGTTCAACTTTCAGGTTACTTCGATTTGATTTTGGCTTCTTTACTAGTGACTGGCGCGGTTTCTGCACTTATGTCAGCGCAAGTTCTCTACATACTTCCAATAAGTCTTTTTGCTATGAGTATTGCTGCAGCTGAACTTCCAGAAATGTCTAGAAATACGAATATTCAAGACCTCGCTCATCGTTTAAACAAAGGAATTAAGCAAACTTCTTTCTTCATGTTTTTAACTTCAGTAATCTATATAACAATCGGCGATCAAATCATCGGTGTCATTTTTCAATGGGGGTCGTTTGACAGAGATGACAGCATTGTTGTAGCCGCAACTTTGGCCGCATACTCTCTTGGAATCCCTGCAATAGGTATTTCACGTATCTACCAAAGTGCTTTTTACGCAAGTGGAGACACTAAAACTCCTGCACTCTCTGCAACCCTGAGAGTAGTCATCTCTCTAATTCTTGGCCTCCTACTCATGTTTCCTCTAGACAGATTCTTTATTTCAAATTCAACTCTAGAAAAAGTGCCCGAATCACTCATCGGAGATTGGGGGCCACTAAGTGAAAGCTTAAGATCTCTGCCAGCTAACCCTCATTTGGGTGCTGTAGGGTTAGCGATTGGATCAGCAGTAGCCGCTTGGATAGAAATGCTATTTTTATCTAGAAGGATTAATAAAAAAATAACTCCAAATCCTTCGCCTCTCTCACCGGTCGTGAAACTTTTACCAGCTGCCTTATCATCAGTGATAATTTCAATTATTGCTCGATGGCTTCTATCGAATACTAATGAATTAATAAACTGTCTGGTCTGCGTACCTGTTTCCGCATTTATTTACATAGTTATCTCAAACAAAAGTGGTGTAAAAGAATCTTCGCTTTTACTGGAAGGTTTGAAAAGAAACCTACAAAAACTCAAGTTTCCCTAAGGAAGAATAACCAAGTCATCCGTATGAATAACTTCATGAGAAATACCTTCTGGCAATTCCGAAGTTTTCAATCCCAGGTTCAACACGACATCTTCTGAATTTTGTCTGACTATTCCTTTTGCGAAGATCTTTGAGTTCTCATCTGTTATTTCAACAGCGTCACCGATTTCAAAGTCTCCTTCACTTTTGAGCACTCCCGTAGGGAGTAGGGATGCGCTTCCTTCTAAGGCTTTACGTGCACCGTTATCAACCATAATTTGCCCTCGAGAACCTACAGCAAATGCAATCCAAAGTTTTCTAGCATTCAATCGTGTATCTCTGGGATGGACGACAGTTCCAATTCCATTCACTTCATTACAAGCGTCTTTTAGGATATCTACTCTTGAAGCATCAGCTATTACAGTTCTTACTCCTGACCAACTTGCTATCTTTGCAGCTGCTAATTTAGATGCCATTCCTCCACTTCCTAGATCTGAGCTACTAGCACCCGCATATCTCTCCATCTCCTGGTCAATCTCAATTATTTCTTCTATTAAAGAGGCTTCGGAATCCATTCTTGGATCAGCTGTAAACAAACCTGAAGTGTCAGTAAGTAATACCAGCATGTCTGCTTCAACCAAATGGGCAACTAAAGCAGCTATACGATCATTATCACCGAAACGGATTTCGTCATCGGCTATTGCATCATTTTCATTGACCACAGGGATAACACCTAGGTCTATAAGCCTCATCAGAGTATTTCGCGCATGTAGATACTGGGAACGAACAAAAAAGTCTAGAGGAGCCAGTAAAACCTGTCCTGCAAGTAGTGCGTGCTTGGACAACTCTTCTCGATAGGTGCCTATTAAGGAACCTTGACCTATCGCAGAGATTGCTTGCAAAGTTGAAGGGTCCTGTGGCCTACTGTCACCCGTCAAACCCAGAAAAGGAAGTCCGGCAGCTATCGCTCCAGAAGTTACTATTACAACGTTATTTCTAGAGCTTTTTAGTTCGGCAACTTCGGAGCAAATCTTCGCAACTGACTCTTGCGATATCTCACCATTCGTATTCGTTATAGATGAGGTCCCCACTTTAACGACTACTGTTTTACTCATCTTCGTCATACTCGAATTCTAGTTTTCCTATCTTAACTATTTCGCCTTTTTTTACTCTTGCCCTATTTAATGCTCTATCTACACCCATATTTTTAAAACGATCTTGCAAATAAGCCAGTGCATCTGGATTGCTCAAATCATTTAAATTAGCCACTCTTATCAACTCTCTGTCTCTAATCTCCCAATGATTATCATCAACCCTTTCGACCTTTATCCCTTCGGGTTCAGGCTGATGCAAAATACGCGTAGGATTAACCGGTTTATTTGCCCTAACTTCTTCTATAAGACCGGCGATTTGATACAAAGTTTCTTTTATCCCAGAACCAGTTATAGAAGAAACTTTCTGGTCGTCAAATTCAACACCTTCTAGCGCCATGTCAGCACGAGATCCAACAACAAGTCGTGGTCTAGATAACAGCTCTGGACGATATGAACTTAACTCATTTTCTAATACTTCTTTTTGCCTCTCAGGTGAAAATTCTGAAGTTGGAGAAAGATCCAAGAGTATTAATAAAATACTTGCTCTTTCAATATGTTTTAAAAATTGGTGCCCTAACCCTTTACCTTCGCTTGCTCCCTCTATCAAACCCGGTATATCTGCAACGGTAAATTCCGGCACACCAGGGGTTTGAACTACTCCCAAATTGGGCTCGAGGGTTGTAAATGGGTAGTCCGCAATTCTGGGTTTTGCTGCTGAGATTTTTGATATAAAAGTACTTTTACCTGAGTTTGGAAAACCTACTAAAGCAACATCCGCCAGTAGACGCAATTCCATCCTCAACCACTTTTCTTCACCTTCTTCGCCTTGCTCTGCGAAAGTTGGAGCTCTTCTTTTATTACTCAAAAAGCGTGCATTGCCTCTTCCACCTCTTCCACCTCGCGCTGCTAACCAGCGGTCTCCATCTTGTGCAAGATCTGCCAGAACCTGCTCCCCTTCTAACTCATAAATAGTAGTTCCCTCTGGTACTTTGATTATTAATTCTTCAGATGCCTTACCATGACGCTTACCGCCTGAACCATGCGTGCCATTTTTAGCTCGTCGGTGTGGGTGATCACGAAAAGCTAAGAGAGACGCGACATTGTGATCAGCTTCAAACCATATATTTCCGCCATCGCCACCGTCTCCCCCATCTGGACCGCCGCGCGAAACGTGAGCCTCACGCCTGAATGAAACGACTCCCGCGCCACCGTCACCAGCGCAAACATTAATACCGCACTCATCGACAAAACTTGACATTTGTATCTCCAAGAAGAGAGTAATGAAAACTTAAGGTCTGTTCAAAAAATCAAAAAATAGAACTAACTATTCTGAGTTGTTAGTTCTAAGACTAGTCACCTAGAACGTCG
>PABN01000006.1 GCA_002699555.1 Dehalococcoidia bacterium
CTTATTATTGTAGGTGTTTTATTTGTAACATAACCAGATGTTAAACCTGTTTGATATACTTTTCCTTCAATATCTAAAAATAGTACTAATTCATTATAAGCTACTATTTTTGTTATTTTAACATTATTATCTGAAAACCATGTATTTTCCATAGGAGTTAATATATTAGCACTATGTCCTAACCCTAATTTTCCATTTGAATTACTTCCAGATACATATATTTTATAATCATCACTTATGTAAAATATTGCATTATGACTTGTTATTGATACTATATTAATATTATTATTTTTAAAATAGTTGTGTTCAAATAAATTTACATATTCATCTATATTTGTTTCTATTCCTAATTCTCCTACTAAATTTCTTCCAAATAAACTAAAAATATTTAAATAATTATCTGTATTTATTGATGAATATTCAATTTCATATTCACCATTACCATATTGTAAATTTGATACTGTTAAAATATTAGAATCAAAAGTTTTTAAAGGTGGATATTCTCTATCTTCAATATTTAATATATTTAAATCTAAATATGTATCTGTTTTATAATTTTGAACGTAAGATGATTTTAAAATTGTTCCATCATATTTAACAATATCTGTAATAATATTAGAAGATACCGAAATATTACTATAACCACCACCACTACCACCTATTGCTTCTGTTTGTAAATAACTAAATGAACTATTTTTACCACTATTTCCTACACCATATTCTGATGTAATTCCTTTACCTCCTTCACCTACCTTAATTTTATAACTTCCTTTTTCAACTTCTAAATTACTTAAAAATATTAATCCACCACCATTACCACCTCCACCACCATATTCTTCATTATTTATTAATCCTTTACCACCACTACCACCACCACCAACTAATAATATATCAATCTCTGTAATTTCATTAAATTCTATTAAATATTCTGTTTGTCCAAATTCATTTTTATTTAAATTATCAAAACGAAATAATAATATATTTTCTTCAATATTACTCGCAACTTGTTCATTAAAAATAGTTATATTTGTACCATTTAGATTATAAGTTAATGGAATATTCACTACTGTATTTTCTACAATTGGATCAATTAAATTAACTGAAATTGCTGTTGTAATTGGAATATATATTTTAAAATCACTATTATTTATTTTTCTTAATAAAACTAATCCTGAACCACCATCACCACTTTTATTATTTTCAAAATTCCCATTTCCACCATTTCCAGAATTATCTAATCCATCTAACCCTTTTATATTACCACCACTTGCAAAATATAATTCATTATCTTTTATTAAATTATTAAATTTATCAATATTAAAATTATCAAAAAAGTTTATATCATTTTCTTTATATTTTCCATTATTTATATTACTAGATCCATCACCATTTGCACCACCACCAGATTGAATACCATTATAACCTTGATAATATTGATTTATTAAAATATCATCATTTTTATTAACAATATCACTTATTGTTCCTAAACCACCAGTACGACCTTTTATCGAACCACCACCACTACCACCATTATTACCATTTATTAAATTTGTTCCACCTGCACCACCACCTATTGCTTCAGTTTTTAAATAACTAAATGAACTATTTTTACCATTTTCACCTATATTATTTATATTATCTGTTCCTTTACCACCTTTACCTACTTTTATTATATAATTATCAATTCCTAAAAATACACTTTCTAAAAATATTAATCCACCAGCACCACCACCTATATTATAATCTATTTCTTCATATGTATTTACTATTTCATATGTATCTACTATTTCATATGTATCTACTATTTCATATGTATCTACTGTTTCATATATATTTGTTTCATATATTATATTACTATAATATCGTATATTACTTGTTATTATTAATTCACTCGTATATAATATTTTATTTTCATAAGTTATATTTGATTCTATTACACTATTTGATGTATAAATTATATCTTCATTATTTACAATAATATTTCCTTCTATTAAATTACTTGTCTTTGAATAATATTTATAATTTCCTAATTCTGTTAATTCTATATTTATATTTAAATTACTTGATGTTATTATATCGTTATTTAGACTATCTTTAATTCCAATAAAGTCTGTATTATTATTTAATATTATAGTATCACCTAAGTTTATCGTAATATTACTATCTATTATTCCAGTATTTAAATTACTAAACAAATAATTATTATTTTCAATTAATATTGAATATTCAAATATTTTTTTATTGATAGAAACTATTAATTCTTCATTACTGGTATATTCAATATCGGAAGTATTATCAAATGTCCAATTAGTAATATAAGTTATATTACATGTATATACTATTTCACCATTAATTACATTTGATGTTATATTTGTATCTATAATTTCTGGAAATTCAATTGGTTTTAAAACTGTATTAGATGTATAATCATATACTAAATTTGATTCATATATTATTTCATTACTTGAAGTTGTTATATATAAATAATCCAATTCTTTAATTATTTCTAAATTACTTGTATATGATAAATCTAAAATTGTATTTTCATTATTTACATTAATTGTTCCTTCAATTAAATTATTAGTTTTAGAATAATATGTGTAATTCCCTTGTTCTGTTAATTCTACTCTTATATTTAAATTACTTGTTGTTATTATATCGTTATTTAGACTATCCTTAATTCCAATAAAGTCTGTATTATTATTTAATATTAAAATATCACCTAAATTTATTGTAATATTATTATCTATTAATCCAGTATTTAAATTACTAAACAAATAATTATTATTTTCAATTGATATTGAATATTCTATTTCATTATGAGTTATAAAATCTGTAATATAAGTTATATTACTTGTATATACTATTTGTCCATTAATGTAATTAGATGTTACTAATGTATTTTCATTTGTTATAGTATCAGCTGTTAAAACAAAATTTGATGTAATATTTGATACATAATGGTCTGTATAAACATAATAATTATATTCCATATTGCTAGTATAAGTTATTTTTTCTATTGAATTTATATTACTTTCATTGACATTTATTGTTCCATTCATATTAATATGTCCTGCACTACAATAATATGTATAAATTCCTTCTTCTAAAAATGTATATTCCAATATTGTATTTTCTTCATTTATTAATATTTGATCATTACTATCTTTAATTTCAATTACATGACCACCAGATATATTAGATAAACGAAGTGTATCACCATTATTTAGATCTATATTAATATTAGATCCTATTAAATCACCACTTAAATTACTAAATCTATATGAATCCATACCATTATTAGTTACTATATATTCTACTGTTTCAATATTAATAAAAGAAATATTTGAACTAATAATTAAATTAGAACTAATAATATTATTTGGAATAAATTCTGATGTACTTTCAATATTAGATGTTTGAATAATATGTGGGATTTTAATTATATATGAATGAACTATTATATTAGAAGTTACATTATAAACTGGATAATATTCAATTCTGGAAGTAATATTTGATGTTCCATTTAAGTTAGATGTTTGTGTTAAGTTAGATGTTTGTGTTAAATTAGATGTTTGTATTAAGTTAGATGTCTGTATTAAGTTAGATGTCTGTATTAAATTTGAAGTAGTTGTAAGACCACCAGCACCACCCCCCGCTATAATAAGTACATCATAATTCATTCCAATATTTGTTGATATATAATATTCTGTTTGACCAAAACCATTATCATTATCTTTATTGTAACTAAATGCATAAATATTACCATATTCTATATTATAAGAATTTAATGGAATTGGATAATAAAACAAAGTTTTATTTATTTTAACTAATTCTGGTTCATAAGTTTTAATAATAATTATACCAGAACCACCATTACCACTTTTATGTAATCCATTACCATTACCACCACCACCACTACCAGTTCCATCTAAACCATTTCCACCAATATAAACATCTGAACCAGAACCACCTATTGAATTATTATTAGTATCTAGATTACTTCCATAATAATATGACCCATTTCCACCACATGCATATGTTACATTTTCACCAGTTATATTTAATTCTATACCATTTCCACCATATCCACCTCTTGTATTTAAAATTGAACTATAACCATTTCCACCAGCACCACCACCACCAGAACCACCTATATAATTATGTAAATAATTTAATACCTCAGATTCTGTTTTATAAGAAACATTATTTTGAAAATATAAATAATTTTTGGTTCCATACCAAGTATATTCATCAAAATGTGCTGAACCTTGTGTTTCATATTGAAACTGAATTAAATCATTATATGTTGCACCAGTACTATAAAATACTAAAGGTAAATTATGACCCCAAATAGTACTTTTTGTTTCTGTAATTAAAGTATTTGTACTTTCATTATATAACCAAGCATAAAAATATTGATCATCTTTAGATAAAATTAATTGATACCATATATTTAATTCTGCTGAAATACTTGTTAATTTTACTTCTTGAGCATTATATTTACCTTGTATAAGTATTCCATTACTACCAATTAATACTGCCCAACCATTACCTTTAGTTGGACCACCTACATTTTCAGATGCACTATTTCCAAATAAATAACTTCCTCTATTTAATATTGAACCACTAACCTTTGTTCTTTTAAATCTTGAATGAAATGACCATTTATTTGTTGAATTTAAATCTATTACTCTATAATTACCTAATTTATTTGTATAAAAGTCATAATTATTAAAATAATCTAAATTATAACCACCAAAATTACCATTTATACCTTCTGGATAATTTAAAATATTTAAATATTTATTATTTAAAATATCTACTTGTGTGTAATTAAATATATTATCACTACTTAATGTATTAATATTTGAATATTCAATATTTTCATTATTATATGAAGAAATACCACCAGAAGAACCACCATTTTGAACATATCCATCTGTTCCTTTAATATTACCACTACCACCACCACCACCTACAGCTTTATAATATATATCTTCTTTATCATCAATTATTACTGTATCCATACCATTATCACCTATATTATTAAATCTTCCAACACCACCACCACCTACTATTAATTTATATTTTCCTGAAAAATTTTGATTTTTATGATACATTAATGTTCCCGCACCACCACCACTACCATCAGAACAACCACCAGCACCACCACCACCAACTAACATTATATCACATAATGTATCTTGTGGAAAATCTATATTATATTCATAATTATTTTTATTATATTTAAATATATATATATTACTTTCTACTTTTTCAATATATTTTTCAATATCAATATTATATTTATTATTAACAATAAATTGAGTATAACTTAAAGTATTATTGTAATCTGTAAAAAGTGAATCATTATAAAATTCTATTAAATTATTTTTTGAAATTGTATTAAATTTAGTTCCATCGTTAAATAGATATTCATAATCTAAACGAGTCTTATTTAGTATAAAATTATCCGTATTATATAACTCCTTTATCTCATTCTGATATAAAGCATTCTTAAATATACTTAATTTTGATATTAAATAATCATGATTATTTTCATTTAATTGATTTCCTATCGTTAATTCATAATTATTTAGTAACAAATATTCATTATTTATATCATAATTTATTAATTCACCATTCTTAAATATTTTTCTATTATTATTATTTTCAACTACAAATGTGAAAAAATTCCATTGATTAACATCATTACCATAATATGGAAATGATTTCAAAGTATTATTACCAAAATCTATAAAATATTCTAATTTCTTAAAATTATATTTTATTCCAATATTTAAATTATCAATTGTAAATATATTTAAATCTCTATAATTATCTAAATTATTAATTTTTAACCAAAATGAAACAGTAAATTCAGTATGAGATAGATTTAAATTTTGAGTTTTTAAATAAGCTTGTGTTTTATCAAAATGTAAATATTTATTTTCAAATAATTTTAATGTTCCATTATGTTCTATTAAATTATAATTATTATTTTCATCTTTTCCAATATTACTATTATTAAACAAATATCTTGCAATACTATTATCTTGTGTTTCAGATGAATTAATATTTATATCAACAACACCATTAATATTTAAATTTGAATTATAATATAATTTTTCTTTATGATATAAACCAATATCTATATTTTCATAATTATTATCAAAATTTATTGAATTATTATCATTAACAATTAGTGTTACACTTTCTAAATTATTTATTTCTATTATATTAGAATTTATATTTAAATTACTTGAAGTAACTGTTTCAACATTTGAATCTACTGTTTGTTTAATAAAATCCTTTTCATTTAAATCATAAAAAAATGGTTTATTATCTAACTGGTACCATATATATTTATTTTCATATATTTTATATTCATCATATTTTATTAAAATAAAATTTTTATTATCTAAATTAGAACTATTAAAACTTTCCAAAGCAATATTTACAAAATCATTAGTTAAGTTTGAAACATTTATAAATAAATTGGAATCTGAAACTAAATTAATATTACTATCAAATGCATATTTTCCATTTAATGGAATATTACTATAATAATAATAATTATTGTTAAAATTATATAATATTTCGTTACTTTCATATAAAAATGGAAATTCTATTGTAATTTCTTTATCAATCTTAATTACACGATAAGTTTCATCAATAATATTACAATTGATTTCTTCATGTAATTTAAAATTTATATTTAAATTTGTTATTTCATTATAAAATCTTGGTTCTATAAAATTATCATAAATAAATTTACTTTCATCTATATTTGTAAAATTTTCTCTATATTTTATAAATATTTTTGATGTATTTGTTGTTAAAATTTCATCAGATACTTCAAATTTTAAAATATAATTATTTATTAATTCTAAATCAAAATTATTTACAGTTTGATATTTAGTTTTTGTTATGTAATTTTCTATATAACTATTCTCATTAACATTTACATTATAAAAACCTTTTTCTAAATTTAAATTTTCCAAATAAGTAAATTTAGAATTATCAATTATTAATATAAAACAGTTTGGTATATTATTTTCAATTATAAATTGATTTGTTTCATTAAAAATTAGTATTGATTTTTTAAATGAATATCCAGTATTTAATACATTAATATTATTTTTTATTTTTATTCTATTATCAATTAAATAATACTTATTTAATAATTTTGGATAATCTATATCTTTTTCTTTTATTTCAAAAACTAACTTATTTTCACTTGTTTTAACTTCAATTAAATATAAAACATTTCTATAATTTGGATATATAGTTAATGTATTTCCATTAATTTCATGAATATTATTTAAATTAATTGAAGGTTCAGTTGTTTCAATTGTTTGATTTAAACTATTTAATATATATCTTAAATTAATATCAACTTTTCCTTTAGTTAATTCAATAAAATTACTTGTTTCATTTGAAATTTCATTAATTTTAAGTGAATTTTCAAGAACACCAGTAATATTAGATGAGGTAAGAGATATATCATATAATAAATTTAAATTATTTGGAACTAATGTTATTAATTCTTTTAAATAATTTGAACTTTTATTTATCCATTTAGAAGTTAAATAATTTTCAATATTTTTAATTTCGATAGTTGTTAATCTACCTTTAAATATTAATATTTCATATAAATTTCCAAAAAATGGATGATAATTAGCATTTATATTACCAACAATAATATTTCCAAGATTTACATTTTCTCTAACACGACTATGAACTGTTTGTGGTATTATTTCATGATATTGTATCAATCCAGTATTAAAATTAGGTGCTAAATAGTGTTCAGTTGATGATGTAAAATAATTACTAAAATGAATAGGCCACTGCCTACCACTAGAATTTCCATTTTGATAACTCTCATCTGGAACATCAAAAACAATAAAATATGTATAATCTGTTATTTCATTATCAACTAAACCAAAATTAACTCTACTATCATTAAACAATATTGATGGTATATTTTCACTTGATAATTTAAATTTTGGTGCTTTACTTGTCGATGTTCCAATTACACCATTCTCACTTAAATCATACCAATTTGTTATTGAATCATCATTATTTAATGTCATATTATTTGAATTATCAACATTTAATGCATCCAGTCTAAATACTAAATCATTATTAATACTATTAAATACTGGTAATTCACTATTATATATTTGTTTATAACTTTTTTTTGAATTAACAAAACTTGTTGATATATCTTTTGCTTTTATATCATTTAGTAAATTTAAATTTCCATTTAATAAATAATCTTTAAAAATATTTATTAATTCTTGATTTTGAATACTTTCTAATCTTTTATCAATAACAACTAAATCTGCTAAAGCCCAATCTGAATTTTTTTGTTTATTTATATATAAATAACTAAATATTTGTTGTTCTGTTGTTATACTTGATTCTATTTCTGGATACATTAAAACATTATTAGGTGATTCTAATGAATTATTATATAAAATTATTAACCAATCTTTTATTACTTCAGTTGTAGTAATATTAGTTATATTTGTATTATTTATTTTAACGAAACCTTTAGTATTATTCCAATGACCTATAAATGATGTATCATCACCTAATATTGTTCCAGTATTTTCACCATTATATTTTATTAATGCACATATTGTATAATCATTTGTATTTGGCATTTTAAAACGTAAAACTGTATCCTTATCACCATATACATATTTTATATGATTTACTTGTTTTTCATAAATATTTCCTTCAATTATCTCTAAATTATCATTAATATTTGTTCCAGTATTTTGAAATACATTTAAATAACTATTAAAATTTTTAGAATGATATCTAATTATTGGTGGATTTTCAATGAAAAAATTATGAATATCTGTTAAATAATCTTTATTATAATTAATTTCATATTTATAACTTAAATGTTTTCCACCTTCTAATATTGTTTGTAAATCTATTTCCAGATCATTATTACTAAATAATAAAATTGGATTATCTTTTGGAATGGGTAAGGCTGGTAGATCTTCAGTAATACTTATTTTCCATATTAATGTTTTTGATATATTTTTTGCTTGAATTTCTATATCATATGTATATCCTCTTTGATCTTCAATTAAAAATAATTGTGTATCTGTTAAATAGGAATCCAATGGATTTTTAAGAAATTGATAAATTAAATCAACCCCTGAAAATATTGCTGAAATATTATAAGTTTTATCTTCATCTTTATGTATTATTAAATCTGCATCTGAAAATATTTTTACTGGAATTGGTGGCATTTCTTTAATTTTTAAAGTATAACTAATTGGTTCTGTTTGTCCAACTGGTATTGCTTGCCAAATTATATCATATTCATCATTTCTAAAATTTCCACTTACTTCATAAATTTTTTCACTTACATTTATTAAATTTATATTATTATGGGGATTTTGAATTAAACTTATATCACCAAATTCATCTCCAATAAATTTATCTGATATATTTATTTCTCTAGAATTACGATTTAACAAAAAATAATGTTCTTCTTTTGTTCTTGCATTTCTATCAAATTCTGATATATTAAATATTAAAAATTTTTCAAAATTACTTTTTCTTGCTTTTAATTCTAATTTATAATTTCTTTCTAAAAATGCGGTTGTTATTTCTAATATATTTCCTGGTAATATTAATGCATTTTCATATGGACTATTTACTATTTCAAAATTAGTAAAACTATTTGGTATATAATCTTCTAAATTTATATTTGTTATATGTTTTTCAATATTTAAATCATGATTAAAATTTACAATATAATCAAATGATATAAATGTTATTTTAAGGTCACATTTAATAACAGAGGCTGTTTCACTAATATGAATAATATCACCTTTTTTAAATTGATTTGCAAATTTAATAGTATTATTTGGGGCTACTTTTCCAATTTCATTACCATTTAAATAAAAAAATAGTTCTCCCCAGGGATAATTATGAGGATAATCAATTAATAAATAACCTTCTTCTAATGTATCGGGGGTTGGAAGTGTTATACTTCCAGTATTGTTGTTACCATCATTCCAAAAAAAAGTACCATTTACATTAGTTGCAAATTTATTAATACCAGACATTGTCCCATTTATATTTTCTAAAAATTCAATTACTGGATTTAAATTATTATAAGTTAATGTTCCACCTAAATCATTTAATTCAGTAAAATTATATTGTACAATATTTGAAATATTAGATTCTGCATTTAAATCATATATATCAATATTTGATATTATAGTTTCTTTAATAATATCACTTTTAATATCAATTTCATTATTAACTAAACTAAAATTTTCAATTTTTAAATAATCTGTATC
>PABN01000007.1 GCA_002699555.1 Dehalococcoidia bacterium
AGATGACGTTGCCGCAGAACCGCAGCTTTTGGTTCCCCAGTAGTGCCGCTAGTAAAGAGTAAAATTGCTGTGTCTTCTCCGTCCATATTCCAATCTGTTGAAGTCTCAATTTCCGGGACACTAGAAGGGATAAGGTCATCCCGAGTTATTGAATGGACTTCCAAAGTGTTGGAAATCCTCTCTTTAGTTTCTGGCTGCATTAACGCAACTGAAGGTGAGATTCTTTCCAGTAAAACATCCAACTCTTGATTCGTTAAACGGTAATTCAAGGGCACGAAAGGAAGCCCCGCCCAAGAAGCCCCAAAAAGACAAACAGGCAGCGAAGGTGAAGCTATGTCTATCATTGCCACATTTTCGACATTGGCACTTCGAAAACGTTGAGCCGCTGCTCCTGCATGATCGAAAATCTGTTTAACGGTTAGACCGTCATTCAGTGATCCAACTGCCACCCGGTCGCCGAAGCCTCCAGCGGCCATTTCGAGAAGCATCATCAAGTTCATGTCTTTACCTAACCTAAAAAATTAGTCAGAAGCTGGCAAGGGCTTCGCATCTTTCAATTGAAGAGCATTTCCATTAGCTCCTAAAGAACCTGCTCCTGGCTTAGTGCAAAGAACTTCTATTGTCTCTTCGTCATCCACGTAGCGTTTACCTAATTGCGTAGCATCTCCGCTGTCGTCTAATTCGCCAGAAACAGGATCGCTACCTGCTTCGACCATGTCCACACCTCCGCAAGTAAGAGAAACTTCACCTTCAGGTCCTTTCACAACGATTACTTCCGTGTCGCAGACACTGCTAGCCCATCTGCCTCCAGCTTTAAGTAGCGCCATTGGATTTCCTTCCCATTGTTTTAAATAGTCTTTCAATCAAGATAATTGATGAAACTAGGATTAAGTACCAATATGAGGCAAGATAATTGAGATTAAAGTACGTTTTTAAGATTTATGAATCAAAGATTTAACGATCCTCAAACAGTTCTCGGCCAATTATGCGAAGAAGTAAGTGAAGATATCGCAGATGTCGGTTCAAGATGGGCAAAGTCAGGGGCGATGCCTCTTACCGGCGAACCGGCAGGATCTCCAAGACAGGCACCCATTGGGGTTACCGTGCGACTGGAACAAATCGCCACGATAATTGAAGAAATATCTGGATTATCAATTGATGGGCCAGCTTTGCTTGGAGAAAGATCTGCAATAGCTGGGCTGACAAGACAGGGGAGTAGGTCTGTTGGAGGTTATGCGCAACTTATAGAATCTGTCGACAAACCAATATGCATCAATTTTGCCAGGCCTGACGACCTTCTTTTGATACCAGCATGGCTTCAAGAGGAGATTGACCCTAATAATTTTAAAGAAATACTTTTAGCTTTAGAGAAATCTGAAAGTAAACAGTTAATGGAGCAGGCAGATCTACTAGGTATTCCATTGGGTGTACCTAATACAGATGATTGTAAACATCCAGCACATTTAACTGAAGGTAAAACATCTAGCCAACAAGGAGAATCAAAACTAGTAGTTGAATTTGGTTCTTTATGGGCTAGCCCATTATGTGGAGACCTACTTCGACGATCAGGTTGCCGTGTAATAAAAATAGAAAGTTTGTCCAGACCAGATGGCGCAAGAAGAGGTCCAACAGGTTTTTTTGACTTACTCAATGGAGGCAAAGAATCATTAGCGTTGGATTTTAGCGATGACAAATCTCTTGAATTGTTAAAGAAAATCTTAAAAGAAGCCGATGTTATCGTCGAAGGCAGTCGACCAAGAGCCTTAAGACAGTTGGGTATAGACGCAGAAACAGAAGTTGAAGATGTGAGAGTCTGGGTTTCTGTAACGGGTTACGGGAGAAAAGGTCCACGTTCAAAAGGGGTGGCATTTGGAGACGACGCCGCTGTTTCAGGCGGACTTTTTCTAAAAGATCCTCTATGTTTTATAGCAGATGCCGTATCAGACCCTTCGGCGGGTCTGCTAGCAGCAGCCCTTGCTTTGTCAGCTTCAAAATCTGGAAAAGGGTGGCTAATAGATATACCTCTTTCCTCAGTAGCTAACTGGATGTTAGGAACAGGAGAAATACCCGAAGAAAAAGCAGAAAGCACTATTGCAGAACCACGTGCCCGAAAAATTGAAATTAACGCTCCGACAGTAGGTCAACACAACAGTCAGTTGGAAAATGAATTTTCATAACATGCCAATCTCTAGCAAACATCTGACTTTCTTGCTTTCATATCCGTTAGCGTTCTGATAATGAAACCAAGAGTTCGTTTCGCTCCATCACCAACAGGTTTCCTGCATGTAGGAAGTGCGAGAACAGCCTTATTTAATTGGCTTTACGCCCGAGCTACAGGTGGAACTTACATCCTGCGTGTTGAAGACACTGACCAAGAACGCAACCGACCTGAACTCACCCAACAGTTACTGGGGGAACTGGAGTGGTTGGGTCTCGACTGGGATGAAGGACCTGTTTTTCAATCAGAAAAACTGGAAAGACATCGTGAAGTTGTGCAAACTTTCTTAGAAGATGGTCATGCATACCTTTGCGATAATGAAAACAGAGAAGTTGAAGGAACCGCTTTAACGGAAGGTTTAGCAGTGAGGTTTCGTATGCCTCAGGGTAAAACGATTTCCTTTAACGATCTGGTTCGTGGTGAAGTTGCTTTCAACACAGACGACTTGGAAGATTTCGTTATTTGGCGCTCAAATGGAACCCCTATGTTCCTTTTAGCAAACGCAGTCGATGATGCAGACATGGGAATCACACATGCTATTCGGGGAGAGGATTTACTCTCAGGAGTTCCCAAAGTGCTGCTCCTGTTAGACGCAATTGGAGTTGAACA
This sequence comes from Dehalococcoidia bacterium, assembly GCA_002699555.1. Taxonomy (GTDB): domain Bacteria; phylum Actinomycetota; class Acidimicrobiia; order Acidimicrobiales; family MedAcidi-G1; genus MedAcidi-G1. Next base: position 2,828 of record PABN01000007.1, read on the forward strand.
CCCCACATATGCACATTTGCCGCTACTTGTGAATGAACAAAGAAAGAAACTTTCTAAACGTCGTGATGATGTCGCAGTGGGTGATTACAGAGAAAAGGGATTTTTGCCTGAAGCCATGGTCAACTATCTTGCTTTGCTCGGATGGGGGCCACCCGATGGTGTTGAAATTCGTTCACTTTCAGAAATAGTAAAAATCTTTAATATTGAAGATGTAAATAAGGCTGCCGCATTTTTTGACATTCAAAAATTTGAACACATCAATTCTTCCTATCTTAGAGATCTCTCTAAAGAAGACTTTATGAACCGTGTGGAACCATGGATAGGGGATAAAGCTACGTGGCCTGAAGAAAACTTTGATTCAGAGAAATTTTCTGTAATGGCTGACCTCATACAAGAAAAATTAAGAACGTTAAGTGACACACCAAGATTTGTGGATTTCTTATTCTTGGAAGAACCAGATATAGATGAAGACTCATGGAAGAAAACCATGAAAGATCCACAAGTAGCCGATTCTCTACTTGGACATATAGCTGATTCTTTTGAAGGCTGTGAATGGGATACTGATGTTTTGAAAGATCTTGTAACCAAAGCAGGGGAAAAAGTCGACTTAAAACTTGGGAAAGCACAAGCTCCGCTGCGAGTGGCTGTTACTGGCAGGACTGTAGGACCGCCTTTGTTTGAGACAATGTCGTGTTGCATGGCCCGTGAAGAGGTGATTAAGAGAATTTCTGATGCACGGAAAAGGTTGTAACTTTATTTTCAATATAGAACTCGCATAAACAACAAGCCGTTACGCTTAAATTTGCCTTTATTGGCCACTTTCGGGGGTGGTGTAATTGGCAACACAGCTGGTTCTGGTCCAGTCGTTGGGGGTTCAAGTCCTCCCCCCCGAGCACTACATAAATTTTTAAATACAATAATCAGTTGGATATATAAAGTCTGGCCCCGTTCGTCTAGTGGCCTAGGACGCCAGGTTCTCAACTTGGTAGCACGGGTTCGAATCCCGTACGGGGTACAAATTTTAGATAGAGATGCTAGTCAAGTAAATGGCGAACGTGACTCGTTTCGTTTATTGACCTAATGGAACGTAAACCTGAGGATGATGCAGTAACTCGGGTAATACCACAATAATCGGGCTGCAATGCCACCGGATTATCGTGTCCTAAAAGGCTTTGCAAATAAACTCCCATAACCATTCCATGGCAAAAAACTGCTACTACTGAACTTTTGTATTCTTCAATCAGATAATTGAAAGCAGCCGTAGTTCTTTTTCTGAAACCTTCCAAATCACCTCCGAAAATCGATTCTGGATTCTCAAGATATTCCTTTATGAAGGGGTGATCTGGGCCCATTTCCTCAACCGGAGTATACGAGTTACGGTCAAAATCAGCTTCCTTGAGATCATCTATCATCTCAATTTCCAAACCAGAAAGTTTTGAAAATGGTTCAGCAGTTTGGATGGCTCTCGTCATAGTGCTTGAAACGACCTTTTGTATCCCTTGATCTTTAAGAAATTCTGCTGTTGCTTCAGATTGCTTTATGCCTATTGGGGAAAGTGGAGGATCAGCTGACCCTTCTCCCTCAGAACGGGTTTCAGCGACTGGTCGAGCGTGACGTATGATAAGTAATTCCATAGTGGACAGTTCCTCTTATTTGAATTTTATTAGGGTTCTACAACTTCAAGTTGAGCTGGAACATGTTTATGCCAAGGTGTTCTTGCAATCGGATCGCACCAGTCTGTAGATGTCAATTCATTAGTAGGAACTCCAAACACTTCAGGTTCACCACCAGCAGGTGAGTAGCTTAAACCATGTCCATTAGGTAGAGAGATGTGTCCTTGCATCATTGTCTCATTGATTTCAGCAACGGCAACAGCACTTCCACCCGGAGTGGTAATTCGAACTCTGGAACCATTGTCAATACCCAACTGCTCAGCATCTCCCAAGCTCAAACGCAGAGTCCCTTCTTGATCACGCTTACGCCATTCCGGGTTACGCATTATTGTATTAGCTGTAAAACTTCTTCTTTCTCCAGCGGCAAGCACAAATGGGAATTCATCACTTGTGTATTTAGAAGGAGAGTCCTTAAGTCCTTTAACTTCTTCCAACATTTCAGGGATCGCAATGTGGATTTTAGAATCAACAGTTCCTAAAAGATCCCATGCCTGATCTTGTTGATGTCGAGTGAAAATCACTCCATCTGGATTCGAGATCATAGCTTTAAATAAAGAATTGCCAAGAGAAGGTCCTTCACCTTCATAGCCAGCAGCTTTGACTTGTGTTGGATATCTCAAAGCTGTCTGTTGAGCAGAGAACCAAAGTACCGCTGCACCTTTCATGCCTTCAGGAAGAGCTTCACCTAGAGTTTCGTAAAGAGCGACAGCACCTAAAGCAGCGAGCTCAGGGTAATTAACTGAAAATTCCATGAAACCTTCGCTGAACTCATCGAGTCCTTTTTTAGCTAGTTCCCGTAAAGGTAAAAAGTCTTCTTCTGTCGCTAGTCCCAATTCACGGATAATTCTTGTGTGTATCTCCGGTTCGGTTAAAACACCTTCTGGAGGAGTCAATATCGGAGGTCTGACGCAGATCCAGTTCTCAGGAAAGCTAGCACTGAAAAATGTGGTTTCAACTTTTTCATATTGAGTGGCGGCAGGGAGGAAATAGGTAGCCTCGCGTGCAGTTTCTGTCAGAGCTACATCCACTACAACTGAAAAGTCAACTGCTCTCATTGCTTGTCTGAATTTTTCTGACTCAGCTAAAGAGTGAACAGGGTTAGTACTTTCGATCAGCAGAGCCCTGTTTCTTTCGGGGTGGTCACTCAGAATGCCGTCCGCTATTTCATTACAGGCAAAGAAGTCGGATATAACTAAACTGCCTGTAACAGGGTCGGTTGGTTCAGACCCTGAAGCTTTATAGTTGAAAAGAGGAGCGGCATAGGAGTGCACCGACATTCCTCCTTGGTTTCCGTAGTTGCCCAAAAGAACCCACACAACCCTTTGAAGATATGAAACGAGGGTTGAATGCGGAGCCATTTCAATTCCCAGATCTTCATAAAACGCTACACTTTCAGCTGCAGCTAGACGGCGTGCCACATTACGAATTTGTTCTTCTGGCACACCACATCTAGACGCGAAATCATCGATAGGTATATTGGCAAAAGCGTTGACTGTTTCATCCAAGCCAACCGTGTTTTCGGAAAGCCAAGATTTTGCAGTGAGGTTTTCTTCAATGATTATTGAAATTATTGCAGTTAGGAGAAAGGCATCTGTCCCTGGTTTTATTGGTAGCCAGAAATCTGCCAAATCAGCCGTTTCAGTGCGTCGTGGATCTATAACTACCATCGAGCGTTTAGGATCTGCAGAAATTTCCTTAAGTACTCTTCGTGCTTCATCAAAGCCATGAGAATGCCAAGGATTTTTTCCTAAGAAAACAGCCACTTCCGCGTCATGAAAATTACCGTGGGTGTGAGCTCCAAACATTCTTCCCTCTACCCATGCTTCTCCAGTTTTTTCCTGAGCTAGTGCATTAGAGCGTCGAGTAATATTTAAAGCATTTCTAGTTGCCATTGAGTAACCAACTCCGAGGTGGTTACCCTGTCCGCCGCCGCCATAGTAGAGAATTTTGCCATCGCCGTATTTTTCGTTAACTTTTTTAAAGCCTGCTACCACTTCAGCGATAGCAGTATCCCAATCGACTTCTATATGAGAGCCGTCTGGAAGCCTTTTCAAAGGGGTTGTTATGCGACCTTGAAAATTTTGGTAAAAATTCACTCTTAGAGCTTTTTCACAGGTGTAACCCTTTGAACCCACATGGTTTTTATTGCCGCGAACTCTGGTTATTTCGTTTCCATCTAATTTAACTTCAAGACCACAGTTGCTCGAACATAGAACACAGGCGGTTTTATGCCAAGTTTCTCTCGGATCGTTTTCCTTCAAGATTTCCCCCTTAATTAAAGATGAGTTTAGTTACACAAACGACAATTACTCGTGTGATTCGATTCCACCTGATGTTAAAGGTTTGAATGTTTCTGGCCAGCGAGTTGTCCCGTCATGTCGACTCCCGTTTAGTACAGCACCCTCAAGTTGAGCACCTCGTAGATCTGCTCCAACTAGGTCAGCAAGACTCAGGTCGGCATCAATAAGGGAAGCTTCACGTAAGTTGGCTCCACTTAAATTTGTTGCACGCATAATTGCACCATTTAGAATCGTGCTCCTGAAATCAGCACCTACTGCGAATGCTCCAGTCAGGTCAGCTTCTTTCATGCAGGCCCTAGCTAATGAGACTCCAGCTAATGTGCTAGCTCCAAGTAGAGAATTTGACAGGTCTGCAGCATTTATCCAAGCGCCACTAAAATCGGCTCCTCTGAGATCAGCATCGACTAAATTTGAGTTACCTAGCCAGCATTTGCAGAAAATGGTTTCTTTTGCGCTTGCACCTCTCATATCTATGTTCCACAGATTGGCGTGATGAAGGTCAGCTTTATCAAAAACAGCCTTATGGCAGATTGAGTAACGAAGGTCTGCGCCTACGAGTCTCGCTTCAGTTAGATCTGATCCAGCTAAAGCAACACCTGCCATTCGTGCTTTACTCAGATCTGTAGAAGCTAGAGAAGCGTCAGAAAGATCTGCACCTGCAAGGTCGGCACCAGGTGTTATAGAAAGACCGTTTATGTTCACGCTTAGAGAGTAGGCGAAGATCGCCCTTTAGGTAGAAGTGGCTAATCTCTGTCGAAAAGGTCGTTCACGCGGTCGAGTTGTCGTTCGAGGCGTTTGTTGAATTTGAGTGCGAATGTAGCTAAAGCACTGACCAAAAGAGTTACGGCTAAAGCGGTGATAAACATGCCGAGCAGGGAGCTATTGTCGCTATTTGGGATTATTGAACTAACAAGTTCATTGATAGCGTCTTTCCAGCTAAGAGCTACAACAAGGCCGAATGCGGTCATAACCGACGACATTATGATTCCACGTATGTTCAGCTTCTCAATATTTTCTTTAAAGTCACTCATTTTCGGCTCCTAGCTCTCTTATTATTTATGACATTCTTACGAAATTAGCTTAAATGTGCTAGCAATTAGAGGTTCTGCTATTTAATTAGACCTAAGTGTTTTGTAAGAGTTAGTAAAGAAGGAAAAATATGACAGTTTTACTAGGTGGTTTAGCCGCCATATTTTTCGGAATCGGTGACCTTCTCGGTGGGGTAGGAGTTAGGAAGTCGGGACGTTCTGGGGCTGCTGTATCAATGGCTATTGTCGCTACTGTTGTAGGAACTGTAGTTATCGGCTTATACATGTTATTGATGCCTCCTGATGCTATTAGTGCATCGGATTTGTGGTGGTCAGTTCTAGCAGGCTTATCGATGTCGGCTACTAGGCCGCTTTTATACCTAGGTATGGCAAGAGGACCTATTTCTGTTTTCTCTCCTTCGTTTGCTCTTGTGGCAATTATTGTTCCAACTTTGATTGGACCCCTTGTTGATCAAAATCCATCAATGTATGAAATTCTGGGTTTGATAGCGGCTGTTCCTGCCGTTGTTCTCCTTTCAGGTGAAGGTCGTGTTCCAAAGATAAGTGAAGTGGTTAGAAGTCCGGTTCTTGGAATGGCCGTGGTGGTCGGAACGTGCATAGGGCTTGCAGGTTTATGTCAGTCTTTTGTAGATGATGGTGCGGGGGTTTTCCCAGCTTTCATAACTCTTCTAGTTGGCTCTGCAGTTTTGCCTATTGTTTCTGTCGTGACTTCTGGAAGCGTAAAACCCGACCGGATAGTTCTACGTCATGGGCTTTTGTTAGGTTTCACTAGCTCTACAGCATTCATGCTGGCGGCGGTTGCTTATCAGAGGGGTTCAGCAGCGGTGGTAACTGCTTTGATTTGTTTATGTCCTGGAGTTTCCATTTTTATAGCGTGGAGACTTCTTAAAGAAAAAGTCGCATTGCTACAAATGGTGGGTGGAATTTTTGGTGTGGTTACCATAGTCATGTTTGCTCTAGGTAATTGAATTCTATTTTTCTTTACGTATAACGAGATCTATCGCGGTCCATAGTGTTTGAGAGACTGGGTAAAGCAAGACAGGTGAAATCAAACCCACAATCAGGGCAGGCAACAGCATTGGAATTACTTCCAAATCAGGCCAGAGAAGTAAAGTTGAAATGACGATTGTTAAAAGAAGTGATATCACGCAAAGAATGGTGTTCATGCCTACAGACCCAACCCAATGCCCAGGGGAGCCATCGAAATCCATTTCACAGGAAGGACATTTTCCTGAAAGGCGCAGTCCAGATCTGAACAACTTTCTAGCACCACATGAGGGGCATGAACCCACAACGCCTCTTAGAAGAATAAGTGGGATGGATTTGGTTGTATCAAGCATCAGATGAGGTTGCGAAGTTTTTTCCTTCCCAGGAACTCCACCATTTTTCAAATAGTAAGAGTTGTTGTTCGGCGTATTTCGCTTGACTCGAAGTAAGTTCATCTGAATCGTTGAAATGCAAACTGTACTTAGAATCTCCTTTGAGCACGAGTAGGTATTTGTAGAAGAGAACCAGATCGGGGCCTTCGTCAAAGGTTGAAAGCACATGCAGGGCATCGTCAAGCTCTAGAGCGTATTGCCTTGCTTTCGGATCACCAGATTGAGCGAGAGAGCAAAGTGATATAAGGGTTAAAACTTCGTCTGGAAGGACATTTCCAAT
>PABN01000008.1 GCA_002699555.1 Dehalococcoidia bacterium
TCAAGAGGTAGTGGGAGCCACATTTCCACTTATATTCGTGATGATTTTTATGAGTTCAGCTTTTTTCCCAACAGAGCTTATGAGTGGATGGTTTAAACGATTAGCTGAATTAAACCCGATGACATGGGTGGTTGACCCGCTTAGGAGATTGATGATCGTGGGCTGGTCTTGGTCTGATGCGACTATGGCTTTGGGCATCTTATTATTAGGATCAGTTTTGATAACAGGTGCTTCAGTTCGGACTTTGCATAAGAAATTGGGACGACCATGACAACGCAAACATTACCCAAAGTGGCTAATGGCATTTCCCTGTCAATAGCAATGGCTGTCTGTCGGCGAGGTGTCTTAAGAGTTTTGAGCAGGCCAACTTTATTACTACCTATAGTTTTTATGCCGGTGATTATGTTGGTTAGCTTCACGGGAGCTTTTGGTTCCCTGACAAGAATTGAAGGATATGGAAGCGAAAATATTTACGATTGGATGGGGCCATACGTTGCATTGCAGGGTTCAGTTTTTGCTGGTGTTTTTGGCTCTGCATCCACAGCAGAAGACTTTGAAACAGGTTTTTTCGATCGTCTTCTTTTAACACCAGGAAGTCGAAGTTCAATTCTGCTAGGGACAGTTTTGGTGAGTGCTATCCGCTCGTTATTTCCGACAGTGGGAGTCCTTCTTGTGGCCTTAATTGGAGGTTTAAATCTTTCAGGCGGATTTCCAGCTATTTTACTTTTAGCAGCAGCTTCCGCACTTATGGCTTCAATTTTTTGCCTTTTTAGCCTTGCAATTGTTTACCGTTTTAAAACTATGCGCTCTTTGATGATTGTTCAATTGGTGGCATTCACTAGTTTCTTCATGACCATAGGTCAGGTTCCGTTGGAATTTATGACTGGATGGCTGCATCAAGTGGCGCGATTTAACCCAACAACAAACGTTTTGCGTTTCGCGCGACAAGGGTTCCTAGATGGAATAACATGGGAGGTAACGTGGCCAGGAATCGTGGTTTTTGTTGTGGCTAATGCAGTTGGTTCTGTTTTAGCATTTCGTTCTTTAAGGCGGATAGGTTCATAGATTGAAAAGCAGGCTAGTTTTAGGATTATTATTAATCTCGGCATCGAGATTTGAATATTTGAGAAATTTACAAAGAGGGGGAAATCGTTGAAAGTTTCTATGACAATTAATGGCACAGAGGTTTCAGCAGATGTGGAGCCAAGGACTCTATTGGTTCACTTCATACGAGAGCAGGCAAGTCTGAAAGGAACCAACATAGGCTGTGACTCATCTTCTTGTGGAGCCTGCACAATCCACTTAAACGGAGAATCAGTAAAATCATGCACTGTTTTGGCAGTTCAGGCAGACGATCAGGAAGTCACGACAATTGAAGGTCTAGCAGATGGCGAGACACTACATCCCATGCAGGAAGCATTCCGTGATTGCCACGCACTTCAATGTGGCTATTGCACTCCAGGAATGGTCATGGCTGCGATTTCGCTCTTAGATGAAGTTCCTACTCCTACGGAATTAGAAGTCCGTGAAGGGCTAGAGGGTAACTTGTGCCGCTGCACGGGGTACCACAACATCGTCAAAGCCGTACTTCAAGCTAGTGGAAGTAAATCATGATCCCAGCAGCTTTTGATTATCAGAGAGCCGATTCGAAAGAGCAGGCAATTTCCTTACTATCAGAGTACGGAGATGAGGCGAAACTTTTGGCTGGTGGCCATTCCTTAATACCCCTAATGAAATATCGTTTAGCTGCACCTGGAGTAGTGGTAGACGTTGGCCGTATAAGTGAACTTTCTTATGTGCGTGATGAAGGCGATTATTTAGCTATCGGGGCTTTGACGTGTCATCGTGAGATTGAGATTAATGATTTGGTATTAGCTAATACAGGACTCTTAGCGGCTGCTACGAAACAGGTTGGTGATCCTCAGGTTCGACACAGAGGAACAATTGGTGGGGCTTTAGCGCACGGCGACCCTGCGTCAGACATACCTTCTGCAGTATTAGCTTTGAGGGCGTCGTTTATTATTGAGGGCCCTTCAGGAGAGCGTGAAGTTGGAGCTGATGATTTCTTCACAGGTTTTCTTGAGACAGCTCTAGAACCAGAAGAACTTTTGACTGAAATCCGTGTACCAAAAGTGCCTAATTCAACATGGTCATTTCAAAAATTCAATCGACGTGCTCAAGATTGGGCGATTGTAGGAGCTTCAGTTTTGATAGCTGACGATCAATGTGGTGTGGGGCTTGTAAATATGGATTCTAAACCTGTACGTGCTTCACTTTTGGAAGACGCCATTGTGAGTGGGGCTTCAGCGGAAGAAGCTTCAGAACTAGCTGCAGAAGGGCTTGAACCTCCTTCTGATATAAATGCTTCTACTGAATATCGCTCACACCTTGCTCGTGTTTTAACTAAAAGAGGGCTTCAGGAATCAGGAAAATAAAGATTTTTTTCTGACCGTTGAGCAAATAAGACATCTAGTCTTAATCTATGGGTTTAAGAGATGTTGCGTCGGTTGAGAAAGTCATAGAAGCACTGTCAACACAGGACTATATAGCTGATCGTGGATTAGCTACAGCTGTTTTCCTTTCTCTAAGGCAGAATCGGCCCCTTCTTTTAGAAGGGGAAGCTGGAGTAGGGAAGACCGAATTAGCAAAATCTCTATCAAATTGGGCTGACGGTGATCTGATAAGGCTTCAATGTTATGAGGGTATTGACTCGAATCAAGCAGTTTACGAATGGGATTATGCACGCCAACTCCTTCACCTTCGAACAGCCGAAGCAAGTGGTCAAGCCAAAGATGTTTCCACAGATGTTTTAGAAGGGGAGCTGTATGATGAGCGGTTCCTTATAAGGCGCCCTTTATTGCAGGCTCTTTCTGTAAAACATGACCCACCACCTGTCTTGTTGATTGATGAGATAGATAGAGCGGATGACGAATTTGAAGCTTTTCTTCTGGAGATACTTTCGGAGTATTCGGTTACTATTCCTGAACTAGGAACTTACCGATCAGAAGTTAAACCAATTGTTGTGATCACTTCAAATAGAACTCGGGATCTACATGATGCCTTGAAGAGAAGGTGTTTCTACCACTGGGTTGAACACCCTGATGTAGAGAGAGAAATTGAAATTATTAGAATAAGGGCTCCTAAAGTACCACTTCTCCTTGCTGAAGAAGTATCAAAAGCTGCAGCATTATTAAGAGAAATGGATTTATATAAACCACCTGGGGTTGCTGAAACCATTGATTGGGCGGAAGCGTTAGTGACTATTGGAGTTGATGATCTCGACGAAAATTCGCTTGATGAAACCTTAGGAACTCTAATTAAGTACCGAGAAGATCAAGAAAGGGTGCGCTCGAGAGGTTTTGATGAAATCCTTTCACTGGTGCGTCAAGGATAGTTGAATCAAATTATTGCTGCCCAAAAGACTCTCGACAGACATCTGATTGATTTCGTCGACATTTTACGAAATGCAGGTGTAAAAATTTCGTTAGGTAGTTCAATAGATTTCGGAGTCGCTGTTACAGAACTAGGGGCGAGCTCTTCAGAGAATGTTTATTGGGCAGGCAGGTCAACTCTCATAAACAGGCCTGAGGATATATCGATTTACAACAAAGTTTTTAAGAGTCATTGGTTGGGTATCAATTCTCTAGTAGACGAAGTAAATAAACTTCCAGCATTGGACTTCCTTTTTGACGATTTGCCTGACGACTCAGAATTTGAAGATTCCTCAGAATCAGAAAATGATTTTCTCAGTGTTAAATATTCGAGCCTAGAGATTCTTTCTTCAAAAGACTTTTCAAATTGCAATAGAGCAGAACTTAAAGAACTCTTTCATCTAATGAATCAGATTAGTTTTACAGGGGAAAGAAAGAAATCGCGACGAATGGTTAAAACCAAGAAACACCGAAAGTTTGATTTCGAGAAAAGTGTTCGATCCTCTTTTAGGACTAGCGGTGAAATTGTTAAAAAATATTTTCAGCAAAACGGTGAAAGAAGAAGACGCCTAATTCTCTTATTAGACGTAAGTGGCTCTATGGAAGTGTATGCACGAGTTCTCATAAGATTTGTTCATGCTGTGATGCTTGGCAGGGCAGACGTCGAGGCTTTCACTCTTGGCACCCGTCTCACCCGTTTAACTAAAGAACTTTCTACACGAAATCCTGATGCGGCACTGCAGCGAGTATCTGGTGCTGTGGAAGACTGGTCAGGTGGAACACGTTTAGGCGAAGGAATCAAAGAGTTCAATGATCAGTGGGGAATTAGAGGAATGGCTAGAGGAGCTACTGTATTGATCCTTTCTGATGGTTGGGACCGTGGCGACCCAGAAATAGTTGATGAACAAATGAGACGGTTGCATCGCGTAACTCATAGAATTGTTTGGGCAAATCCGCTAAAAGCAACTCCGGATTATGAACCACTAGCAAAGGGTATGGCCGCGGCCTTACCTCATGTTGATAATTTTGTAGAAGGTAATTCTTTTGATTCGCTTCAAGATTTGTCAAAACTTCTAACTAAATGAATTGCAAGAATCATATGAGAGAGAGCTAATTTAAAGATGAAAGAAATTGTCAAAGACATTCGCAACTGGCAGAAGCAGAACAAAAAAATTGCCATTGCACGAGTCATCGACCTTGATGGTTCTGGACCCCGATTGCCTGGAGCAGCGATGGCGGTAACTGAAGAAGGAGAAGTAGCGGGTTCTGTCTCTGGAGGTTGTGTTGAAGGGGCGGTCGTTTTAGAAGCACTTGAAGTGATTAAGAATAATCAAAGACACATTGTTTCTTTTGGGTACAGCGATCAAGAAGCATTCTCGGTGGGATTAACCTGTGGAGGAACCGTGCATCTTTTTATTGAACCTCTTGATTGGTGACAAATGAGTAGAAAACCTCCGAAAAATATTTCGATCTTTGATCGTGTGGAAGAGCTTCTTTCAGAAGAGGAATCTTTTGCTTTAGTAACTGTAGTAAAAGGTCCACCGGTAGGTGAGAAAATAATTGTTTTCCCTGAGCAAAAAGGCGGAGTCGATTTTGAAGGTACTTTAGGGAACAGCGAGTTGGATCGTGTGGTTACTCGCGATGCGCGAGGAGAGCTTGAATCTGGGCGCAGTGGTGTCAGAAACTATGGTGAGTTTGGTGAAGCCAGAGAAGAAACAGTTCAAGTTTTTGTTGAATCTTTTATACAGCCACCACAATTACTTATAGTCGGAGCAGTTGACTTCACAGCGGCTTTAGTGAGGATAGGGAAAGTTCTTGGTTACCGAATAATTGTCTGTGATGCCAGAGAAATATTTGCCACGACTCAGCGATTCCCTCTTGCTGATGAAATTGTCGTTGAGTGGCCAAATAAACTTATAGAAAAAATAGGTCAGACTTTTGGACCAAGGGATGCTGTTTGCATCCTTACCCATGATGCAAAATTTGATGTGCCTGCAATAGTTGCAGCGTTAGCCACAGATGTTGGTTATATAGGAGTGATGGGGTCACGTAAAACCCATGAAGACCGAATAAATCGTTTGCACGAAGTTGGTGTCACAGAAGAAGAAATGAGCAGACTCAGATCGCCGATTGGTTTAGACATAGGAGCCAGAACTCCAGAAGAGACAGCTATTTCTATAGTTGCAGAGATAATAGCTTTAAGAACCGGACGTTCATCCACCTCTCTATCGGAAACCAAGGGCCCGATTCATGACTGATTCAAGGTTAAGTAAATGACAGTTGCAGCAGTAATTCTTGCAGCCGGAAGAGGAGAGCGTTGGGATAAGCAAGGTCATAAGTTACTCGCAAACCTCAGAGGTAAACCTGTTGTTTCATGGGCCATGAGTTCTGCCGCAGACGCTCAGTTAGATGAATTAATTGTGGTTACGGGCTCAGTAGACATTTCAGATTTGATCCCGAAAGAAGCCATTATGTTACACAATCCCAACTGGGAATCTGGCCAATCTACTTCTTTGACTGCCGCCACCAGTTGGGCAAAAAATAGAGGACATGAAGCTGTTGTGGTAGGGCTAGGAGACATGCCGGGAGTACCGAAAGAAGCTTGGATTGCAGTCGCTGAGTGCCCGGATCTTTTAGTTGCAGCTACTTTTGATGGTGAAAGAAGACCCCCGACAAAAATTTCCTCAGAGTTTTTTGAATATTTACCTACAGAAGGTGATGTCGGAGCACGAGACCTGTTGAATGGAAGTAATCACAAAGTTACAGAAATCGTTTGCCCAGGAAACGGTAATGACATCGACACATTTAAGGATTTAGAACAATGGAGTTAAATAACGATTTTGAAGTATCGGCACCTATCGAGAAAGTTTGGGAAGTCATCAATGACGTTGAGTTGATTGCTCCATGTTTACCTGGTGCTCAGTTGGAGGAAGTTGGGGATGATGAATATAAGGGTTTCGTTAAAGTCAAGGTCGGACCGATAACAGCACAATATAAAGGTGTCGCAAAGTTTGTTGAGAAGGATGACTCCAACCATCGTGTGGTAATTAGAGGGGAAGGACGTGATACTCGCGGTGCAGGTAATGCGGCAGCGGATATAACAGCATCTTTGGAGTCGACTGAAGAAGGAACTCGTGTCAATGTTGTTACAGACTTGAAGATAACTGGCAAGGTGGCTCAGTTCGGGCGTGGTGTTATGGCTGATATTAGTAAAAAACTAATGAGCCAATTCGCCGATAATTTAAGTGAACTTGTTCTATCAGAAGGTGGAGAGTCACAAGATAGTCAATCGGAAGATTCAGAAGCAATAGATTTACTCAGCGTTGCTGGTAGCTCAATTGGAAAGAAGTTAGTGCCAGAGTGGATAAGGAACCGACAAAAGAAGACCTAGTTTTCGTAACCGAGAGTCTCGGTCGCAAACCTGAAGGCTTATTCACGGTTGTCGTTAGGGATGACTCCGGAAATCCGCGTGTTATCCGTAATAGTCCTTTGTTGCCTAACGGAAGACCTATGCCAACACTTTATTGGTTAGTTGATCCTCTTATTAGAAGCAGGATAGGGACGTTGGAGTCTTTAGGTGGAGTAAAACAAGCAGAAAAAGAATGTGATGCTAAATCCCTCAAAGAAGCACATGATCGATATAGGAAGGAAAGAGACTTACAACTTCCCGAATCGTATAGTGGCCCTCAACCATCAGGTGGAGTTGGTGGGACACGAAAAGGTGTGAAGTGTCTGCACGCCCATTATGCGTGGTTTTTAGCAGGTGGAGATGATCCCGTAGGCGTGTGGGTTGATGAAGCTTTGAAGAGTTAACTAATGAGTCGAAAAGTGGGAACTTGAAAATGAATGTCCGTAACTATGCAGCAATAGATTGTGGCACAAATTCGACCCGTATGTTAATTGCGAACAAATCCGAAACTTTAGATAGACAAATGAAGATCACACGTTTAGGTCAGGGTTTGGATCAGAGCGGAGAACTTTCGAATCAGGCAATGTCGCGTGTAATAGATGTTCTAAAAGATTTTCGCCGCAGTTTAGATAAACATGAGGTTTCGGAAGTGCGTATGGTCGCTACATCTGCAGCACGTGATGCCAGCAACAGTGAAGATTTTTTCAACAAAGTCGAATCAACATTAGGTGTAAGACCGGAGTTATTAACAGGTGAAGAAGAGGGACGCTTGTCCTTTCAAGGCGCAATTGCTGAGCTGGACCCTTCCCTGGGTCCTTTTTTGATTTTGGACATTGGAGGCGGGTCGACTGAATTCGTTTTCGGTAGTGAAAAAGCTGAAAATGTTTACTCTTCGCAAATAGGTTGCGTGCGTCTTACTGAGGAGTTTTTTGACAATGATCCACCATTACCAGAAGAGCTACACGCTTGTTTGAGTGTGGTGGGAGGACATGTCGATGATGCTTTAAGAGAAATCCCTAATATTGGGGATGAAGTCACTCTTGTGGGGTTAGCTGGAACTGTTTCTTGTATAGCGGCGATTGAAATAGGTTTAGAAAAATACGACAGAGAAAAAATCCACCATTTTCACCTATCAAAAGATGCCGTTGAGGATGTTTTCAGAACTTTAGCTACAGAAAATAAATTTGAAAGAATGTCTAATCCCGGTCTTGAGGAAGACAGGGCAGATGTAATTGTCGCCGGTACGGCAATCCTTGTGAAAGTTATGAGACAACTGCAGTTAACAGAATGTCTAGTATCAGAGTCAGACATCATGGACGGTATTTTGCATTCAATGCTTCGTGATCGCAACAAGTAATTATCTCTGAAATAATTTAAAATAGATTCATAGTCATTTGAGAATGTAAAAGGAAGATTTAATTTTGCTATTGAAAGGCCGCCGTATAGAACTCAGACCATTATCTCCTGGTGATTTTGAATCTTGGCGCGATATGAGACTTTCGAATTTTGATTGGTTGCTTCCCTGGGAGCCTAAGCAAAATCTGAAAAAGCCTGATTCGATGGAAGATAGGTACTATTTCGAAAGCCGCTGCACAAACAGAGAAAGAGAAATGAACTTGGGGTCGGCTTGGTCATTTGGGATTTTTTTATCTGCAAAATTTATTGGTGAAATAAATATTTCAAATATTACGCGTGGGGCTTTTCAGAGTGGGCATGTCGGATACTGGATTGATGAGAATAGCGCAGGAAATGGATACACACCTGAAGCTCTGGTTGTGGTGCTCAAATTTGCTTTTGAAGAATTACACCTCCATCGCCTTCAAGTATCAATTGTCCCTCGGAA
>PABN01000009.1 GCA_002699555.1 Dehalococcoidia bacterium
AACCAGCCTGAACGTGCAAAAACAATTTCATCAGTGCTCGCATAAGAAGAATCTGGTCCTGTTTGGCCGAAATCGGTAAGAGAAACGATTATGAGAGAAGGGTTTTCAGAGAGTAGTAATTCGGGTGAGATTCCGAGTTCAGCTAGAGTTCCAGGTAAGAAAGTTTCAATTAAAACATCACTTTGTTTTATTAAGTGCAATAAATCAGCAATACCATTTTCATCATTGAAATCGATTACAGATGCACGTTTGTTTATATTCCTGTAAGCGAAATACAATGAAGTTCCATCTGGAGCAAAAGGCTCCAAGCTCCGTGATATTGAACCATTCGGGGATTCGATTTTTAAAACGTCGGCACCTAAATCACCAAGCAAGCGTCCACACAACTCGCCTTTCTCATCAGATAGGTCAACAACGCGCAAACCTTCTAAAGGAGAAAATTCGTCCCCATGAATGCCATCCATCAGATGATAGTAATTGTTTTTTTTGATTATGTCGATGTGGATCTGTCTGCTTTCTGACTATATAGAAGGCTCTATTCGAGCTAAAGTGCGAGAGTGAAGAAACGAATTCGCTACTCCTTTTTTTTACTCGCGATTTTATTTCTTCTTATTTCAACAGGTGAAAGAGCTATAGGAGAAACAGAATCCATTCGTGAAGCTCGTGAAAAGAAGCAAGATGCGTCTAATCGAAGAGCTGATGCCGCAGCAGTATTGAAATTAGCTGAAGCTGACGATCAGGCGGTCGTGCAGGCTCTGTATGACCTTGATGCAGCAGTTGCAATGGAGCAGTCAAGGATTGAAGCGGCGCGACAAGCTATAGAGGCTGCAGAAGCAGAAGCTACTCTTCGCTGGGTTGAAACTGATCAGGTCGTAAAAGGTATCGAAGATCTTAGACGACGTTTACGGGATTTAGCTGTTGATGTGTATGTCTCTAGTATGAACCCAGGGACGTTCTTTGAGTCTGATGACATGTCTAGCGCTGTTAGGAAATCGGCTATTCTTAGCGCAGTTTCTGGCGATCAAGGCGATTTAGTCGATCAACTTAGAGCTTTAGAAGCAGATAAAGAGGAAATAGCTCGCTCCGCTGATCAGGCGATTCGCGATGCCGAAAGAAATCAACTCGAGATTGAGGCTGGCTTATTGGTGCTTGATAGTCGTATCGCTGAAAGAGAAACCGCACGTGATGAAGTTCAAGAGCGAATTGAACTAGCAGAAGCTGAGATAGCTGAATGGAAACGTGAACAGTATTTGATGGCTATTTTAATTGACAATTTGATAGCAGAAGAATTACGAAAATCAGCTCCGGATTTAACGAAGGAATCTGGTCAAGGATTCATTTTGCCGATTGACAAGAGCAGCAAAATTACCTCTGCATTTGGAATGAGAACGCACCCTATTTTAGGCGTTAAACGAATGCACAACGGAGTTGATTTTGGATGCGTAAGAGATCAACCGATATGGGCCGCTAAATCTGCAAAAGTTGTCTTTGCAGGGACTAGGGGTTATTACGGTAAAACTGTGATCCTCGAACATGAAGGACCAGTGCTAACGCTTTACGCTCACTTAAATGAAATTTTGGTGTCTAATGATATGCAAGTTTCAACAGGTGATTTAATTGGAAAGTGCGGAACAACTGGTCGCTCAACGGGCAATCATCTCCATTTTGAAGTACGCACAGGTGGAGAAGCCAAAGACCCGATGATTGTTTTGCCTAAAAACTAAAGGAAGAAATGAGCAACAATAATTATAAAATTGGTGTAGCCGGAGCTGGAGTGATGGGTTCAGGAATAGCTCAGGTAATGGCGGTTTCTGGTTGTGAAGTTACGTGTCGAGATATAGATCAAGATGTTTTAAAAGAAGCTTCGAAAAATGTAGATTCAGGGCGTTTCGGCGTAAAAAGCGCTGTTGAAAGAGGGAAACTTACTGAAGAAGATGCAAGCAGTGCCCTAGAGAGAATTCACTTCACAACAGATCTAGACGCTTTGAATGAAGCAGACCTTATTATCGAAGCCATTCCAGAACGATTCGATCTGAAGGTTTCATTCTGGAAGGAACTTGACAAAACGGCAGCACCTAGAACAATTTTTGCTTCAAATTCAAGTGGATTTCCTATTTCTGCGTTAGCTGCGGCAACTGAAAGACCTGATAGATTCATTGGCTGGCATTGGGCTTCGCCTGCACCAGTTATGAAATTAGCTGAGATCGTAAAAGGAAAAAAAACATCAAAAGAAACAGTAGAGACTGTTTCTGCTCTTGCTGAATCTGCAGGTAAAAATCCAATAGTTGTTAATGATTCTGACACAAGTTGGGGATATGTAACTAACCGTATTTATTTCGCGATGGTAAGAGAAGCATCTACGGTTCTAAATGAAGGCATAGCTGATCGTGACCAAATTGATCAACTGATGACAGATTGTTTTCGTTGGCCATCTGGACCTTTCGGAATGACACGCGGAGCTACATCGGGATGGAAATAGTCGAATGAAAGCCGCTTTGCATACTGAAATAGGAAAAGAGTTATCTATTGCAAACGACGTTGAAATTGCTGAACCTAAAGAAGGACAAGTATTAATTAAAACTGAATACTGTGGAATATGTCATTCAGATGTGAGTGTATTGGACTCATTAGATCTAACTCCAATGATTTTAGGTCACGAAGCTGCAGGTGTAGTTGAAGAAGTAGGCAAGGGAGTCGTCTCAGTAGCTAAAGGGGACTATGTGTTAATGACACCTATAGGCCCATGCGGTACCTGTGAGATGTGTGCTCTTAACAGACACACTCTTTGTGAAAGAGGGCAAACATTCGTTTTTGGAACATTCCCCGATGGAAGTACGCCTTTCAGAAGAGGTGATACTCCTGTTTATCAGGGACTTGGAGTCGGTGGTTTCGCAGAATACACAGTTTTAGAAGAGAGGAACGTTGTCAGAATTGAAAAAGGTATTCCCCTGGAAACGGTTTGCTTAATAGGGTGTGGAGTTCAAACAGGTGTCGGCTCTGTTCTAAACACTGCGAAAGTTACTCCCGGTTCAACTGTTCTTGTTATGGGCTTAGGTGGAGTAGGTCTGTCTGTCGTCCAGGGGTCATGCATAGCCAAGGCAGAGAAAATAATTGCTTCAGATCCTGTTAGAGAAAGAAGAGAAAAGGCTCTTAAATTAGGGGCAACTAGTGTTATCGATCCTAATAATGATGATCTACTTAATGCCGTAATGGAGTTAACGTTCGGGAAAGGAGTTGATTACGCTTTTGACGCTGTGGGAAGTTCAGAACTAATTGCGCTTGGTCTAACTCTAAGCAAGCAGGGCGGAAGCACTGTAATAGTGGGTGCTCCACCACCTGATGAGGAACTAAAATTCTCATCTACCTTGCATTTAATGATGACAGAAAAGCGTTTGTTAGGGTCCCTTCTTGGCTCGTGTAATGCTCAAAAAGACATTCCACTTCTAATCGACTACTGGCAAAAAGGATTACTTGACTTGGAAAGCATGATTACCCAGACTTACCCATTGGATGAGATAAATACAGGAATATCTGATTTGAGAAATTCAACAGGGGTCAGAAGCGTCATAAAAATTGATGAAAGCTAATAGAAACTTGAAAGAGCGCATCGGATATTTAGTAACTGCTTCATCAGCTATTGGTGCAATCGTATTTTCCATTTTGGTTTCGCAGAAAGGCATACTTTGGGGCGAAATAGGCCTAAGTCGTTGGATGTATGAAAATACGCCAAACTTCATAGACGTTCTTGGAGACATTATTGACGCTCCTATTACCGATATTGGAGCGCCTTTGCTTTTCATCGCAATCTCAATTTTGGTCTATTTAAGTTGGGGTCGTTACGCGACAATCGGGATAGTTATGGCGGGATCGATGACAGGTTTGACCAGAATTTCCGACATTGTAGAAAGATCTGGACCGAATGAAAATTTTATTTTCTACAATTCAAGCTTCATTTATGGTGATGGTGGCTATCCAAGCGGCCATATCGTCTATGCGATAATGATATTCGGAATGATTGCTTACTTAGCGGAAAAGCACGCTACGGAACAGAGCAAACTCCTGGTCAAGTGTTCAATGGGTTTTCTGATTTTATTGAATCTTTGGACGCGAATAAGTGGACTGCATCATTGGCCCGGTGATGTGATCGGGGGAGTGCTGCTATCCACACCAGCGTTCTTGATTGTCATCTGGTTATACAATCGTGTCCCTTGGATTATCGAACGAAGCCCAAAAATCCATAAGTTAGTCTTCGGAAGCGATAATTAACCTACAAACGCCGAAGCAAAAACAAGTGAAACAATAGTCATAACTTTTATCAGAATATTCATTGATGGACCGGAGGTATCTTTAAATGGATCGCCTACAGTGTCACCGACTACGGCAGCTTTGTGAGGTTCTGATCCTTTACCGCCGAGTTCACCACTTTCGATGTATTTCTTTGCATTATCCCAAGCGCCTCCTGCGTTAGCCATGAATATTGCAAGGCAAAAACCTGCGACTAAAGCTCCAGCTAAAAAGCCTCCTAAGGCGTCGATACTTACAAAACCTAATATCAAAGGTATAGCAACAGCAAGAATACCTGGCGCAAGCATTTCTTTCAAAGATGCCGATGTGGAAATCGCCACGCATCTAGCCGAATCAGGAATAACACCTTCGGCACCTTCTCTTAGTCCTGGAATCTCGCGGAATTGTCTACGGACCTCTTCGATCATCTTCTGGGCTGCGCGACCGACAGCATCAATTGTCAATGCAGCAAAAAGGAAAGGCAGCATCGCTCCTAAGAAAAGACCGATAAACACTTCGACTTGACCTATGTCTAAAGATAGTGAACCTCCAGCTTCAATGATTGCAAATTCGAAACTTTTAAATAGTGCTAATGCTGTTAAAGCAGCTGACCCTACGGCGAAGCCTTTAGCAACCGCTGCTGTTGTATTCCCGAGGGAATCTAGTGCATCAGTGACCTCTCGAACCTCTGGCCCGAGTTCAGCCATTTCTGCAATTCCGCCTGCATTGTCGGCTATTGGACCGTAAGCGTCGACTGAAACTACAACACCTAATGTGGCGAGCATGCCTATTGCGGCAACAGCAATTCCGTATATTCCGCCATCAAGGTTGTAGTAGGAATCAAAAGCCATTTCTCCGCCCCAGTATGCAACTGCAATTCCGACGCCTAATAATGCGACAGAGGCTGCAACAGAGATCATTCCTGCAGAAATTCCACCAAGAATTGTTGTCGCTGGTCCGGTTTTAGATTGATCAGCGATTTTTTTGACGGGAGAGTAGTGATCAGAAGTGTAAAATTCTGCGGTTTTACCTAGTGCCCAGCCAACAAGTAGTCCACCGACTACAGCGATAGCTAGACCTATTGGATTGTCGAAGTCAGGATTATCGCCAAACATCCAGTAAGCAATTCCAATAGTTGCGAGCACTGTTAAAAACATCGCGACATTCGTTCCAAGATGGAGGGCTCGACTTAAAGCTCGACTGTCAGTAGATTCGCCACCTCGGACGAGAAACGAACCGAGTATAGATGTCAACATTCCCGCAAAAGCGATTGCTAATGGAAATAATAGGAGAGAGATATTGGTTGATACTGAAGCGTCTTCTGCAGTAAGCCCCAAGGCGAAAGCTACAAGTGATATAGGTGCGATAATTGATCCGGCATAGCTTTCAAATAGGTCTGCGCCCATTCCAGCTACGTCGCCAACATTGTCACCAACGTTGTCTGCTATCGTCGCAGGGTTTCTAGGGTCATCTTCTGGAATTCCTGCTTCGACTTTTCCGACTAGATCAGCGCCGACATCTGCTGCTTTTGTGTAGATGCCTCCACCAACACGTGAAAAAAGAGCTATCGATGAAGCGCCAAGCCCATAGGCGGTTACGACTTCAAAAGCGTCGTCAACTTCAGCCACTAGAACAAAAAGAATGTATACAAGTGCTAACCCACCTAGTGCAAGACCAGCGACAGAGAAACCCATTACGGCACCACCGCGGAAAGCTATCGGTAAAGCTTTACCTGGCCCATCTTGCGCAGCATGTGCTGTTCTAGCATTTGCCATTGTGGCTACTGTCATTCCTGCATATCCGGCTGTAGCAGATAAGACCGCTCCAATTATGTAAGTGAGTGAAGCGACTGGAGCTATGAGTATGCCTATGAGAATTGCCATGACGGCAACAAAAATAGATACCCAAGAATATTCTTGTCGTAAGAAAGCTCGCGCGCCTTTCTCTATTTCATTCATAAGGAAAATCATGCGCTCATTACCTGGTGAAGCCGCTTTTACATTTGTGTAAAAATAGCCTGCTAGAAGTAAAGCTAATAAAGCAGATGAAAGTGCTAGATATGGTATGGCTTCCAAGGGGTTATCTCCTCAATGGTTGTATGTAGACGAATTATTATGGACAGCTTTAACGGCTGAACGTATGGCTAATAATAGCCAAAACGACGGTATTAAGTGTGATACGGGCTTCCAACCTCAGTGGCATATTTAACTCAGTAAATCATCAAAAAAGTGGCGTAAACATAAAAGATAGGCAACGCTTAATATATGGATCGACGGGATTTGCGTCACTCAATAAATAATAAGCGTAAAAATCTTACACCTGAATATGTAGAGTCGGTTTCGGTAAAAGTATGTGAAAATGTCAAAGAATTAGACTGTTTCAAACAGGCACGAAAAATTGCTTCCTACATTTCCGTTAATGGAGAAATCAATCCAATAACTCTTGAAAATCCTGAAATTGAATTTTCCTATCCGGTAATTCAAAAGTCAGGGAATCTGAAGTTTTTTCACTCCAATGACCGTCTTGTAACAGGAAAATATGGAATCCCTGAACCTGCTGATGGAATAGAAGAAGAAGTAGAAAAATTGGATCTGGTGATCCTGCCACTAGTAGCGGCTGATATTGCAGGTAACAGAGTGGGACATGGCGCAGGTTATTACGACAAGACTTTTGAT
Source organism: Dehalococcoidia bacterium (assembly GCA_002699555.1). Classification (GTDB taxonomy): domain Bacteria; phylum Actinomycetota; class Acidimicrobiia; order Acidimicrobiales; family MedAcidi-G1; genus MedAcidi-G1. The sequence goes on from PABN01000009.1 coordinate 6,960, forward strand.
CCCGAAAAGCTGTCAAAACGTCCGAAGTTGGTCGGTTTGGGATATGAGTTCCAAGTATTTCAAAGTATCCAGCCAGAAGTCTGGGATGTTCCTTTAGATGCCGTCGTTACCGAAAATGAGGTATTTTTCGGAGAAATCGCACATCAAAGAGTTTCAATGGGGGAGTATTAACAAGTGAGAATAATTGTTGTTGGAGCAGGTGAAGTAGGGACTTATGTAGCTGATCGTCTAAGTCGCCAAGAACACGACATTGCTTTAATCGAACTTGATTCAGAAAGGTTTATGCAGGTCGACGCCGAATTGGACGTTTTGGCTGTAAATGGGAGTGGAACTGATCCAACTGCCTTGAAACGAGCAGGTATAGAAGAGGCGGATCTACTTGTAGCCGCAACTAACAAGGATGAAATCAATCTATTCTCAGCACTTCTAGCTAGGCAAGCAGGTGTGAATAAAACGATCGTTCGCGTTGAATCCAGAAAACTACGAAGTAAAGAAGTAGCTTCACTGTTTGAAAAATTTGACGATCATTTAGTTATCGATCCCGATCAAGAAGTTGCAGATTCTGTTTTGCGCTTAATGGAATATCCGGGTGTAATGGACCTTTCAAGAATGGCTGATGAAGAGGTTGTGATCATCGGGGCTCGCTTACCTGCTCATGCACCAATGATCGGAGTTTCGTTGCATGCACTTGGAAGAGAACTTGATCCAGACTGGGACTTCATAGTTGGAACTATTACTAGAAAAGTTGAAGAAGATGATCAAGAAGAAACCACAATTATCCCACGACAAGATGAAGTTCTCAGAGAGGGTGATTTACTACGAGTTATTTGCAAGAGTCGAGCATTACGTGATGTAACTGATCGACTTGGAATAGCAAAAGATGTACCGAGAAGAGCACTTTTGTTGGGCGGAGGAAGAACCGCCGAGATGATAGCGGAGTCGCTTTTATATCGAGGAGTTGATGTCGCAATTATTGAAAAGAAGCATGATAGGGCTATTGAGTTAAGCGAAACTCTAGCTAAAGCACTTATTTATGAGGGTGATGTAACAGATGTTGAAATGCTTGAAGAGGCGGATGTTGCGCGCCAAGATCTTGTAATAGCCCTTACGGGTGAAGATGATGCGAACGTCTTGGCTTGCTTATATGCCAAATCAACTTCTGCACGTTCAAAAAAAGGCAATAACGGTACGGGAATTGAAACGATTGCTGTAGTACACAGATTGAAACTTCTTGACCTTTTGGAAACAAATCAAGTTGATACAGCATTAAGCCCTCGAACGGCTACAGCGAACAGTGTCTTACGTTTCGTCAGAGGAGATGTGGGGAGCGTGGCAGCAGTGGAAACATTTCTACATGGTGATGTTGAGGTTTTAGAGTTTGCTGTTTCTGATGAAAGCCCTTGTGTAGGAAGGACACTTTCAGAGATGGATGTAACAAAAGACGCTCTGGTGGGCGCAATAGTGCGAGACGGCAAAGCTCAAATAGCGCGCGGGCAAAGCACTTTCCGTTCAAATGATCATGTAATTGCTATTGCTAAACCAGAATCTATTGAGAAATTGACAGCTCTTTTCGTGTGATTTTTTCTCTTTACTCAAAACGAGGTAATTCACAAAGCGTCAGCTATGTAAATTCTCCCATTTGGATTGCTGTGTCTAGAGGAATACTTGTTGGTGTATCTTCAGCTGGATTATTAGCAGTCTTGTCTGGGTTGGTGGATCTCACTGACTCTGGGAGTGATACAGCTTTTTTTCTGATTTTTGGAATTTTGACAACTTTGATTTCTGCTTACTTAGCTCGATACGTTTCAGGGAAGAAATTAAAACGATCAGAAATTTTTATTGAGGTTACTTCAGGCTTTTTCTTTTGTATCTTGTGTTCCTCATTCTTGTACTTACTGTTAATTGAAAAAGTTAACTTCGGTGATGCATTTTTCGAATCTGCCGCTGCGTTTACAACCACTTCATTTACGGTCATTGATTTTGGGATTTCTGGAAGAGGAGTTATTTTTTACAGAACTGCATCACAGTTATTAGGTAGTTTTGCTGCAGTCTTGACTGCAGTAATACTGATACCGATTTCTCAGGATAATTTTGGTCTTGGAACTCCGGGACGAACTGACACTAAAGATGTCTTTCCCGAAAAGAAAAAAGCTGTTAAGAACATTTCTCTTATTTACATGGTTTCAACTTTGCTACTCACGCTTGCCCTATTGGTAACGGAATTAGATTTTTTTGATTCACTTCTAATTTCACTTAGCACAATATCTACAGGCGGATTCGTGAGGAACAAGGATGTGTTCGAAAGTTCTTCTGTTCAGTTACTTCTAATTGCAGGAATGATTACAACAGGTACAAGTGTCGTAGTTATTTGGAGACTGCTAAGCAGAAAAGTAAACTCTCTGTTTCGCTCAAGTGAACTGATTACTTACCTAGCGTTAATAATGGGAGCTGCATTTTTACTGTTCGTATGGGCTGATAAAGGCACTACTTCTTCTCTAAGCAAGTCGTTTTTTATCGCTCTGTCATCTATTTCAACTACCGGATTTCATATCTCCGCATTTGATAATTGGACAGTATCAGCGGGTTTTCTCTTGTTGTTACTAGTGACTATAGGGCCGATGTCTCTATCCAGCGGTGGAGGATTTCAAATCTATAGACTCCGAATACTCCTTGCCGTATCGGTTCGTGAACTAATTCGTCAATTGCATCCGCGTGCTGTTGTGAAAATCAAAGTGGCTGGTGAAAGCGTGTTGGAAGACCGAGTTAGACAAGTCGTCGTTTTCCAATTCATATTTACGTCGATAATTTTTCTTACAGCGACAGTTTTAACGATTTCAGGTGTGGGGGTGTATGAGGCACTTTCATCCTCTATAAATGCATTGGCGACTGCGGGCCCTATAAGAAATGCTGATGGAATGGTAATTGGGGTTTCCTCATTCTCGATGACTGAGCGACTGGCCTTAGTCCCGGCGATGCTTTCAGGTCGCCTCTATTTATTACCAGTTCTAATAAGTTTTGGTTACGTCTTTTCAGAGACGCGAAATTTCCTTAGACCACGTAGAAGAATTTTGCATGCAATAAGAAGTAACAACTAATGAAAATAGAAAATCAAAAAATTGTAAGCACTAGTATGCACATGACAGGAATTGCGGTCATTTTTGTTGCTGTTGGAGTGGGACTGAGCACCATTGTTTCTATTTTTGACAATCGTGTCGATTTTTTTCAACTTCTTTTATCGACAGTAATTTTGATATTTGTGGGTTCAGTATTATTTAAGTCCAGTGAATTAGGTGGCACGGATCAGGCTTCTATTTTTACTGCAGTCGGAACCACATGGCTAGTGGTTTCACTGTTGGGAACCATTCCTTATTTGTTTGTAGGAACTTTTAGCAGGGCAGGAATTGGACTCCCTGAGGTGTTCGTTGATTCGCTTTTTGAATCTGTTTCTGGCTTTACGGCAACTGGATCAACTGTGTTTGGTGTTCATAATTCAATTCAATCCCAAGGTTCAGGAATACTTATATATAGACAACTAACCCAGTGGATGGGTGGAATGGGGATAGTAGTTCTCGTAGTTTCTGTTTTGCCGTCACTTCGCGCAAGTGGACTAGGTCTTATTGACGCCGAAGCTCCAGGAGCGGGCGTGGAACGGATAGCACCACGCGTTGTGGAGACAGCAAAAAAGTTTTGGTACATCTACGTCTCACTTACTGTATTCATCGCTCTAGGATTTTTCCTTTTTGGAATGGGACTTTTTGATGCGATAGCTCATGGGCTTAGTGCAGCTTCAACGGGGGGTTTTTCAACGAAAGACATTTCGCTTGGTTACTGGAACAGCATAACGATAGAGATAGTCGCAATGGCAGGGTTTTTAATAGCGGCAACAAATTTTACCCTACATGCCCGTTTAATAGAAAGGAAAAGATTTGATTATGCTTCTGATTCCGAGTTCAAGTCTTTTATAGGAGTCATATTTTTAGGTGTTCTTGTAATCACGTTGCTTCTAAATGGTGAAGGTTTCTCATTTGGGAGCTCACTTCGAAATGCTTCGTTTAATGTCATTACGTTAGCGACAAGCGGTGGATTCGGAAATGCTCTTGGAAGTGGGGAGGCGGGGGACTTTGCTTCTTGGCCAGGATCAACGCAACTTTTGTTACTTTTCTTTATTGTGCTTGGTGGTTGTTCTGGTTCCACTTCTGGTGGAGTGAAAATAATGCGATTCCGGATTGGCCTTGCCCATGCGCATAGCGCCTTGCGCTCCATTATGAGACCACGAGCACTTATTCAGGCACGTATGGGTAACAGAACTGTTAATGATTCTTTAGTGGAACGTATTGCAGGATTTGTAGTCATTTACGGGATGCTTGTAATAATTGGAACTTTTATATTGACTGCTTTAGGAAGTGATTTGATCACATCTCTAAGCGGAACTTTTAGCGCTTTAGGAAATATGGGGCCAGGATTAGGAGAAGTCGGTCCCACCTCTTCTTTTGTTGACGGCTTTTCAGCACCTGGAAGATTAGTTCTCTTAATATTTATGTTGATTGGTCGACTTGAAATATTTCCAATGCTCTTGATGTTTGTTTTGCCTTATAGAGCCTCATTGCAGGCAGTTAAATCAAAAAAAATGCCTCGCGAGTCTGATTAAACGATTTAAACATTAAAATTGTAATCAGTTGAATTAACCCAGATCAACGGCGCTCCGGGCATTCATTTATCAAATAAATGGAAAGACTATGAGCGCTAAAAACGTGAAAAATCGAAAAATTCACAGCAAACCATCTGCGCAAGGTCTTTACGATCCCAGATTTGAACACGATTCTTGTGGAGTAAATTTTGTTTGCAATTTACGCGGAGAAGCCAGTCATGAGATTGTGCAAATGGGTATCGATGCTCTATGCACGCTTCAACACAGAGGAGCTATAGGGGCGGAGAAAAACACTGGCGACGGAGCCGGAATACTCATGCAAATTCCTGACAAGTTGTATAGAGACAGTGTTGCTTTTGATTTACCACCAGCGGGTTATTATGCAACTGGAATAGCTTTTCTTCCACAAGATTTGAAGCAAACAGAAATTGCTGTAAAACAATTAGAGAAGCTCGCCGAAGAAGAAGATTTAGAAGTTATTGGATGGCGAGAATTTCCTGTCGACACTGATGGCATTGGTCTACCAGCAAAAGAAGCTATGCCCTATATGAAACAAATTTTCGTTCGGGGGAAGAATGATCATGAAATATCTGGATTGGATTTAGACCGTAAAGTCTTCCCATTTAGAAAACGAGCCGAACGGGAAAATTATGTACAAAATTTAACCACTAAATCAGATTCAGGTGTCGGGCACTCAACGAATGAACAAGGAGGAGTTTATTTTCCATCACTTTCCTCACGAACAATCGTTTATAAAGGCATGTTAACAACTCCCCAACTAGGGAATTTTTTCAAAGATCTGCACGATAAACGAACTGAAAGTGCAATGGTTTTAGTTCATTCCAGGTTCTCTACCAATACTTTCCCATCTTGGCCACTAGCGCACCCTTATAGATTCGTTGCACACAACGGAGAGATAAATACGGTTCAAGGAAACCGAAACTGGATGCAAGCACGGGAATCGCTTATCAAAACTGACTTAATTCCAGGTGAACTAGATCGAATATTTCCTATTTGTACTCCCGGAGCGAGTGATACAGCAAGCTTTGACGAAGTGCTTGAATTGCTAGTAATGGGAGGCTACTCATTACCTGAAGCAATTCTAATGATGATTCCGGAGCCATGGGAAAATCATGCCAACATGACAGAAGAAAGGCGTGCTTTTTACCAGTATCACTCAACATTGATGGAACCTTGGGACGGACCAGCATCCATCGCATTTACAGACGGAACTTTAATTGGTGCGGTCTTAGATCGAAATGGGTTACGTCCAAGCAGATATTGGGTAACCAATGACGACTTGGTTGTTATGGCAAGTGAAGTAGGGGTACTTGACATCGAGCCGAAAAAAATTATTGAAAAAGGGAGGCTTGAGCCGGGCCGGATGTTCCTTATAGATACCGAAAAAGGTCGGATCATTCGTGATGAAGAAATAAAGGAAAAATTAGAAAACGAAAAACCTTACTCAAAATGGTTGACGGATAATTTTGTCCACTTGCGTGACCTGCCAGAAGTTCCTTTTCAAAAAGAAAAATCTTTATCATTGCAAGAAAAACAACAAGTTTTCGGATACACACACGAAGAAATTAAACTCCTTATTGCTCCAATGGTCACGGAAGAGAAAGAAGCCATTGGATCAATGGGCAACGACGCACCAATAGCAGCCTTATCTCAACGATCGAGGAACCTTTACGACTATTTCCAGCAGCTTTTCGCCCAAGTAACTAATCCACCACTGGATGGGATAAGAGAAGAGTTAATAACCGCAGTTTGCGTAAATATCGGTCCAGATCAAAATTTACTTTCACCGGGAGAATACTCATGTAGAAAAATGTTTTTACCGAGTCCATTACTCACTGAAATTGAATTGAACAAAATTGAAAAGGCAGCTGAAAGTAATGATTTCAAAAACTTCAAAGCATCACGGATCGAAGCAGTCTATGACGTTGATCAAAATGAACAAGGGTTAAGAATCGGTATTGAGAATCTGAAAAAACTCGCTTCAGAAGCAGTAGACGGTGGTGCAAATATTTTGATCATTTCAGACCGTTCAATCTCTAAAACACTGGGTCCGATTCCGTCACTTCTTGCAGTAGGGGTAGTTCATCATCATTTAATAAGCGAAAAAACAAGAAGTTCACTTGACATTATTGTTGAAAGTGGAGACGCTCGAGAAGTTCATCATGTCGCTACTTTACTTGGGTATGGAGCATCGGCTGTTTGCCCATATACGGCTTTTGAAACCATCGACTCTCTTATTGAAAAAGGCAAACACGGGTTGAGTGAAGAATTAGACCCCAACGAAGCCAGAAAAAGTTATATAAAAGCTGTTGAAAAAGGCATCTTAAAAATAATGTCAAAAATGGGCATCTCAACAGTGGCATCTTACTCCGGGGCACAAATTTTCGAAGCGATTGGTTTAGGTCACGAAATTGTAAGAGAGTGTTTCACTGGAACGGTAAGTCGTTTAGGTGGAGTTGGCTTTGACGTTATAGCAGATGAGGTTAAGCAAAAACATCAAGCAGCTTTTCCAATTAACCCTGGGGCAAACCCTCATCGGACTTTGCAGCCAGGTGGAGAGTATCAATGGCGCCGAGACGGTGAGATGCACTTATTTAACCCTGAAACTGTCTTTAAACTTCAGCACGCTACAAAATCTGGACGCTACGATATTTTCCGAGAATACACGAAGATGGTAGACTCGCAGTCTGAAAAACTTGCAACTTTGCGTGGACTGTTCAAATTTACCGACTCTCTTAAAAGCCCCATTCCAATCGATGAAGTGGAACCTGTTTCTGAAATAATTAAACGATTCGCTACTGGTGCAATGTCGTATGGTTCGATTTCCGGAGAAGCTCACGAAACACTAGCGATAGCAATGAACAGAATTGGAGGAAAATCCAATACTGGTGAAGGTGGTGAGGATGCAGAACGATTTACCGAAGACGAGAACGGAGACCTTCGTCGTTCAGCAATAAAGCAAGTTGCTTCAGGCAGATTCGGAGTCACTAGTGAATATTTAGTAAATAGTGATGACCTTCAGATCAAAATGGCTCAAGGAGCTAAGCCCGGAGAAGGTGGCCAGCTTCCTGGACATAAGGTTTACCCATGGATAGCAAAAACCCGACACTCAACTCCTGGAGTTGGATTGATATCACCGCCACCACATCACGATATATATTCAATTGAGGATTTAGCACAACTAATATATGACTTAAAAAATGCAAATCCTGAAGCTCGTGTACACGTCAAATTGGTAGCAGAAGTAGGTGTGGGGACAGTAGCAGCAGGCGTATCAAAGGGTCACGCTGACGTTGTTTTAATATCAGGACATGACGGTGGGACCGGTGCATCGCCTTTAACATCGATTAAGCATGCTGGAGCTCCATGGGAGCTCGGATTAGCCGAAACTCAGCAAACACTTCTTCTAAATGGATTACGCAATCGAATTGTCGTTCAAGTGGACGGTCAAATTAAAACTGGGCGCGACGTTGTTATAGCAGCTCTACTCGGGGCAGACGAATTTGGTTTCGCAACTGCTCCACTGGTCGTAATGGGTTGCATAATGATGAGAGCATGTCATTTAGATACCTGCCCAGTAGGTGTTGCCACTCAGAACCCAGAATTAAGGAAAAAATTTACGGGAAAGCCAGAATTTGTTATCAATTTTTTCGAATTTATTGCTGAAGAAGTAAGAGAAATTCTTGCAGATCTTGGATTCCGGACTCTTGAAGAAGCGATTGGCCAAGTTGAGTTTCTTGATACAGAAAATGCAATTTCTCATTGGAAAGCTGACGGTCTAGACCTATCGCCGATACTTTATGCTCCACCTTTGCCTGATGATGCGGACAGGCGTCAAACGACTTTTCAGGATCACGGTTTAGAAACGGTATTGGATCGTGAGCTTATAAAACAGTCAGCAGATTCTCTAGATGGAAACGGCACAACAGTCATTAACACCCCAGTTTCTAACACTGATCGCTCAGTTGGGACACTCCTTGGTTATGAGCTAACTAAACGTCACGGCGGAGAAGGCTTACCAGCTGAAACTATTTCAGTAAATATGAAAGGATCAGCTGGAAACAGCTTAGGGGCTTTCATGCCTTCAGGGATCTCCATCCGCTTGGAAGGAGATGCAAACGACTACGTAGGCAAAGGCCTATCCGGAGGAAAAATATATGTCCGTCCACATGACGACTCGGTATTTAATGCAAGTGAACAAGTTATTGCTGGAAATGTTCTTTTATATGGGGCAACGTCAGGCGAAGCTTTTTTCAGTGGAAGAGTAGGTGAAAGATTTTGCGTAAGGAACTCCGGTGCAATTGCTGTAGCAGAAGGAATAGGTGATCACGGTTGTGAATACATGACCGGAGGGCGAGTGGTAGTTCTCGGAAGCACAGGACGCAATTTTGCCGCAGGAATGTCTGGTGGGATTGCTTTCGTATACGATCCGGAAAATAAATTCCATCCTAATGTCAATCCAGAGATGGTTATTCTCGAGTCAATAGATTCTGACGACGCTGACTGGCTTCGAGAACTCATAACAAGGTATGAAAACGAAACTAGTTCTGAGCTCGCCGAGGAACTCTTAACAGAGTGGGTTAATTCCGCAAAACACTTTGTAAAGGTAGTTCCTGTTGACTACAAGCGTGTACTAGAAGCTGCAGAAGCAGCAAAAATATCAGGCCGAGATGAAACTGAAGCAGTGATGGCTGCTTCTAGAAAGTAAAACGATGGGCGACGCCAGAGGATTCTTAGAGCACGATCGAGAGGTTCCGGAAAGACGACCAGTTTCAGTTCGGTTGAAAGACTGGAATGAAGTTTATGAAGATTTTTCAGAAGAACGTCTGCAGGTCCAGGCAAGTCGCTGCATGGATTGCGGTATACCATTTTGCAATAACGGTTGCCCCTTAGGAAATCTAATTCCGGAATGGAATGATCTTGTCTATAGAGATCAATGGGAAGAAGCAAGTCATCGCTTACATGCAACAAATAACTTTCCAGAATTTACTGGACGATTATGTCCAGCTCCTTGTGAAGGGTCCTGTGTTCTTGGAATAAACGAACCGCCTGTAACAATCAAACAGGTAGAAGTTTCAATAATTGATCATGCATGGGAAATGGGATGGGTAAAGCCAATAATTCCACAAATACAAACAGGAAAACGAGTGGCAGTCGTGGGTTCCGGTCCTGCAGGTTTAGCCGCTGCCCAACAACTCACACGAGTGGGTCACGAGGTAGTGGTTTTTGAAAAAGCCGACCGTATAGGCGGTTTATTAAGGTACGGAATACCAGAATTTAAGCTCGAAAAAAAGCATCTCGATCGTCGCCTGGCACAAATGGAAATAGAAGGCACAGAGTTTCGTACTAATACAGAAATCGGTATAGATATTTCTGCTGAAGAATTAATGAAGGGGTTTGAGGCAGTCGTCTTGGCCGGTGGTGCTACTCAATGGCGGGACCTGCCATTGCCTGGCCGCGAGCTTGATGGAATACACCAAGCGATGGAGTACCTTCCCCAAGCGAATCGTATTCAAGAAGGTGACAAAAGTAGTAAAACTATTTCCGCTAAAGATAAAAAAGTGGTGATCATAGGCGGGGGAGATACTGGTGCTGATTGTCTCGGAACAGCACTTCGTCAAGGTGCCGAAATCGTGAACCAGTTTGAAATAATGCCACGTCCTCCCGAAGACCGCTCTGATTCAAACCCATGGCCCACTTGGCCATTGATTTATCGAGTTTCCTCTGCGCATGAAGAAGGTGGAAAAAGGCTATTTGCTATAAATACTTCAGAATTTGTAGGAGAGGATGGCTCCGTCAAATATTTGAGAACGCATAAAGTGGAGCAGGTCTTTGAAGAAGGAAAAATGTCATTTCAAGAAATTCCGAACTCTGAGGAAGACATTGAAGCGGATCTTGTTTTTTTAGCTTTAGGTTTTACAGGTCCTGAAAAGTCGCCACTACTTGAACAACTCGGAGTTTTACTAGATGACAGGGGAAATGTCGACAGGTCGGAAGATTATGAGACTTCAATTGAAAAAGTCTTCACTTGCGGTGACATGGGGCGCGGTCAGTCACTAATAGTTTGGGCTATAGCTGAAGGTAGAAGCTGTGCGTCTTCGGTAGATGAATTTCTAATGGGTGCGACCGAATTACCTAGATCTGTTTCAGCAAAAGAAACACCGTTAAATTAAAAAGGTTGAGCGTCTAGGAAATCTAAAGCTGCATCAATAAAACCAAAATTCTTTGGTGTTGCGAAATGGTCAACCCCAGAAAGGGTTACCAGTTTAACGTCCGGAAGCGAAGCAACTAGCTGATCAGGTGGGTACACGAAGTCTTTGTCGCCGACCACAACAAGGGTAGGAGTGGTTAAATTGGCAAGAGAATCGGGTGAAAATTCAGGAGGGCTTTTACGCTTCATGAAAGCAGCTAAAGCCTCACGGTTTGCCTCCGGGGCTTCTGGTAGTTGAGCAAAATATCTAAGTTCAGGGTTCTCAGCCAAACCTGTCTCGACGGCTTTAGCGATAGAATCACGAAAACTTTGCTCTCTATCGAACAGATTTCGCCCAACACCCGATACCACTAGTCGATTGAATCTCTCAGGGTTATTGGAAGCAAGATGTAAAAGAACTGCTGCCCCCATGGAGAAGCCAATAGCGTCGACTGGTGTATCGGGAAAATGAGAAAGAACGTCTTCCTCTAGAGCCTCGTATGCACTTGGATTAGTCGGTTTTTCAGCCGAACCATGACCAAGCATGTCGATTCCTATTACCTCACGACCTGCATCTTCGAGTAATGCCGTCCAACCATTTGTAACCCAAGTCGATTTATAAGAAGTTCCAAAACCGTGCAGGCAAACAACTGGTGGGGAGCTCATCGTAAAAGCTTAGTCGTGAGACTTATTAATGTAGCGACTGTTCAATAAGTCGTAAAAAGCTGCTGCAGCAATGAAAAGAATTGAGATGACTCCCAGGATGTGGAAACGTTCAAAAAATAGTGGCCAAACGAAATCTCGAGGGTGCCTCTCTGTTATTTGCTCGATGATAATCATGAACGATGATAGACCCATGAATAAAAACGAACAAAGAAGAAGTACGTAGTTTGCTATTTGTTGTCTTAATGTCAAAAAGAAGAAGAGGGCCAGAATTAATGAAATTAGTAAGAAATTTGGCAAATTTACGAGAGAGAAAATGAAAACAGAAACGCTACACAATACAGCGTGAAGGATAGGTAGTTTCCTCGAAGAGGTTCTACTGCTTTTACTGAAACGCGGTGTTGAAGTTGCTGGTGTACGGTCAGGTAATGAACGA
>PABN01000010.1 GCA_002699555.1 Dehalococcoidia bacterium
GCCAAAGCTGACCAGATCTTGACAATTGCCCCAGCCTCATCTCCAGCGAGAACAGATACAAGCTGCTCTCTCTCATCTGGCAACGGTTGAGGTTTTTCAGGCTGTCTGTAGATGTGTCCAAGCTCAAAAAGCCTTAATCCAGTAAGTCGATGAGACTCGTTATAAGCCAAAGTTTTTAATAGTCCAGGTCGCAGAGAAGAACGCATTACCGACTCTTCTGCAACCAAAGGGTTCGCAACTTTTATTCCATCAGATTCAAGCCCAGCATTTTCTAGTTCACCTGGAGCAAGAAAAGGTACGGGCATCGCTTCATCTAAACCTAAACCCATCATCGTTGTTCTAATTAAACGTCGGTCACTTTGCTTCGCTGTCAGCGAACCAAAGGTTTTAGACTTTGGAACAGTCTTTACAATCCTTTCGTAACCATAAATCCTCGCTACCTCTTCAATCACATCAATCTCTGATGAAGTGTCCGGTCGAAAGCTTGGCGCTATGACATCAATATCCTGATCAACAGATTGAGCTTCGAAACCTATGGGGTCAAGTATCTGAAGAATGTCCTTCTGATCAAGATCAGTTCCAAGAATGCTATTGACTCTTGAAACACGGACTTTAATTTTATCCCTTGAAGGTAGATCGCCTTTCTCATCAATTATGCCAGGAGACAAATCCACCTCAGGTCTCAATAACTCACAGAACCTCAGCATGGCAGTTTCAATTATTTCTGGATCGGTTCCTCTTTCGAAACGAGCTGAAGCTTCGCTTCTCAACCCAAGCCTTCTTGATGTTTTTGCTATTGCCGAAGGGTTCCACCATGCCATTTCCAAGGCCACCGTTGAGGTGTCTTCACTAATTTCTGTTGAAACACCACCCATCACTCCCGCAATTCCAATCGGTGAGTCTGAACCATCAGCTACCACGCCGTCCTCAACCGTCAGATTTCTCGTTTCTCCATCGAGAGTTACAATTTCTTCCCCATCCTGAGCCCACCTGACTCGAAATTCTGAATTCGCAACACAATCCAAATCGAAAGTATGACTTGGTTGACCCAACTCCAGCATTACGTAGTTAGATACGTCCACAACGTTGTTAACTGGTCTCATCCCTAATGCCGTAATTCTATTTTTCAGCCACTGAGGAGATTCCTGAATTGAAATTCCATCAATTACCCTTGCAACGAAGCGGCCGCAAAGGTCTGAGGAAACGATCTCTGTTTTCAGAATTTCAGAGATATCTTTCCCTTTTTCAGGAACTTTAGGAATCGGAATACTAAAAGGTATTTTTTGATAGGCAGCCAGATCGCGCGCTACGCCAGCCACAGACATAGCATCCGGTCGGTTCGGATTCACTTCGAGATCATAAAGAACATCGGATTCAATTCCCAATGAATCAGCTAGAGGAGTTCCCTGCTCACTTTCATTTCCTAGAATGAGGATCCCATCATGGTCTTCACCAAGATCTATTTCCGCACCTGAGCAAAGCATCCCATTAGACCACTCGCCTCGTAACTTTCGACGACTGATTTCCATTCCATTGGGCATTATTGTTCCTATGGTTGCCAGTGGAACAAAATCACCAGGAGACATATTGAATGCCCCGCAGCAAATCTGTAATGGCTGCCCATCACCACTGTCAACTTCAACTAATTGGATACGATCTGCATCAGGATGAGGTCTCAAATCCAAAACTTTTGCGACTACAACACCCTTTAGATGATCCCCCGTTTGAGTTGTCTCCTCAACTGCCAAACCCAATTCACTCAACTGCTCAGCTATCACATCAGGCTCTCCCTCAATAGGGGCAAATTCTTTCATCCAAGAGAGTAAAACTTTCATAACCCCACAACCTTTTCGAGTTCTGGTCGAACCTGTAAAACCTGCATCAGAACTGCTCCAAGAATCGATAGTCATTACGAAACAATTCACGCAAATCATCAATTTCATGACGCATCAAAGCTAAGCGGTCAAGGCCAAACCCAAATGCAAATCCTTGCCATTCTTCCGGATCTAAACCTCCAGCTTTCAAGACCTCAGGATGAACCATTCCACAACCGCCCAGCTCCAACCATTTACCACCAGGATGTCTTATATCAAATTCGGCAGAGGGTTCTGTAAAGGGAAAATAAGATGGTCGAAGTCTCGATTCGAAATCTTTTCCAAAATACGCGCTGGTAAAAGCCTCTATAGTTCCAGCTAAATCCCCAAAGGTAATTCCTTTATCCACCACCAAAGCTTCGATTTGGTGAAAGACAGGCATATGAGTTGAATCTGCAGTGTCGCTTCTAAAAACTCTTCCTGGCATGATTGAATAAATTGGTGGATCGACTTCCTCCATTACTCTTATCTGAACTGGTGAGGTGTGTGTTCTTAAAAGAGTGCTCATCGGGTCTCCATACTCAACATAAAGAGTGTCGTACATATCTCGAGCAGGGTGCCCAAGAGGGAAATTTAATGCACCGAAATTATGCCATTCATCTTCTATTTCTGGCCCCTCCGAAACCGTATAGCCCATACCGATAAAAAGATCTTCCAGCCTTTCCCAAGTCTGAGTGACGACATGTCGATGGCCAAGTCGATGACCTCGATCAAACTCGGTCAAATCAAGTCTCTCGCTCTCTAACTGTTCTTCTCTCGCGTCCGACTCAAGTTTCCTTCTTCGTATTTCAAACATTCCCTCAAGTTTCGAGCGAGTCTCGTTCAGGACAAGTCCCAATTCTCGGCGTTCTTCAGGCTCTAATCCACCTAAAGATCCTTTTGCTTGGGCAGTCAATGACTGCTTGCCCAACAGTTCTACTTCTAATTTCTTCAAGGCTTCTAAATCGGAAGATTCTTCTATCTTTCCTTTTGCCTCTTCTAAATGCAGGTCATAGTCTTGATTCATTTTCAAATACCAGTTGTAAGTTTTCGAATCCGTTTATCGCAGGTTACGCCATATGAATAGGCTTAGAAGGGTTATTTTACTTAAACACTAAATACGCGATCTTTTAATTCCATAAAGAACAACCGCTCCTGCAGTAGCCACATTCAAAGATTCAACGGAGTTTTCAATCGGCACAGTCACAATCTCGTCACATAGGGCTTCTATTTCTTTTGGTAAACCTCTAGGTTCGTTTCCTAGAATCACTGCTATTTGACTGTTGTCAGCAACCTCCTCTGGAGATATTCCACCAGAAGGTGACGTGGCTACAAAGCTGTATTCAGACTTCTTCAATTCTTCAAACAGTTTTTCGGCATGGAATTCTTCGTCAATCACAGAGAATCTCGTTCTAAAAAATGAACCCGCAGATGATCTAACTACTTTCGGATTGTAGGGGTCAACCCCTCCATGAAAAAGAATCCCGGAAGCTCCAAATGCTTCTGCTGTTCTAATCAAATTGCCACAATTGCCAGGGTCAGAGACGCCAGACAAGATAAGTAGTAAACCTTTTTTTTCAACGAGATCATCTAGCTCCATGCCATGTTTATGAACAGCTGCTATAGCGGCTTGAGGATTTCGCAATGTCGTCAAACCTGAGAAAATCTTTCTATCAACTAAGTGAAACTGGATTTTTTTCTGACTCAAAACTGTAATCAGGTCATTGTCGATTTCATCTTCTGGCAAAATAACTTCGTCAATCTCGAGATCTGCCTCTATCGCCTCTTCGACAAGTCTTGGTCCTTCGACCACGAAAAGGCCTTCCAATTCTCGGACTTCGGAATCTCTCGCTAAACGCCGCATTCTCCGAATACGTTGGCTGTTAAACGACATTTTATTAACTAAAAACTTTTCTCAGATCCTCTTAATCAAAGGAATTCCATAGAGTGTCATCAATTTTTATTGTTTAGAAATTTCCACTAGTTGTGCAAATGCTTCAGGATCAGCTACTGCCACATCAGCGAGAACTTTTCTATCAACCTCTATACCAGCATTTTTGAGACCAGCAATAAAAACACTGTAGGTCGTACCATGAATTCGGCATGCTGCATTAATGCGCTGGATCCAAAGGCGTCTAAATTGGCCCTTTTTTGCACGGCGATCCCTGAACGCGTAATTCCCTGAATGCATGACTTGTTCATTTGCAGCTCTGAAAGTACGGCTTTTATTTCCGTAATAGCCTTTAGCCTGTTTTAAAACGGCCTTATGTTTCTTTTTACTGTGGACAGCTCTTTTAACTCTGGCCATCTTCAACTCCTTTTATCGGAGACCTTCTTTATGAGGACTCTGTGTTATTAAATACCTAATTGTTTGCGTATTGCTTTACTGTTAGCTCCGTCTACTTCAGTCATTTTTCCCAAACGGCGCTTGCGAGTAGAGGTTTTTTTCTCAAGTATGTGACTTTTGTTTGCCTTACGACGTCGCAAACGACCACTACCTGTAACTTTTATTCTCTTAGCTGCACCCCTATGGGTTTTCATTTTTGGCATAATCACTCCTACTTTTTAAGTTCTAATCCGTTTCTAAATCTTGCTCTTCTTCTGTAACTTCATCGCTAGCCTGTTCTTCTTCAACTTCCAGCGAAGATTCGACATCTTCTAAAGCTTCCTCCATCTCCAATGCTTCCGCTTGTAAGGCTTCAATCGCTTCACGCTGCCTACGGGTTGCCTTTCCTGGAGTTAGCAACATAGTCATATTCCGACCTTCTTGTTCAGGGTAAACCTCAACTCTTCCAACATGTGAAATTGATTCAGCTATATCGTCTAAGATTTTCCGTCCGAGTTGCGGGTATTGAATTTCCCTGCCCCTAAACATGATGGTGACCTTGACTTTACTTCCTTCTGATAAAAACTTTTCCACCCGTCGAGTTTTCGTTTCGAAATCACCTGATCCTATTTTGGGACGGTATTTCATTTCCTTCACCAGGATATGGGTTGCTTTTTTTCTTGATTCCTTGGCTTTCTGAGATTGTTCGTATTTGAATTTTCCATAATCCATAACACGACAAACTGGAGGATCAGCCTGATTGGCGACTTCCACCAAATCCAATCCGGCTTCTTGCGCAAAACGAAGTGCCTCTGAAATCGTTTTAATCCCTACCTGTTCCCCTTCAGCGGAAACAAGTCGGACATTTTCTACTCGGATATCCTCGTTAACTCTCGGTTCTTCTTCAGTTGGGTTAGCTATTGTTCGTCACTCCTGTGTGGCACGTAGTCTCTCCTCCGTGGTTGATTGCATTTCCTTACACGCAAATACCCTTTAGACTTTTGTAACCATCTAAAAAATAAAGGCGGGCAATAGAAAAAGGAGCCCGCCGTAAAAACCAAAACTCACTTAGAGTGGTCTGGTGGGGTGGGAACCCGCTTTCTATTTATTTTCGCACTCTAGAGTACCAACATAGAACTGAAGCAGTGCAGAGTTAGATCAGAAAATATTTAATAAATTGGAGGAAAAATGAATAGTTTATGGACGCCAGACGGAGAACACAGTGTTGATCCTGAACAAGAAGTGGAGTCTTCGGAGTTTTCTGAGCTCTCACCAGAAGAGCAGGAGCAGGCTGAAGCTTTAGCTGCTGAGATGAACGCCGTGCGCGAACAGCTAGCTGCAGCACCTGCTGAAATTGTTGTGGCTAACCATCTAATGGGTTTATATGAACTCGGCGCAATACATCTTTCTCAGCAACCACCAAAAATGGACGAAGCTTCTCTAGCTATTGACGCAATGTCAGCAGTTTTGGATTCTTTAGCTGGAAGGTTAGGTGAAGCTGAAGGAACCCTTAAAGATGCTTTGCATCAAATTCGTCTCGCCTTTGTTCAACTTGGCAACCAGGAGGAAACCCCTGACGAAGAGTAGGCTAAACAATCACTTTTAGTGAACAATCTTGGATAAAGGGAGTTCAATAATGTCAGAAGCACCTTTATCTCTAAGTTCTGGAATTAAAATATTTATCTCTGTTTTTGCTACAACGGTTTCAACCGCGTACCCCTCACCTTTAGCAAGTTCATTAACAGTTGGTGCTTTCATTGAAGGTATGACTTCAAGGACACTCTGTAGCTGATCTGGTGCAACGTTCATTTTTACGAGAACCTTGCCTCTTGCCTCTAAGGTTCCCTCTAGAAGTGTGTGGATTTGTTCCATAGCATGACGCAATTCAGGGTTTTCTGCAGACTCACGATTCGCTACCAATTCAGTATGGCTTGTGAGTATCGTGTCTATAATTTTCAAACCTGCAGCTTTTAGCGCTCTTCCAGTCTCAGTCAAATCCACTACCGCATCAACTATGTCAGGAGCCTTGGCTTCGGTAGCCCCATAGCTGAGCTGTATTTCTGCATCAACACCTTGTGCAGCAAAAAAATTTCTAGTCAAATTTGGGTATTCAGTAGAAACTTTTACACCTGATGGCAAATCTTTCACTTTCTCAAAAGGCGAATCCTCAGGAACAGCCACCACTATATTAACTGGCCTCGCCGTGGCTTTGGAATAATGCAATTTTCCTAACGAAACCACATCACTTTCGGTTTCTTCGATCCAATCACGCCCTGTTATCCCTATATCGAACAAGCCATCAGCAATGTAAGTGGGAATTTCTTGTGGTCTCAAAATTCTAACTTCATCAATTCGCGGGTCGTCAATATTGGCCTTATAGTCAACTTTTGAAGAACGACTAACTGAGAGATCAGCAGAGTCGAATAAATCCAATGTCGCTTGTTCTAAGGAACCTTTTGGTAAAACAATTTTTAGCACAATACAAACTTAGCCACTGGGTGACACACAAGTGTGTTGATTTTAAATAACTTTCATGAAAGAACTAAATCCAACCGAACGTCCTCGCCTAATTGGGTAACATCGGCGAATCTTCCTCGTTTGATCGATTCCATAGTCGAAACACCATCACCACTTAACAAAGGTTTACCGTCATCACCTCCCATTATCGAAGGGGAAACATAGATTACATAACGGTCTACCAGTCCTTCTCTGTGCATCTGCCCAGCGAGGTCAGCTCCTCCCTCAACAAGTAACTGCAGCATTCCTTCATCTCCTAAATTTTGAATCAAATCCCCCAAAGGCCCTTTCCAGGATTCAGCAGGTTCGACTTGAGAACCTTCTGGTATTTCACCAATTACAACTCGACGTGGACTGGGACCGTCAACCGATCTGACGGTAAGCATGGGGTCGTCGCTCCTAACTGTCCCTGCCCCTACGCAAATAGCATCACTTTCTGCTCGTAGCTTATGCACGTCAATTCTTGCTTCTTCACCAGTAATCCAATTACTTGAGCCATCAGGTGCGGCAATACGGCCATCTAATGTTGCTGCCAATTTAAGAACTACATAAGGTCGGCCTGTCCGTCGGTGATGAAGGTAAGGCAATAATTGTTTTTCAACATCAGCGCTGTTTTGCCCTACCTCAACTTCAATCCCAGCAGACCTAAGTGCTTCTATCCCAGAACCTGAAACTCTTTCATCTGGGTCTACTAATCCCACTACCACTCTTTTAATTTCTGACTTGATAATTTCATCAGTGCATGGCCCTGTAAGACCTTGATGATTACAAGGTTCAAGAGTCGTGTATAAAGTCGCTCCTTTTGCTAGTTCCCCTGCAACCTTAAGAGCTGATATTTCCGCATGGACACTATCTATTTGAAAAGATCCCGTAGCACCTTCACCTATGATCTGACCTTTTGCTACTACAACAGCTCCAACCCAAGGGTTAGGGGAGGACCAAAACCTTGCTTTTTCTGCGACCGTAACTGCCGCAGCCATGAAATTCGCATCGTCTTTCAAGTCAACCCTCAAACTGGATGGGGGTCGGTATTGTCTGACAGAAGACCAACTGCATGTGGAATTACATCTATTACCGCATCCAAACATTCAATGCAGCCTTTTTCTGAACCAGGTGTGTTCACAACAAGTGATGTCCCAATCGTTCCAGCAACGCCTCGTGAAAGCCTTCCTAAGGGATTAACCAATCTCATCGCTTCAGCCAATCCCGGAGCTTCCCTATCGATTACTTTCAATGTACCTTCTGGTGTTTGATCACGAGGACCAAAACCTGTACCCCCGGTAGTGATAATCAACCCATGAAAATCTTTTGCCATGGCTGTCAAGGTTTGGGCTACCTCATTTTCTCCATCAGATGAAACCACAGTGTCTTCAACAGTCCACCCTTCATTAGAAACACGTTGAACTAATGCTTCGCTTGATTTGTTTTCACGAACTCCGTGCGCAACTCCATCTGAGACTGTCAAAATTTTTACCTTTGTCTCTTTTTTCACAGATTGTGTTTTTTCGTTCACAAGACAAGCATAACTACCGTCTCCTCTGCTCATAACTTCCGATAAGGTCGGGCAATGGAATTAAGCACTTTAGAAGGCTATGAAATAGCTGAATTTGAACATAATGGCAAAAGCAAAACAGTTCTTCGTATTGGTTCTGGTCCTGCTGTAATCATCATGGCAGAAATTCCTGGAATCACTCCGAAAGTTGCTCAATTTGGTAGAAAAGTCGCTGGAATAGGCTGCACTGCAATCCTTCCATCTCTTTTTGGAGTCCCTGGAGAGAAACCCACACTCGGCAATTCAATCCGAACACTGCAAAAAGCTTGTATATCCCGAGAATTCACTGCTCTCATGACTCGAAGAACATCTCCAGTTACCGACTGGTTACGGGCACTCGCTGCTTTTGAACATGGAAGATGCGGAGGCCCCGGAGTCGGAGCTGTAGGAATGTGTTTCACTGGAGGTTTTGCTTTAGGCATGATGCTCGATGAACGACTTATCGCACCAGTTCTTAGCCAGCCAAGTTTGCCTTTACCATTTGGAAAAAAACGAAAGAAATCAATTGGTATTTCCAATGCCGATCTTGAAATAGCGAAAAGTCGTGTCGATAATGGTGTCTGCATTTTAGGTCTCAGATTCTCTAATGATTCGATGGTGCCCAACGAACGTTTTGCGAGACTTCATGAAGAGTTCGGAGACGGATTTGTGTCTGTCGAAATCGATTCATCGCCCGGCAACACACATGGAATCAGCACACGTGCACATTCTGTGCTCACCGAAGAGTTCGTCGATGAACCTGGGCATCCAACTTCCGAGGCTCTGGAACTCGTTCTCAAGCATTTGAAAGAAAAACTAATTACCGTTTAAGACATCAAGGGACCCTGTAACAAAATACAGACATTCCTTCGCTATCTAAATCTTGAGGCAGAATCATTCCACCTCTTCCGTGTTCGCGCCAGGGATGAGGCAAATCGCCTACTCCTTCAACATTCACTAAGTTCCGAAATTTTTCATCTACTCGAATAGTTTCTGAATTAGTTAACGTACAGACGCTGTAAATAAGCAAGCCTCCTGGTTTAACCATTGTGAAAGCTGAACACAGTAGTTTCAACTGAAGGTCTGCTAAAACATCAATGTCCTCTTCTTTAATTCTCCATCTAGCGTCAGCTCTTCTTCTCAGAACACCAAGTCCGCTGCAAGGAGCATCAACTATGACTCTTGAAGCCTCACCTTGTCTGAATGGTAAATCAATCCCGTCAGAGACAACCAAGGGAAGTTTTATATTGAGTTTCTGGGAATTTGATCTGGCTAATTTCAATCTCTTGAAGGATGAATCTGCTGCAATTACAGAAAATCCTGCTGAAACAGCTGCACTAGCTTTACCACCTGGGGCTGCACAAACATCTATTACCGGGCCTTCGCCCCAGTTTCCTTCCTGTGTTAAAAGGTTTGACACCATTTGAGAAGCCGCGTCTTGGAAATAGCCATCTTCACGATGAGTCGCTGATTTTGAGCTGTTCATACACTTGAGAGCTTCTCTAGCTTCAGCTTCTCCAAGATCAGACTCAAGTCTCTCCACAATCCAATCTGGATAGCTGTATTCAATCGCTTTTGTAGGCCAATCAATCGTCTCTTTAGCGACCTTACGTAACACGGCGTTACACAATCCTGTTGCCCATTTAGGCGCTAAAGAAACCGAACCATTCACTGCAGCATGGTCAGGTATATTCATCCAATGAAGCTGATAGGTGCCTAAACGTAAAATTGTTCGAACATCTGGATGTAATTTTTTGCTGATAAATCGATCAATCAAAAAATCGCACGCTCTACGCATTCTTGTAACGCCATAAACAAGCTCTGTGACTAATGCCTTATCTCTTTCATCTAGCTCAGAGTTATCCAAAGCAGCTCTTAAAGCTAAATTCGCGAATGCCGAATCCCTTTCTATTCGACCGAGAACCTTTAAAGCTAAAGCACGTGTCTCGTTATTTTCAGTCATCTCCGAATACGCAATTTTCTTCTAACCGCGCACCTAGCTTCCATGAATCAAATGCTTGTCGGGCTCGATTTTGAGATTGAACCTCAATTAGTCGCAATGAACCTTTACCACTCGCCACTTCATCTCCAAACAGTTGACCGGGTCGACCCTGAATCTCACGGGTAGTTGATTCAGTTTTCCAGATTTTGAAACGCTCACCTCTAAATGTTGTCCACGCCCCGCCTACCCTAACCAGCCGATCAATTTTCTCAGCTTCAAGCCCCCAGTCAATCTCTCTCTCTTGAGGAGTTACTTTTTCAGCCCAAACTATCTCTCCTACTTGAGGTTCTGGTTCACTAAGTCCATCATCGAGCGTTGATACAAGCAGTTCACATCCTGCTTGAACCAAACGATTCCTGAGAGTTTCTGTAGTGTCACGTGGTGAAATTTCTACTTCTTGCCGAGTGAAAACATCACCGACATCAAACTCTTCGCCTACTTTCATCACGCAAACCCCACTTTTCGTGTCGCCAGCAAGGATCGCTCTTTCTATGGGAGCAGGCCCCCTCCACCTTGGAAGCAAAGAAAAATGTACATTTATCATCGGAACTCTTTCGAGAAGATCGATCGGAATAAAACTTCCGTACGCCACTACCACTGCAAGGTCAATTTCGAAATTTTCAATCTCTTCTATCTCATGAATCACCGGTAGACCCATTTCAATAGCGGCCCTCTTTACAGGAGAGGGAGAAGGTTCTTCACCTCTACCTCTTCTGCGGTCCTCTCCGGTTATCACCACTCCGATTTCATAACCAGAAGCATTCAAACTCGTCATAAAAGGAACCGACAACTCTGGAGTTCCTACAAAAGCCAATCTCTTAAAATCATTAGTCACTTTGTGAGAACCCGAGACTTTCCCTCACTATCGGGAGTGGAGAACCTGTTGAATCGCCGATGCCCATTAGTGTTTTATTAGCCTCACGCCTTTGATCCTCGTCTAGGTGGTCAACAAGTAAAACTCCATCCAAGTGATCCATTTCATGTTGAAATAACCGGGCTTCCAGTTCATCAGCCTCAAAAGAAACCTCTTTACCGTCCAAATCTAAGCCCACTATATGAATCTGTTTAGGTCTAAGTAATTCCCATGAAAGACCCGGAATCGACAGACAACCCTCTTCAAAAGCCCACTCCCCGTCAGCATCTTTTATTTCAGGGTTTATCAAAACACCTGGACCTGCACCCCAATCGTAGACAAAAAGTCTTTTTTGGATTCCTACTTGAGGTGCCGCCAAACCTATTCCTGGAGCTGAATACATAGTTGACAGCATTTCTTCAGTTAAGCGGGCAAGATTTTCTGTTATTTCTGTTACTTCTTTTGCCTTAACCCTTAATACAGGATCCCCTATTACTCTTATTGCGTTCATAGCCATTATGAAAGGTTATCGTCTGAAGGCTTTTGGTTTGACTATCAAGCTCTTCGAGGATCAATTTCTATCCGA
>PABN01000011.1 GCA_002699555.1 Dehalococcoidia bacterium
GCAATCACCAAAAAAGACGTACGTGCAGACATGTTGATTGACTTGCATCACGGTGAACCTATTCTTTTTGGAGCTGAAAAACAGTTTGGTGTTATAGCAGATGATGGTGAAGTCTCTATTGTAAATGTTGACGAAGTTGGTTCAGATTCAATTTTGGTTCACGACGAGACAAGAGAGGACCCTTCAAGAGCTTTTGCTCTATCTCGCCTCAGTGAGACTCCTGATACTCCCACTCCGGTAGGAGTGCTTAGAGCAGTTGAACGTGAAGAGTACAGCACGTCTCTTAAAAGTCAGATAGATGGAGTTGTGGAGAGTCAAGGTTCATCTGATATTGGAGAATTGTTACACTCACTTCCAACTTGGGAGGTCTGAGTCCCTAACAAAAAAGGGACTTAAGTATGACTTGGGCTCTTGATCTAGATGGAGTTGTTTGGCTTGGAGACAAGGTCATTCCAGGGGTCGGAGAAGCAATAACACGCCTACGAGAAGAAGGTGAACAAGTTTTTTTTGTCACCAACAATTCTGGCAGAACAGTAGCTGAGGTAGAGGAAAAGCTTAAGTCATTTAATATTGAGCCTGATGGCGGGGTGGTTACCTCAGCAATGGCAATGGCTACTTTGTTGAACCCAGGTGAGACAGTTCTGACTCTTTGTGGAAGAGGTGCTATAGAAGAGATGGAAAAAGTAGGTGCAATAGCCGTTAAAGAAGGTAAAGCAGATTCAGTTGTCGTTGGATTCCATGAAGACTTTGATTACTGGAAGCTAACTTCAGCCTTGCAAGCAATTGATGCAGGGTCACGCTTAATTGCCACCAATGATGACCTTACTTACCCTTCACATGATGGGATAAGACCTGGAGCTGGATCCATTCTCGCATCTCTGGTAGCAGCTACAGGAGCAGTTCCGCTAATAGCTGGAAAACCGTACAAACCAATGTGTGACTTAGTCAATGAATTAAGCGGAGGAAGCGGAATAATGGTCGGTGATCGACCTGACACCGATGGAAGGTTTGCTAAAAATATGGGTTGGGATTTCGGTCTTGTTTTGAGTGGTGTCACTAAAGAATCAGACCTTCCTGTTGACCCGCCACATGACCTATTAGCCAGTGATTTACCTGCCTTGGTTGAACAGGTTTTTCCTAATGGCACGTAGGAGACTAGATCTTGAAATGGTGAGACGAGGTTTAGCCGAGTCACGCGAAATAGCACAGTCCCTTATCAAGTCAGGAAAGGTTCTTGTCTCAGGGGCATCAGCTCTAAAACCAGCGAGACTCGTTGAAGCAAGCCAGCCCTTGAGGATCATTGACCCTTCGCCTAAATATGTAAGTAGGGCGGGCAGGAAATTAGAAGCTGCTTTAGAAACTTTTGAAGTTGAAGTTAAGTCAAGTAAGTGCATTGATGTAGGGGCGAGCACAGGTGGTTTTACAGATTGCTTATTGCAAAATGGAGCTGAATCAGTTTTAGCAGTCGATGTTGGTCGAGGCCAGATCCATGAACGTCTAGTTGCTGATCAAAGGGTTGAAGTGCGCGAACAGACTGATGTCAGGTCACTTGTGCCAGCAGAAATAGGTGCCCCTTTTAAAGTGTTAACAGCTGATTTGGCGTTCATCTCATTGCGTGCAGTCATGGGAACCCTTTTCTCTTTAGTTGAAAAAGGGAGCGACATGTTGCTTTTAGTAAAACCACAGTTTGAAGCAGGTAAAAAAGCGGTTGATGTAGGTAGAGGAGTGATTCGCGACCCTAAAATATGGGAAGAAGTCCTCAAGAATGTGCAGGATTCAATTAATAGCCATGATGGTGCCATAATGAAATGTATGCCATCACCAATTAAAGGTTCAGAAGGTAACGTTGAATTCTTCTTACACGCCATGCCGGACGTTAAACAAAGTCAATTTGAAATTTCAAAAGTAATTTCTTTAGCTGTTGAACAGGGAGAAGATTAATGGCAGAAATAGGCCTTTACGTTCATGAATTTCGACCTGAAGCCATATCAAATTCACTTGAACTAACTGAACTGCTTCAGGGGAAAGGCCACAATGTAAGACAGTCCAGTGACCTAAAAGAAAATCCTTCTGGATTCGTTGATGATCTTGACCTTTTAGTGAGTATGGGAGGGGATGGATCTATTCTCAGAGCGATAAATCTTCTAGACGGCCGACCTACGCCTGTTCTCGGAATAAATTTTGGTCAACTGGGATACCTCACAGCCGCGGAACCTTCTGAGGCTTTTGACGCAGTAGTTAGAACCCTTGAAGGCAACTATGACCTTGAAGAGAGAATGATGCTCAAGGTTTCTGTCCAGAGAGAACAGGCAGAGTCTGCGATCGAAGACCACGCTTTGAATGAAGTTGTAGTTGAAAGGACAGCGGCCAGTCAGACAGTTCGAATGAACGTATCTATGGATGGTTCCTTTTTTACCTCTTATGCAGCAGACGGTTTAATAATTTCCACACCCACTGGTTCGACAGCTTATGCTTTCTCTGCCCGAGGGCCGATTGTGGATGCAAGTCATCACTCCATTCAGGTAACACCTGTATCACCTCACATGTTGTTCGATAGAACTTTAGTCCTAGCACCATCTACCAAACTAGAATTGCAAGTTTTAGGTGATCGCACAGCTACTTGTACTGTTGACGGAAGAGAAATGGGAGTCTTGCAAGAAAACGACAGCGTGGTCTGCACAAGGTCAGATCGAATTGCCAAACTTGTTACATTCGGGAAACGTGATTTTTTGGACCCTCTCAAGACAAAATTCGGCTTAGAAGATAGGTAGAGAGCAAACGCACCCAAACTGCGTTTTTAAATTTGCTACTAATTTTGAATCTGCAAGCAGTGAGGTCATTTTGCCTGTAAGGTGAATTTCCGTGACGAAACACATCTTCGTTACGGGAGGAGTTGCAAGCTCGCTCGGAAAAGGGCTAACTGCAGCGTCTCTCGGAAGGCTTTTAAAGCAGCGTGGTCTTAAGGTAGTAATTCAGAAACTCGACCCCTATATCAACGTCGACCCGGGCACTATGAACCCATTTGAACATGGTGAAGTTTTTGTAACAGACGACGGCGGTGAGACAGATCTCGATTTAGGCCACTATGAAAGATTCATTGATGAAAATCTGACTACAGAATCAAATGCAACGACAGGATCGATTTATTCAGCTGTGATAGCCGCTGAAAGACATGGTGAATATCTAGGTAAAACTGTTCAGGTTATTCCTCATATTACTGATGAAATTAAAAGAAGAATTAGAGTGCTAGCCACTGAAGACACCGATGTGCTGATTACAGAGGTAGGTGGAACAGTAGGTGATATTGAAATATTGCCTTTCTTGGAAGCTATAAGACAGTTTCGTCTTGACGTGGGAGAAAACAACATCTGTTACGTTCATGTCACTCTAGTTCCTTACATAGGACCGTCGGGTGAGCATAAAACCAAACCCACACAGCACTCAGTAACTGAACTTCGTTCAGCGGGCATACAGCCACATGCAATAGTTTGTCGAAGCAATGAACCTATAAGTGATGACTTGGAGAGAAAAATTTCACGTCTTTCGAACGTCCCTTTCGAAGGCGTTGTAAACGCACCAGATGCCAGCAGTCTCTATGAGATACCTTTGCTACTTAATGAAGAAGGCTTGGACAGCTATATTTGTGATTCTCTAGGACTTGATAATCCAGAACCTGACCTTGAGGATTGGAAAGCATTGGTCAGTCGTGTCATGTCAGCAACGGCAAAAGTAAAAATCGGACTCATCGGCAAGTATGTAAGTCTGGTCGATGCATACCTTTCAGTGGTTGAAGCTTTAAACCATGCCGGTGCGCACCATGGAGTTCAGGTGGAAATCGACTGGATTCAAGCTGAGGAAGTTGAGGGAATGCTTAGTGAGGGGCGTTTGAAAGATTTGGACGGAGTTGTAATTCCTGGAGGCTTTGGTGAGAGAGGTATAGAAGGCAAGATAGCTGCAGCAGGTTTCGCTAGAGAGAATGACATTCCTTGTTTAGGGCTATGTTTAGGATTGCAATGCATGACTATAGATTTTGCCCGGAATGTTTTGGGATTAGAAAGAGCTCATTCAAGTGAATTTGACCCATCTTCACCTCACCCTGTAATAGATCTGATGGAATCTCAACGTGACGTGTCAGATATGGGCGGAACAATGCGTCTAGGAGCTTACGTAGCGCAATTAAAAGCCGAGTCTCAGGTATCGGCAATATATGGTGAGGATGTTGTTTCAGAGCGGCACCGACACAGATACGAATTCAATTCGCGTTATCGAGCGAAGTTTGAAGACACAGATTTTGTTTGTTCAGGTGAGTCGCCTGACGGTCGTTTGGTGGAGTTTATTGAGTTGAAAGATCATCCTTTTTGGGTGGCAACTCAAGCACACCCAGAGTTTAAAAGCAGGCCAGATCGACCTGCACCGTTGTTTAGAGCGTTTGTAGAAGCTGCTTTGCATCGAGCAGAGGGACGTAACCCGCAGTTGCTTCAAATGGAAGAAGAGTTTTCCAACTGAATGGCCACTGAATCGTCCAAAGAATTTAAAAAGGTTTCTGAAGAACTGATTCATAGTGAAGATTGGTTTTCTTTTGCAAAGGCCGAGTTCGAAGGTCCGATTGGAGAAAGAATCAATAGATACATCTTCCATCACCCTGGTGCAGTAGGTGTGGTGCCAATAGAGGATGGAAATATAGTTTTAGTTCGCCAATACAGACCTGCGCTTGAAATGGAGATGTTGGAAATTCCAGCAGGCAAATTGGACATTGAAGGAGAAGCACCTGAAAAAGCCGCTCATCGAGAATTGATTGAAGAAGCAGGACTGGATGCATCGCAACTAGAAGAGTTATGCAGCTTTTACAATTCAGCTGGTTTTTCAGATGAGAAGACAGTCATATATCTGGCTACTGAAATGACACGGGTTTCGAAGATTGCAGCGAGTGTTGAAGAACAGTACATGACAACTGAGAGAATTCCATTAGAGGATGTCTACAAAATGATTGACTCTGGTCACATTACTGACGCAAAAACGATAGTTGGTATTTATTCAGCGATGCGTCGTATAGGTAGATGAGCTTTACGTGTTTAAAAATTTTTCTCACCTCTCCAAACGATTTTTGTTTTCCTTGAAACCCGGAAAACTATCAGAAGAAGATATTCGCTGGGTCAGATCTCATCTTTCTGAAAATGAATACTTACAATGGGAAAAACTTTCCATTGCTGACCGGCATCACTCGCATCAGGTTGCTAGACAAGCAGAACCTGTAGTCGCCCAGCATGGAAAAGAATTTGTAGCCGCGGCTCTCCTGCATGACATAGGGAAGCTCAAAAGCGGATTTGGGACTTTCGGAAGAGTTTTTGCAACTCTATGCTGTTTTCTTTTTCCACTACGAAAAATGGAGAAATGGTCAGAAAGAACTAAAGGTTTGCGCCGACGATTAATTGACTACGCGAAACATCCATTATTAGGAGCTGAATTACTGAAAGAGATTGGTAGCGGGCAAGAAACAATCACTTGGGTGTTGGAACATCACTCTGAAAGAGAGAATTGGAAGACACCAATAGAAATAGCAGAAGTTTTATCCAACTCAGATAATGATTAAGACAGCTATTGGTTCAATAAACCTATGTTATTTCGTGCCCTGGATAATGTGGAAGAAGCTATTTCTCTAGCTTTTTCAGCTCCCTTCGCAATTAAACGATTTGTCTCTCCTGGGTCATCAGCGAGTGAATAATATTTCTCCTGTACAGGTTTGAGAAGCTCAATGACTGCTTCGGCTGTTGCGCTTTTCAGGTCCCCGTAACGAGTGATACCATCAGAAGCTTCTTGCGGTGTTTTACCGGTTGCTGCTCCAAGTATGGAAAGTAAATTTGAAACACCAGGTTTCTTTTCAATGTCGAAAAAAACCTCATCATCACTGTCAGTAACTGCTCGTTTAACTTTTTTTTCGATTACATCAGGAGGATCTAGAAGCAAAATAGTTCCTTGGGGGCTTTCTTCAGATTTAGACATTTTTTTCTCTGGGTGCTGTAGATCCATAACTCTCGCTCCAGAAGGTGGAATCACTGCTTCAGGTAAAGTGAAAGTCTCACCAAATCGACTATTAAATCGTGTGGCTATATCTCTTGTCAGTTCTATATGTTGTCTCTGGTCTTCCCCAACAGGAACCTGATTGGTGTCGTAGAGCAAAATGTCAGCTGCCTGAAGAGCCGGGTAGGTGAAGAGACCCGCTGAAACAAATTCGTTTCCGGTTGATTTGTCTTTAAACTGTGTCATTCTTCTGAGCTCTCCGAAAGCGGCTGTGCATTCCATAAGCCAGGCGCACTCAGCATGTTCCTGAACATGACTTTGAACAAAGAGAATGCAACGTTCAGGATCAAGACCGACAGCCATTAGCATTTGGGCTAAAGAAAGAGTAGAAGACCTAAGCTCGTCAGAATCGTGAGGAACAGTTAGAGCATGAAGATCAACGACACAGTAAACGGCGTCTGACTCATCTTGCATTGAAACCCAGTTTTGTAAAGCACCAAGATAGTTGCCTAACTGAACTGAACCTGAAGGTTTAATTCCTGAAAAAACTCTATTCACGTTTCAAAGGTACTTGTGTAGAACTGATGTTGCTGTTTATTTAAAAAAATAGACAACTAATGCGAGTTTCAGTTTTATGCCATCGAACAAGACATGTCGGCACCGCAGCACAGAGGTGACTTGATTTTTCCGTGGTCATTGGGGCATTGAGAAACTTGAACGGTAGAGCCGTCGTCTTTTGTCAATGTCTCATTTACTAAAGGGGCGTCACAAGTGCCGCAAGTAGCGTTTACACTCATACCGCATGAATCGCATGTGTATGTAGCCATGTCTATTTCCAATCAGTTGCTAGTTTTAATTCTCTCATTTTTGAATCAAAAATGTGATTTAATTCAAATTTTTCTTTAAATTTTTTAGCAAATCTGATGCTTAATTGACCTATGTAAGCCTCTATTAGCATCTATGGTCGTATCGATGGGAATAACTGTAACTACGCCTGTATATGAGGGTCCCTTTGATCTTCTTTTAGATCTTATTTTGCGCGAAGAAGTTGAACTATACGAAGTTTCTCTTTTGACAATCGTTGATGCTTATTTAAAAGAACTTGAAAATATGCAGGAATATGATTTGGAACTGGCTACCGAGTTTCTTTTAATTGCAGCCATTCTGGTTGAACTAAAAGCAAGACGCTTGTTGCCATCGGGCAACAAGATAGATCCTGATGATGAATACGGACTTTGGGAGGAGAGGGACCTTCTTTTAGCGAAACTTGTTGAATGTAAGACCTTCAAAGAAGCGGCAGCGCAGCTAAGGGCATTATCTCAACAGGCTTCTCTGTCGTGGCCGCGACGAGCTGGTCTTGAAGATGCATTTCTCTCTTTAACACCTGACTTGCTTGAAGGAGTAACCAAGGAAGATTTAAGAGAAGCCTGTTTGAAAGCTATGGCTCCACGACCATCGCTTCATGTAAACACCGAACATATAGCTCCCATAAAAGCGACAGTCGTTGAAGCAGTAAAAGAACTTTTGGAAGAAGTACCTAAAACTGGTGTGGTTAGTTTTAAACACCTGACAAAAGGGTTGACAGATCGTTTTGAAATAGTCGTAAGGTTTTTGGCAATTTTGGAACTCTACAAACAAGGGGTTTTAGAAATAGATCAAATTGATTCTTTTGGTGAAATAAGTGTTTCTTGGTGTCCGGATGCAGAACTTTCAGACATGGATTTATTAGACATTTACGAAGGTTAGGGATGCAAGGTGTCAGAAGAAAAATCTAAAATGCAAAAGATTACTGATGTGGATGCTGAAACTGATATAAGAAGAGCGATTGAAGCTATTTTGATGGTCGCTATTGATCCAGTTCCGTCTGGGATTCTCGCTCAACTTTTTGAATTACCAGTTGATGACATAGAGCGCATTTGTGATTCGATGGTTGAACAGTATGAAGAAGCGGAATTAGGTTTTCTTCTTCTTCGTATAGGCGGAGGGTACAGGTTTCAAAGCAACCCCGAACAGGTCCAGTGGGTAGAACGTTTCGTTTTAGAAGGGCAGAGTCGAAGGTTAACTGCAGCAGCTATGGAGACTTTAGCGATAGTCGCGTATAAGCAGCCTATTTCCCGGGCGCAAATTTCAGCGATAAGGGGAGTGGATGTTGATGGAGTGATGAGGAATCTGCAACAACGGGGTTTGATAGATGAAGTTTCCAGAGATGTCGGACCTGGGAATGCTGTTTTGTATGGGACCACTCAAGAATTTCTTGAAAGAATGGGAATAAATTCCGCTAGGGATCTACCTCCATTAGGTGAATTCGTTCCTGGGCCTGAAGTTGTTGAGGCTTTAGAGAGAAGTCTGAGAGTAGTTTCTGATGAGGTAACGATCCCTTCAAATGAAGAGGGCTGATTGGTGTCAAGCTCAGAATTTGAGCAAGAGCCTCAACAATTTGAACGACTGCAGAAAGTTTTAGCCAGAGCCGGCATGGGCAGCCGAAGAGTCTGCGAAAAATTAATAGTTGAACAAAGGGTTACCGTTAATGGAGAATTTGCTGAATTAGGCGAAAAGGTTGATCCGGAAACAGCAGAGATTGAGGTCGATGGGTTAAAAGTCGGTGTTAGGCAAGATCTTGTTTATTATTTGCTCAACAAGCCGATCGGGGTAATTACAACTTCAAAAGACCCTCAGGAAAGATCCACAGTTGTAGATCTTGTCCCAACGCATCCGAGAGTTTTTCCAGTCGGGCGCCTTGACGCCGATACAGAAGGATTGATCCTGTTGACAAATGATGGTGACCTCACGCACTATTTGACTCACCCATCTTTTGGGGTTGAAAAAGAATATCTGGTTCAGGTGGATGTAAAACCTTCTCGCAATGCGATTCGTGAATTACGTCAAGGTGTGGAACTGGATGACGGAATTACGGCTCCAGCGAAGGTTTCTTTAGTGGATGAGAAACTTATCAAGATAGTAATACACGAAGGTCGCAACAGACAGGTGAGAAGAATGTGTGAATCTGTAGGTCACCCTGTCAAAAGACTAATCCGTTCACGTATAGGGCCTGTTGTAGACACCTCTCTTCGGCCAGGTTCTTTTAGAGAGTTGACAAATCAGGAATTAAAGTCCATACGTGAGATCCTTTTAAAAGATTTTTCTAGCTGACCTTTAAATCACTCCTTTTGACCAACACCTAGGCTGTAAAATTGATTTCAAGTCAAAACAAAGGATATGGAGAGACTATGAGCCACCGAGCCGTAATCGCAGGAGTGGGTCTAATTGGCGGTTCAATAGGCATGGCACTACGTGAACAGGGTTGGCATGTCAGCGGGGTCGATGAAGATGAGAAGCGTTTAGGTGAAGCCAAGAAATTAGAAGCTATAGATTCCACAGGTTGGGATGAAGAGGCTGAAATAACTTTTGTCGCCGCTCCTGTGCGCGATATACCGGCCTTGGTGAAAGAAGCGTTGGAGGTTTCCCCGAAAGGCTTTGTTACCGATGTAGGGAGTGTCAAGTCATCAATATCAAAAGCAATTAAAGATCCCAGATTCGTAGGTGGCCACCCTATGGCAGGATCCGAGCAGGAAGGCTTAATAGGGGCAGACTCTGCGATGTTCTCAGATGCTAACTGGGTCCTGACTCCTACGGAAGATACTGATGATGAGGCATTTAAACGCGTTAGAGAGGTGATTGTCTCACTTGGAGCTGAAATAGTTACCTTAAGTCCCAGCCGCCATGATTCTCTAGTAGCCATGGTTTCCCACGTGCCGCATTTAGCGGCAGCCACACTGATGGGACTAGCAGCTAATAGGTCAGAAGAGCATTTTGCAGTTTTGAGATTGGCAGCTGGTGGTTTCCGCGACATGACCAGAATTGCAGCTGGCAACCCGACGATTTGGCCTGATATTTGTGCAGAAAATCACGAGGCTATTACCGAAGTCATAGATGAATTCATTTCAGCTCTAACAGAAGTCCGAAATGAGGTTAATGGTGGCGATAACGAATCTTTGTTGCAACGTTTAGAGACATCAAGAGAAGCAAGAATGAATCTGCCAACCGGTGCTCCTATACCTTCTGAATTGATCGAAGTTCGTGTGCCGATTATGGACAAACCGGGAGAGTTAGCGACGATTGCTTCCTTAGCAACTGAATTGGATGTCAATATTTTCGATTTAGAAATGACTCACTCTTCCGAAGGAGACCGAGGTGTAGTGGTGCTACTCGTAGAGAAGAATTTAGCCGAAAGGCTTTCTGGTGGTTTGATGATGCATGGATATAGGCCAGCGTTGAGACCTTTATTGTGAATTCAGAAATAATAGAGCCCACGGGACGTCTCACTGGACAAATTGAGGTGCCAGGCGACAAGTCGATTTCTCATCGGGTTCTGATGCTGGCATCTTTGGCAGATGGAGAGTCAACAATTTATGGTTTGAGCAAGGGTCAAGACGTGCAACACACAATGGAAATTCTTAGTTCTTTGGGGGCACAACTGAACGAAACCGAATCAGATACCTTGCTCATTCAAGGTGGTGGATTGAAAGAGCCTACTGAAAAGTTGTATGTAGGTAATTCAGGAACGAGTATCCGTTTAATGTCTGGGATGCTTGCAGGCCTTCCGTTTTCGGCAACCATTGATGGGGA
Organism: Dehalococcoidia bacterium; assembly: GCA_002699555.1. Taxonomy (GTDB): domain Bacteria; phylum Actinomycetota; class Acidimicrobiia; order Acidimicrobiales; family MedAcidi-G1; genus MedAcidi-G1. The sequence continues at coordinate 10,645 of PABN01000011.1, forward strand.
TGAGTCGATTCGGAAAAGACCAATGGATCGAATAATAGAACCATTGGAAAGAATGGGCAGTACGATTTCATGCCTCGAAAGCACTGGTATGGCACCATTCAGGATTGATGGAGGTGGATTAGAAGGCATCGAATATCAAATGAAAGTACCCAGCGCTCAAGTAAAGGGGTGCTTGATGTTCGCAGGCCTTTTCGCAAAAGGCGACACAACCGTTATTGAAATTACCCCTACGAGAGCTCACACTGAGGAACTATTCGAAGAGGTCGGCCTTGAGGTAGATACGACTTCTACTTCTGTGACTGTAAAACCAGGGCAGCCAAAACCTTTTATACATAAAGTAAAAGGGGATCCTTCTCAGGCAGCTTTTTGGGCAGTTGGAGCGACAATTCTCAAGGGGTCAGAAGTATGTATAAAAAATGTTTATATAGGGAGAGAAAGAACAGGATTTATTGATGTTCTGTTAAGAATGGGAGCCGATATAAAACTAGACCCGGTTACTAATGATTTAAACGTCGAATCAAGTGAACTTATCGGAACGGTTATAGAAGAAACAGAGATTCCAGGCCTAATTGATGAGGTTCCTATATTGGCGGTTGCAGCGGCCTGTGCTGAAGGAGAGACCTATTTCAAGGGTCTAGGTGAACTTAGAGTTAAAGAAAGCAACAGGCTCGAGACGATAGTTTCAGAAATAGGATCAATGGGATTGAAAGCAGAGATTTCAGGTGATGACCTTGTTATACAAGGAGGGAAACTAACTGGAGGTCAAGTCGACTCACATGGGGATCACAGAATCGCCATGAGTTGCGCTATTGCCGCATTAGTTTCAACAGGTCCGACAGAAATTTCTGGATGGGATGCTGTAGCAACTAGCTACCCCAGTTTTATTGCTGATTTGGATGCTTTAAGAAAATGAGTGAGTCAAATAACGAAAATATTATTGCAATTGACGGGCCAGCAGGTTCAGGAAAATCGACGATCGCAAAAGCTTTGGCCAAAAGATTAAATCTTGAATATTTAGATACGGGAGCGATGTATAGAGCGGTGGCTTTGATTTCGATTCAACAGGAAGTCGAAATTACAGATGAGAAACAAGTTTTAGGCATTGCTAAAGAAATGGATTTCAACTTCGAAGATGGGAGTTGTGTAGTTAATGGGTTTGATGCAACTAAGGAGATAAGAGGATCTGAGGTTACAAGAGCCGTAAGTGCAGTTGCAGCGATGCCAACAGTGCGTCATGAGATGGTCAAAAGGCAGCGTCTCTGGGTTGAGAAAAGAAACGGTGGAGTTGTTGAGGGTAGAGATATAGGTTCTGTTGTTTTTCCAAAAGCAAAAGTGAAAGTCTATTTGACTGCTTCTGAAGAAGTCCGTGCCGAAAGACGTATCGAACAAGAAGAGACTCTCGATGCTTCAAAAGTGGCTGATTCAATTAGAAAAAGAGACGCAGCCGATAAAGGACGTTCAACTAGCCCCTTGGTTCGCTCTGAAGGTGCAATAGAGATAGATACGTCCCTGATGGGGATTGAAGAAACTATAGAAGAAATTTTGGAGATTTTTAAATGGAATTAGATCTTGGAAAGCCCATGGGTTTCAAAGAAAAAATTGCATACAGATTTTTTTGGACTCTGGCCTGGATAGTAGCCAAAAGTCTTTTTCGTTTCAGCACTGTAAATAAGGAAAGATTGCCTAAAGAAACCCCTTATATCCTTGCACCTGTTCATCGTTCATATATCGATTCTCCATTAGGGGGACTAATTATGTTACGACGTGTCAGATTCTTAGGAAAGGAGTCGATTTGGAATAGTCGACTTGGAGGATGGTTTCTGGGGATTTTAGGTTGCTTTCCAGTTCAGAGAGGTACAGCAGACAGGGCTGCATTGAAGGCATGTCAGCAAGTCTTGGAACGCGGAGAGCCACTTGTAATGTTCCCCGAGGGCACACGTCAAAGAGGTCCTGTAGTCGAAAAAGAGAAGATGCATTCAGGTCCTGCTTTCGTAGCTGCTAGAGCAGGAGTTCCAATAATACCCTTAGGAATTGCAGGGAGTGATAAAGCTATGCCACATGGTGCCCGTTTTATTCGACCAGCGAAAGTGTTCCTAGTAGTAGGGGAGCCTGTTGTGCCTCCTGAGTTTGACGGGCGTGTCCCAAGGAAAGCTGTTGAAGATCTGACCGAGCAACTAAGGAATTCCTTACAGGAAGCTTTCGATCATGCTCAAAGACTTTTAAGTGAAAAGTCCTAGTTTGAATTAGTTGTGAGATTGAGGTTGTAAAGAACGTCTGAAGCATCAATTTCCTTGTCAGTGAAATTAGTGTTTTTAGACGGTGCGGCAAAACCTAATTTAGCGAAGGTGTCTAAAGCTCCTAGTAGATTTCTTATATTTCGTGGAGGCGGGAAATATTCATCTTCTTGAGTGTGTTTTATGTTATGAACGCCATCATCAGGGTCTAAAGTCTTGATCACTTCGTCCACTACTTCATCTGGAGCAGACGCTCCTGCTGTTACACCCACAACTCCTGAAAGATCTGTTGGGAGTTCCTGAGCTTTGTTTATCCAAATTACTTTTTCACAGCCTGCTTCTTCGGCTAACTTAACCAAAGCTCGCGTATTGGAACTGTTTCTTGAACCTATTACAACCACTGCATCACAATGTCCTACAAGATCAAGCAGAGCAGCTTGTCTATTCGTCGTAGCAAAGCACAGATCACTTCGCCCAGGTGACCAAAGTTCAGGCCAGCGTTGTTCAGCAGATGATACGACACCCTCCCAATCACGGTGACTTAGGGTCGTTTGAGCTAATAAAGCTACCTTGTCACCAAGTTCTGGAAGCGTGTCAACGTCGTTGGCGTCTTCAACACGATGAATTGATTCAGGGGACACGGCAATGGTGCCTTCAGCTTCTTCGTGTCCTGCATGTCCTACATATACGATCTGAAAGCCTTTTTTTGAACGAATCTTAACTTCGTGGTGGACTTTGGTTACAAGAGGACAAACTGCATCAACCATATAACTAGAAACAGCGTCGGCTTTTTGAACGACTTCAGGAGCTGAACCGTGTGCAGAGAGCATTAGAGGAGAACCTTCGGGTACGTCTTCTATGTCATCTACAAAAACAACACCGAGTTTTTCGAAACGTTCCACTACGAGCTTGTTGTGAACAATTTCGTGATAGCAGTAAACAGGTTCATCGAAAGCTTTGACCATCCAAGTCAGAGCTTTTATAGCCATTTCTACTCCAGCACAAAAACCCCGTGGTTCAGCTAGGAGAACACGTTTGACCTTCATGGTATAACTTTACTTTGTACAGCCAGGTCTTAGATAGTCTTGTAGTTATGTCAGCTCCAACTATTGTTTCAGTTTCGCCCAATTCGCCAGCTGAACAACACGGGATTAAAGGAGGCGAGCAGATACTCGCCATAAATGGGTGCGTGCCCCGTGATGTAATTGAGTACCAGTTATTGATTGATGAACCTCAAGTCGTTCTCGAAATTGATTCAGGTGGGATAAGAAGCGAAGTGGAAATTTCTAGAAAAACTGGCACCCCACTAGGGATAGAAGTTGATGGGGCGCTTTTTGATCGGGTAAGAACGTGTGATAATCATTGCGAATTTTGTTTCATTTATCAGCTTCCGCCCGGTTTAAGAAAAAGTCTTTATTTGAAGGACGACGATTATCGGCTTTCGTTTTTATATGGCAATTTTACGACACTAACCCGATTTACTGAAGCAGACCTTGAAAGGGTATTGGTGGAGGGTTTATCACCTTTGTATGTGAGTATTCATTCTACTGATCCTCACAAGCGTGCAGAAATGTTACGTAACCGAAGAGGAGCAACAAGCCTGAGATGGCTTAGCGAACTGCTCGAAAATGAAGTAACCGTTCATGGCCAAGTAGTTGTATGCCCTGGAGTTAATGATGGTTATTGGCTTGAGGACACTCTGGCTGGGGTGGCTGAAAAATATTCAGATTTGGCAAGTTTGTGCATTGTGCCTCTGGGTGTCAGCAAATATACGAACGAACCGAGAATGCGGCCACATACCAAAGAAGAAGCCAATGCGGTTATTGATTGTGTTGAGTCGTGGCAAGATTTTTTTGTTGAAAATCTGGGACGTCACCTTGTTCATGCTGCAGATGAATATTATTTAGCGGCCGGAAGAGAGTTTCCACCAGCTCAAAGCTATGGAGACTTTGAAATGTTTGAAGATGGTATAGGGATGGCAAGAGCCTTTGAACTTGAATTCACTAACCATGATTTTAAGCGTGATAAGCCATCTGGTTTTTTTGCTTCTGTTGAAGGAGCACCCCCGCTTGGTTTTAGGGCCCCTCGTTCAGGCAACGATGTTAAAGAGAAGAGTTCGACTCAAGTTTCCGATATTCCGGTGGGTGTTTTAACGGGTGAATTAGGGGCAGAGGTGATTAGGCCTTTGATAGAGAGTTTAGGTAGAGAAGATGTTCGGATAGTTCCAGTTGAAAATAGTTTCTTTGGAGGAAATGTTGGGGTCACTGGTTTGATGGTTGGGGAAGATCTGGTTCGAGTATTGTCAAAAGAACCAGAAGGGGATCGTTATTTATTGCCTGATGTCTGCTTGAGCGGCGGGCGGTTTTTAGATGGTATGACTCCTTCTGATCTTCCTAGAAAAGTTGAAATAATTACAACAGATGGTGCTTCACTTAAAGAAGCACTTATTTCTAATAGGTTATGAACATGCTCCCAACAGTCGCGATAGTCGGTAGGCCGAATGTAGGAAAGTCAACACTTCTTAACCGAATTTTAGGGAGACGAGAAGCGATAGTTGAAGAACGCCCTGGTGTGACGAGAGATCGTAAGGAAGTAGTTGCTTCTTGGTCAGGTAAAGAATTCACACTCATTGACACAGGTGGGTGGATGGCCACAGGAAGTGTTCTTGACGAAAAAGTCAGCGACCAGAGTGAAAAAGCTATAAAAGAAGCAGATGCAGTTTTATTCGTTGTTGATGCAACAGTTGGAGTTACTGATGACGACGCTCAAATAGCTTCTCTTTTACGCTCTAAACAAGAAACGGTAGTGGTAGTTGCAAACAAAGTTGATAACAAAAATATGGAATCAGAAGTGTGGGATTTGTTGTCATTAGGTTTAGGTGAACCTCTCCCAGTGAGTGCTTTACACGGGAAAGGTACAGGCGATCTTTTGGAGGTTCTGGTTGAGAAACTACCTTCAGTCGAAGAACAGGAACCTGAAGAAAATGATGAGCAAGAGGAAAAAATTATCGGAGTTACTCTGGTGGGTAGACCTAACGTAGGTAAATCAACTTTGTTCAACAGGCTCATAGGTGAAAACAGGTCCGTTGTTCATGACATGCCAGGAACGACAAGAGATACCATCGACACAGTCGTGGAAACTGAAAATGGCCCTGTGAGGTTTATCGACACTGCGGGTATGAGAAGAAAAGCGCGTGTTGATGAAAGCACGGAGTACTACTCTCTGGTAAGAGCCCTCCAAGCAGTAGATACAGCAGATGTTTCTTTGCTGATCATTGATTCAACTGAGGGGATCACCCATCAGGATCAGAGATTGGCGGAACGGGTAGATGCCGCTGGTTGTCCAATTTTGGTTTTATTAAACAAGTGGGATTTGTGTGATGAGGAAGCGCGAGAAGACATTCTTGGACAAGTAGGAGACCGCCTGCATTTCATTGGACAAGCACCGGTGATTCGAATCAGTGCACTGAGTGGCCGAAACGTTGGTCGCCTTTGGCCTGCGCTTGCAGAAAGTGTCATGGAGTACCAGACTCGTATTCCGACTCGGAGAGTTAATGAAGTTGTTAGAGCCGCGCAAGCAGCTCATCCGGCACCAGGTGGAGTAAGGGTTCTGTACGCCACTCAAGGAGCTACTGATCCACCTACTTTCACATTGTTTGCGAATAGGGAAGTCCCGAAAACGTGGTTGCGGTATTTGGAGAGAAAAATTCGAGAAGATCTTAATTTAGGTGCAACAGCTATAAAACTAAGAGTACGTAGACGCTCAGAGTAGCAAAAAAAACACTTTAAGTAGTAATTTAGTGAAATTATTTAAAAAACTGATGTAGTTGTTCGGGGAGTATCATAATGATTGATATGCGGACCCCAGTCCTAACTGTCCTTGGAATTGTTTGTCTAGCTGCGACGCTGGCTTGGGTAAGGTCAGCTCAGCAACGTTACAGAGTGGTTCAAAGAGTTGACAGTGACGAAGCACCTGATTCTCATACGTTGGCATGGACTACTTTTCGTAAGGAGATTCATTCGGCAAGTCTTTACGGATTGTTATCCTTAGCTTCCTTTGTGACTGCGTTTAGAGATACTTCTGATTCAGCAGTAATTTATGCTTTAGTAGCGATACCAGCTTTAGTGTCGACTTACTGGGCTAGGAATGCAGTTCGAGAAGCTCGAATGGCACGCAAAAGTTTTGATATTGAACGAAGGGCACAAGAAGCTCTTGATCAACAAGAGCTAGCGCCTAAGGCATGGGCAGCACGTTTGGCACCAGAGGAACTTCCAGAGTTCAGTGGCTTTGATGTTGGTCGTGTGTATCAGGCAGGTACAGGTTTGATGGCTGGAGACTTCTTTGATGTTTTCCAAGCTTCCCCCACACGATTGGCTGCGGTAATAGGAGATGTGTCGGGGCAAGGTATCGAATCTTCGATTACTGCATTTCAAGCAAAGTATTTGTTGAGAACCTTTTTACGTCAGTTTCGTGATCCCGCTCAAGCGCTTGAAGAGCTCAACCATCAGATGGTTTCTGTTGAACGTACAGAAGAGTTCATTTCACTTGTCGTAATAGTTTTTGACACTGAAGCTGAAACTTTAAGATATGCATCTGCCGGTCACCCCGCTGCGTTTCTTTGGCATGAACGCGAAGTTCGACCACTGAGATCTACAGGGCCTTTGCTAATGCTTGATCCTGATGGACATTTTTTCAGTAGAGAGATTCCATTATCACGTGACGATATGGCAGTTATGTACACGGATGGCTTGGTTGAAGCGCGACGTGGTGATGAACAATTTGGTGAAGATCGAATCGGCGACGCTATTAGAAGAAATCCTGGGATTTCCCCTGATGTTTTCTGCAAGCAACTATTGGATTCAGCAAACGACTTTAATCAGGGGATAATTGCCGATGACGTAGCCATTCTGGCAATACGAAAAGATTAAAAGCAAAAAATGCCTTGGTGTGTTTCATGCGATAAATACCTATCGCCTAATTCTGTTTCTGTTGTAGGGACCTGCTCTTCTTGTGGTAACCGAGTTGTTGAAGGTGATGGCAAAGAAGTTAAATCGCAGAAGATTCCTTGGCATTTTTGGGTTTTTGTAAGTGCTGCGATGATTTACCTTGGATGGCGACTTGTTGAAGGTTTGTGGGTTCTTTTCACCTAGTCAAAATAAAAAGAATAATCTTGTAGGTGATTTTGCGAAAATCCTAGGGACGGTTTCGAGACTTTATAAAACCGTTAGAGTTCGTTTCGGCGGGCTGTGGCGCAGCTTGGTTAGCGCGTCGGTCTGGGGGACCGAAGGTCGGAGGTTCAAATCCTCTCAGCCCGACTAGAAAACCGGATTATTTTTCTTTGAGCTGGTGGTGGTCGCCTTCAGGGTTTTCATCACATTCGTAGTTGTCGTCTTCGTCGACGAGGATGCCTTCTTTGCTTGTCACTAGTTTGTTGCAGTGTTTGCAACGGTTTCGTTTACGGCCGAGTATCAGAAATCCTAGGATTGACCCTGCTAGGAAGCCGGTGATTTTCCTCCACAGGGTTTGACCAGCTGAGGTTAAAGCCAGTCCAGCTGCGGCTGCGAGACCAGCCAGAGCACCGATCAGACCGACTGTAGGAAACGACCCTTCGTCGTCGTCAGATTCTTCAGTTTCGACTTTAGAAAGAGCCTGACTTGTCACTTCTTCGTCGATGTCAAGAGTTGTCGTAGTGCTGGTCAGCGTCTCAACTTCTTCTAATAATCC
>PABN01000012.1 GCA_002699555.1 Dehalococcoidia bacterium
CCGTCGGGTGGACTGGCTTGTGATCAGTAATAGCTGCGGTAATTCGTACCTGTTCGTCGTCTAAGATAACTCCTGCAGCAGTCTCGGTTACTTCAAGCTGAGGCGGTGAATCCAGATCTGAATGATGCTCAATTCGATATCCAATATCGGGCCCAAGCATTTTTAGGGTGTTTTCAATAAAATTATCTGTGCCTTCTGGGCCAACTATCGGCAGAGGTGGCGCCGGAAACCCCTGAATCCACCTCGTCGTAATAAAATCATTGACATCTGTTACATGATCACTATGCAAATGAGTGAGAAGAAGCCTCTCAATCGTTATAGGTGTGGCTCCGGCAGCTGCCAAACGCATTAGACAACCTCTTCCACAGTCAATAAGAAAACTGCGACCTGCTACTTTTACCAACTGCGAGGGGCCAGAACGATTAGGGTCTGGAAGCGGACTACCAGTGCCCGTCATAATTAATTCCATTTGATCAACTCAAATTATTAAAACTGACAAGACCACCACCGTCGAGGACTAAAGTTTGACCTGTCATCCATCCAGATGACTCGCTAGCAAGGTACAAAGCAGCCGACGCTATGTCCTGAGTCTCGCCCAGACGTTTTAGCGGATAACTTTGAGCCACGATGTCACCCTGTCCGCCTTCCCATAAGGCCTTTGCGAAATCTGTCTTAATTAAACCTGGTGCAATCGCGTTGACTCGAACTCCGGGCGCAAGTTCCGCAGCTAATTGCATGGTTAAATGGATCAAAGCCGCTTTGGTTATGTCATAGGGACCAAGTATCGGGTTAGTTGAAAGTCCTCCTACTGAGGAAATATTGACGATGTTTCCACCGTTTTCTTTCATCCACAAGTTCCAACATTTTTGACTCCACAGCAATGGCCCTGTGAGATTTACTTCGATTGTTTTGTCCCAGCGGGGAACATCAACATCTATTGTCGGCCCAGCATAAGGGTTCGTTGCGGCATTATTAATGAGAATATCCACACTTCCGAAAGTCGAAAGTGTGGCTTGGACCGCACGTTCAATATCTTCGATACGCCCCGCATTGCCAGCCTCAAATGCTAAATCACCGCCAGTTTCTTCAGTGATTTCTTTTACAGCTTCCTCGCACACCTCTGCCTTGCGGCTGGTAATCATTACTTTTGCTCCTGCTGAAGCAAGTTCGGAAGCTATTGCCTTACCGATACCTCGAGAGCCGCCTGTTACTATTGCTACTTTTCCGTTTAAATCTGTATCCATGTGTCGACTTTATCTACTAAAAGATCTGATGGGCCGATCAGGCAAAAGATGTGGAAACTCTGCAAAGATTAAGTCGTGGAAGATAAAAAAGGAATTGAGTTAATTCTCGAGCCTGAAGATGAATACAACCATGAACCTGACAAGGTCTCAAACTACAACGAATCAATGTATTTCAATCTGATTGATCACTCGCAAAAAATTGGTGGCTGGTTCAGATTAGGAAATCGAGTTAATGAAAATTATGCGGAAATGACGTGTTGTATCTATTTGCCGGATGGGCGTGTTGGTTTCATGTATAAGAAACCAGAAATTCAAACAAACGATATTTTTGATGCTGGCGGTATGCGTTTCGAAGTAGTTGAACCTTTTAAAGAGTTGAAACTTTCTTATGAAGGGAAAGTGTGTGTTTTGGATAAACCAAATGACATGGCTGAACCAAAGAAAGCTTTTACTGAGAATCCCATGGTCGATACGAAAGTTGAGCTTACATTCAATGGAATTTCCCCAATGTTTGGTGGGCGTCCAGTGGAAAAATTAACAGGAAAAGAACCTGCTCAAAAAATGGAGGAATCTTTTTCAAAAGCCCACTATGAACAGCACATATCCGGAAAAGGGACCTTGGAAGTTGGAGATGAACATTTTGAATTAAATGGTTTAGGTCTACGAGATAAATCATGGGGTGCCCGATATTGGCAGGCAATTGCCTGGTACCGCTGGTTGCCAATGGCTTTCAGTGATGATTTCGCGATGATGATTTCGTTAATCAGTAAAGATGGGATAACAGCCGCAAGCGGAGGAATGGTTCTTCATGATGACACTTACCATTTAATCAGAAATGTGGAAATTGATTCAGTTTGGGATAACGATTGGTATCAGAAATCTCTAAAAGCTCGTATCTCAACAGATGATAGAGATTATGAAATTAAAGGTGAAGTCGAATCGCTAATACCACTCAGGAATCAAAGAACCACTCCAGATGGCGAACAGTTATTTACACGAATAACCGAAGGTCTTACGCGCTATGAATGCGATGGTATGACTGGATGGGGAATGTCTGAATATCTAGATCAAATCGTCGATGGAATCCCTATAGGAGCTAAGTAATTCTTTGAGTGGGGGGGAATCAGAAACCGAAAATACCGTTCGATGCAACTGGGTGAGTCAGCATGAAGATTATGAGGCCTACCATGATGATGAATGGGGTCGACCGGTAACTGGCGATAGTGCTCTATTCGAAAGAATCTGTCTCGAAGGATTTCAAGCAGGTTTGTCATGGCTGACAATATTGCGAAAAAGAGAATCTTTCCGATCTGCTTTTGAAACTTTTGAACCTTCAAGAGTTGCTGAGTTTGACCAAAAAAAAGTCGAATCTCTAATGAATAACATTCAAATAGTTCGCAACAGGGCAAAAATTTTGTCAACTATAAACAATGCTAAGTGTGCTTTAAAAATGATTGATGAATATGGGTCACTTGCGAATTTTCTTTGGTCTTTTGAACCGTCTTCAAAAAGACACAAAAATGTGAACTCTGTTCCTTCTCAAACTGATGATTCAAAAAAGTTAAGTTCTGAGTTGAAAAAAAAGGGTTGGAGTTTTGTTGGCCCTACAACTATCTATGCGTTCATGCAGGCCGTGGGAATGGTAAACGATCACGTAACGAGTTGTTGGGTTTTTGAAGATGTGGAAAATGAGAGGCGAAAACTTTCTCGTCCGATTTAAAACTGATGTTATGAGTCTCTATTCACAACAAAGTGAGCAATTTCTTCCAATTCACGAAATGTTTCTTCTCTAATATCTGCGTTGTTAAGAAATTCAATTGCTCTTTTGAGATGTTTATCTGCTTCCTCAAGAGTAGCTTCACGCCCTCCGGCATTTTCTATTAGAAAGGATGCATAAGAGACTTCTTCCTCGCTGAGATCGCCAATAACGTTAAAAATTTCTGAAAGTTTTTCTGATTCTGAAGTGTCTGCAGAAAGAACAATCGAAACCGGCATAGATTTCTTTCTTTCCCTAAGATCGTTACCAACAGGTTTGCCTGTAACTTTTGGATCTCCCCAGATGCCGAGCACATCGTCTACTGCTTGATAAGCGAGTCCTAGCTCATATCCAAAAACTTCAAGAGAGTTGCAAGTGTCATCATCAGCTCCACTCAAGACTGCTCCTACTGAAGACGCGTAACCTAATAAGGCTCCAGTCTTAGCTGCTTCCATTTTTAAACAATCTTCGAAACTAACAGTCGGCAAATCGTCAAAAGTCATATCTGATGCTTGCCCGGAAATCATCGTCGTAGTCGCATCTACTAATCGTCTAGCAGCACGCACGCGGTCTGGGGAGTCTTCTTCTAACAGAACTTGAAAGGCCAGAGTATGTAAAGCATCACCTGCTATCAAAGCATCTTCAACAGTGAATGCCGTCCATGCACTAGGCCTATGTCTTCGTTCTTTATCACCATCAATAATGTCATCATGAATTAATGAAAAATTGTGGATCATCTCCACAGCTACCGCTCCTGGTATGGCCGATTCTGGATCTCCATCCACTGCCTCAGAGGATAGAATTGCAAGCGTAGGACGCAGACGTTTTCCTGTATCTTTCGGGGTTTCGATTCCTTGAATTGTTTTCCATCCAAAGTGATATTCAATTACAGGTAGCAAATCGTCTGAAAGTTTTTTCACCGAATTTATTAATTCTGGTTCTATTAACTTCATGACCCTGTTCAGGGCTTGAGGGCTTTCCATGACTTATTTACTTCGATCATTGATGAAAGGGAAAGTTTCCCTTACTTCAGAAACTCTTTCTGGCTCAATATCTGCTATCAGTATTTCCTCACCTTCTGAAGAAGCCTCTTTTAAAACTTCTCCCAAGGGATCAATGATTGCGGAGTCTCCTTGATAGGACAAACCATCGCCTTCGCCAACTCTATTGACACCAACTACATACGCCTGATTTTCAATAGCGCGAGAACGTAGTAATGCCTTCCAGTGATTACTTCTAGTCGAAGGCCAATTGGCAACTACTAAATACAAGTCAGTTTTTGGAGCTAGGTTCCAAAAGGCATCTGCAAATCTCAAGTCATAACATATGAATAAGCTCGTCCGTACTCCCATCAGGTCGATTGTCACAAATTGACTACCAGCTCGATAATTTTCATGTTCACCGGCGAAAGTAAATGGAAAAACTTTGTCATATTTATATGACTCTCCCGAAGGGCCTTTAACTAGAAAACGATTTACAGGAAGTTCATCTTCTCGATCTTTTGTTGGAACAGACGCAGCCACCCACAAATTGTTAGTCTTTGCTTGCTCGCTAAGAAAAGTTTCACTTTCCCCTTCAGATTTTTCTGCGATTTTTTCAGATGCCATTGAGAACCCGGTTGAGTACATCTCAGAAAGAACCACCAACTCTGCTCCCTCATTTGCAGCCTGAGTAACCATAGGAGCTAAATTCTCATGATTTGCTGAAGGGTTTTCCCAAATAACATCATGTTGTATGGCAGCTATTTTCATTTTTGAGCCTTTAAAGAGAGCAGTTTCTCAACTGCATGATCCAAGACCTCAGGTTTTTTACAATAGGCGAACCTTACAAGTGGTTTTCCTATTTTCTTATTGTCATAGAAAACCTCATTAGGTACTGCAACAACCCCACAACGATTAGGCAAATCCCAGCAAAATTCAATGCCATCTTCATCCCCTAAAGGTCTTATATCAACAGTTGCGTAGTATGTTCCCGACGGTCTGAAAACCTCAAATCCGGCTTTCTCTAGACCTTCACAGAGGATGTCTCGCTTTTTTGCCATATCAAGCGCAAGACCCATATAGTAATTTTCGTCTAACTTTAAAGCTTCTGCAATTGCATGTTGAAAAGGCGCCCCATTTACATAAGTCAAAAATTGTTTTGCAATTCGAACTGCAGATAAAAGTTCAGAAGGACCATGCGCCCAACCGATCTTCCAACCAGTAAATCCAAAAGTTTTTGCGGCAGAAGAAATCGTAAGAGTTCGTTCACTCATATCAGGAAGAGTCGAAATGGGTATGTGAGATAACCCGTCAAAAACTAAATGTTCATAAACTTCGTCAGTTACGACTAGAAGATCTCTCTCGACAGCTAGTTTTGCTATTTGAGAAAGTTCTTGATGATCGAAAACCTTTCCTGTTGGGTTATGAGGAGAATTAAGAAGAATTAATCTTGTGTTTGAATTAACTTTCGACACAAGCTCTTCGTAGTCGAATGAATAGTCTGGAGTTTTAAGAGTTACTACACGACGTTTGCCACCAGCCATTGCAATAGCCGCGGCATACACATCGAAATAGGGCTCAAAAGTAATAACTTCTTGTCCTGGTTCGACCAAAGCTATTAGAGACGCTGCTAAAGCTTCTGAAGCTCCAGCTGTTATCAATACTTCAGTTTCTGGATCGACTTCTATCCCATAAAACCTCTTTTGATGTTCTGAAACAGCAATCCTTAAAGATTCAATTCCTAAGCCAGGTGGATATTGATTGTGCCCATCTCTAATTGCTCTAATTGCAGCTTCTGCCACTTGATTAGGTCCATCAGTGTCAGGAAAACCTTGACCAAGATTTATTGAATCTGTTCGAACAGCTAAAGCTGACATCTCTGCAAATATAGTTGTTCCGAAGTCTTGCAGTCTTTCTGCCAAATATGGATTTTTTTCTGTCATTACTTTTCAAACCAGTTCAAGTTGTTACTCCTGATTTATTTGAAATAGCTGACCAAATCCTCTGTGGCGTTAATGGCATATCTAGATGTTCGATACCAAGATGTGAGATTGCATCTATTACAGCATTTTGTGTAGCAGCGGTTGAACCAATAGTTCCAGACTCTCCTATACCTTTTGCTCCTATGGAATTAAGCGGAGTGGGAGTTTCTATGGATATACGATCAAAACTAGGGACCTCCATAGCTGATATAGCTGTGTAATCCATCAGGTTAGCTGTTTGAGGATTTCCTTCATTATCGTATGAGATTTCTTCTAGAAGGGCTTGAGCTATGCCTTGTGCTAATCCTCCGTGCACTTGACCTGTTGCTAATAAAGGATTAACTATTTTCCCAGCATCATCAACTGCGACGATCCTTTTTATTTTTGCTTCCCCAGTTTCAATGTCTACTTCAGCTATAACAATGTGAGCGCCAAATGGAAATGTTGCGCCTTCCTGTGAAAAATCTGACTTCCCTATTAACTGTTTTTTATCTGCTTTAGGATTTGAAGCTAACTCACTCCATGAAACTGACACTGCAGGTGTTCCTACTACATGAAAATTGCCAGATTCTTTGTTTATAACAATGTCTTCCTCTGATGCCTCTAAAAGGTCTGCCGCAACTTTGCGTGCTGCATCAACCAGTTTTTCAGCTGCATCAGCCATTGAAGATCCTGACACTTGAACTGACCTTGACCCTCCTGTCATCTCACCAGATGGGACTACATCAGTATCACCATAAATTATCTCTACTTTTTCCATGGGCACACCAAGACGGTCTGCGACGAGCATTGCCCACGTAGTTACATGTCCCGTTCCAATTGGTGTACTTCCTGTAGTAGCTCGAAAAGTCCCATCATCTTTAAGTTCGACTAAACCAAATTCGCTGCCACCTCCGCCAGCTGTGACTTCCACGTATGCGGATATACCAATTCCTAACTGCAATCTTTCGTTTTGTTCGCGTCTACGATTTTGTTCATTTCTTAGAGCTTCATAATCAATGACACCTAGAGCTTCGTCTAGAGCTTTTTCATAATCACCTGAGTCGTAAACAGTTCCTGTTGAGTTTTTAAATGGGAATTCATCGGGACTAGGGAAATTTTTTCTTCGTACTTCCGCTGGATCCATTTCTAGTTTCTTTGCAAATAGATCAACAGTTCTCTCAATTACCGAAGTGGCTTCTGGGCGTCCCGCTCCTCGATATGCACAAACTGGCGCCGTTGTCGTAGCGACAGAACGTGAGGAAAATTCGACATTAGGAATTTTGTATACTCCACTTGCCATCATTAAGGTAGAGCCAGGTAAAACAGCTCCCCATTTTGGATAAGCACCGCTATCTTGAATTACTTCGAGGCTGTAGTGGGTAATTTCACCATTCAGGTTTCCGCCCATTTTGACTTTTTGCTTTTGCGCTCTTCCATGTGCAAATCCAGTTAAGTTTTCAGTCCTACTTTCCATCCAACGAACAGGTTTTTCATGCATTCGGGATAGATGGGCGATAATTATTTCCTCTTCTGAAGCAAGTCCTTTAGCTCCAAAACCACCTCCTATGTCAGTAATAATTACCCTTATATCTTTTGTTTCCATTTCAAGTGCTTGGGCAACAGAGTCACGATAATCGTGTGCTCCTTGATTGCTGGCCCAACATGTGAGTCGACCATTTTCAAAAGATGCAAGTGTGACTCTCGGTTCGATCGAAACGGCAGCGACTTTAGAGTTGATGATCTCTGCTTCTACCACTACTTCGCAATCAGAAAAATCTATTGGCTTTCTTCTGGGTATCTCTGTAACTATATTGCTGTCTAAATTTGGAAAAAGTAAGACTTCACCAGTGGTTGCTTCTTCAAGATCGACCAACGCTGGTAAAGGTTCTATATCTACCCAAATGTTTTCAGCAGCATCTGCTGCTAAATACTCGTTTTCTGCCAGAACTACTGCTACTGGCTCTCCAACAAAACGTACCCTTTCACGAGCAAGATATGGCCGTTTCATCTTGGGTTCATAAGCATTTAATATGACATCTCTATCCGCCAAATCTAAATTTTCAGCGGTATAAATAGCGAAAACTCCTGGCATGTTCAGAGCTTCACTAGTTTCCACTGAAATTATTTCACCATGTGAAACATTTGACCTTACAAAATGGGCGTGTAAGGCACCTTCCATTGGGACATTTGCTACATATCCGCCTTTTCCCAGTAGAAGATTTAAATCTTCACGACGTGGAACAGCATTTCCCAGTAAAGACGTTCCTCCGGTGCCATGTTCGCCTGATCCTTTACCACTCATTCAGCTGGGTACCTTTCGAGAAGTTTTCTAGCTATAACCATTTTCTGGATCTCGCTTGTCCCTTCTCCAATGATCATTAACGGAGTGTCTCGCAAATAACGCTCTACTGGAAACTCTGTTGTGTATCCATTACCACCATGAATCCTCATTGAAGACATGGCGATTTCAAAAGCCGCTTCAGAAGCAAAAAACTTCGCCATCCCTGCTTCCATATCAACCCTCTCTCCGGCATCTGCTCGCCTCGCCGCATCAAAGGTCATCAAGCGTGATGCTTGGAGCTTTGTTGCCATTTCAGCAAGCATGAATTGAACAGCTTGGTGTTCAAAAATTGGTCGGCCAAAGGTTTCGCGTTGTTGAGCGTATTTCATTGCTGAGTCAAAGGCTGCTTGTGCTACTCCAACAGCTCTTGCAGCTATATTTATTCTTCCCAACTCCAAAGCTGAGAGTGCATACTTTCTACCGTTTCCTATTCCTTCTTCGCCTCCTAATACATTCGTAGAAGGGACACGATGATCTACGTAAGACATTTCGACTGTTTCTAATCCCCTATATCCAAGTTTGTCTATTTTTTTTGAAACTTGGATTCCTTCAAAATTTTCTCCAGGTTCTTTTTCAACCAGAAAACAAGTAATTCGATCATCTGGGGTTCTCGCTAAAAGCATTACTAGAGATGCGCGCGTTCCATTCGTAACCCACATTTTTGTACCATTTATCACCCATTCGTCTCCATCTTTTTCAGCTTTACAACGAAGTGCTCCTGTGTCGCTACCTGCATCAGGTTCTGATAGAGAAAACGCCGCTCGGAAAGAACCGTCGCACATTCGAGGTAGGAAGTTTTCTTTCTGCTCTTCCGTTCCGTATCTGTTAATCATGGTCACACCAATTTTGTGTGTATTCAAGATTCCAGCGAGAGACATGAAACCACGTGATAATTCTTCAACTATTCGAGCATAAGTTGTGATGTCTATTCCGAGACCTCCATACTTTTCATCGATTGTGGAGCCGAAAAGTCCAAAATCGCACATCTGTTCAAACATTTCTTGCGGAAACTCATCATTGAGCTCGAATTGAGCGACATTTGGGATCACGTCGCGATCAACCCAGTCTTTTATTGTTGAAACAAGTTCATCAGCTAGTGCCTGATCTGTAGCCATCTTTTCTCACTCTTCTACACTTAAACGGTTTTATCCCTTAAATTACATTTTTTCTTATTCTGATCGTATCGTCAGGTAACTTTTCTGGCAGTTCTATTTGTCTTATGATTACATCTAATAGGAAATAACCCAAAAACGGCGATACGGTCAAAGTTGTTCTACTTAACAGGAGCTTAGGTGACAAAGATTCCCCGGATAATTTCAGTTGATGATCATGTGGTTGAACCACCAGATCTTTGGACTAGTCGCATACCTTCAAAATATGCAGATAGGTGCCCACGTGTTGAACGTGATTCTGCAGTTTTCAATTTTGAAGGTGGTGTTTTTTCTTACGAAAAAGGAGTTAAAAATGGCTCTCCGTGCGATTGGTGGTTGTATGACGATCTGATATATCCGTTTCCTAAACTTTCCGCTGCAGCAGGTTTTGAAAATCTTGATGTTGAGCCAGTTACTTTTGATGAAATTCGCCCGGGGAGTTGGAAACAAACTGACAGACTCGCCGATATGGATGCAAATCACGTTGATGCTTCAATATGTTTTCCCAATGTTCTTCCAAGATTTTGTGGTCAAACTTTTCTTGAACGAGAAGATAAAGACCTAGCTTTACTTTGTGTAAAGGCTTATAACGACTGGATGATAGATGAGTGGTGTGAAGGTGAAGGGAAAGGCCGCCTTATACCGCTGACCCTTATACCACTCTGGGATCCAATCGCAGCCGCTGAGGAAGTCCATAGATGCGCAAATAAAGGATCTTTTGCTGTTGCATTTTCAGAAAATCCTTACCATCTGGGTTTACCGTCTATACATGATAAGGATCACTTTTGGGATCCTTTCTTCACTGCATGTCAAGAAACTGAAACTGTAATTTGCATGCATATTGGATCCTCATCAAAAATGCCATCAACTTCTCCGGATGCTCCTTTTTCTGTTTCTTCAACCATTACTTTTGCAAATGCGATGGGGTCTATGTGCGACTACATACTTTCAGGAATTTTTGTTCGCTTTCCAAAACTCCGGATTGCATACGCAGAAGGACAAGTTGGATGGATGCCCTACGTAGTTGAACGAATGGACAAAATTTGGGAAGAAAGAGGGGATGCTAGTTTTGGGATAGATTTACCCAATCCACCTAGTTCTTATATACCTAACCACATTTGGGGGTGTATTTTTGACGATGAGATTGGTTTGAAGAATCGAGACATAATAGGAATGAACCAGATCTGTTTTGAAGTCGACTTCCCTCATGCAGATACTACTTTCCCTAATACATTGAAAGTAGCAACAAAAATTTGTGAAGAAGCAGGGCTCTCAGAGGACGAAATATACCGACTTATGCGGGGTAACGCTATTGATTGCTTCGGACTCGAACGTTTCGGTATAACAGTTTAAATACACTCTCAGTTGTGTTATGGAACAACTGGAATTTCATCCTTCCAACGATCTACCCCTCCTCCAGAAATAACTTCTTTTACTCTGTCTATACTTTCTTCGATTTCTTCAAAGGTGGTATATAGAGGAGCAAAACCAAATCTGACTAAGTCTGGTGGTCGGACATCTGGGATTGTTGATTGTTCGTTAATTAATGCCTGACCTATTGCCAAAGCTGAATCATGAGAAAAAGATAAATGAGAGCCACGATCCTTGTGTTTTAAAGGTGACGCAATAGAAAATCCTAAAGGTAGAAGTTCTTTTTCAGCTTTGAATAAAAATCTTTCAGAAAGAGCGACTGACTTAGATCGAATGTTCTGGATTCCTGCTTCAAGCACCAAATCAACACCTGGCTCTATCAGCAAAGTTGAAACTAAAGGTGGCGTGCCGGTTAGGAACCTACGATTGTCGTTTTGTGGCTTGGAATGAGGGTCAAACCCGAATGGATCTTTACTTCCGTACCAACCTGCTATGGGATTTATCAAATCGTGACAGTTTTCTGAAATATAAATAAAAGCAGGTGCTCCTGGTCCACCATTTAAATACTTGTATGTGCATCCGACAGCTAGATCAATTTCGTCTTTTCTTAGATCTATTGGAACCACTCCTACTGAGTGTGAAAGATCCCAAAGAACTTTGGCTCCTACTTGATGAGCCTTTTCAGTAACTGTTGATAAATCCCAACAACACCCTGATCGGTAGGCAACCTGACTTAGCGATACCAGAGATACAGTTTCATCAATCGCATCTAAAAGCTCTTCAACTGGAGCTTCCAAACCATTGCTTTCTATCACTATGACCTCGTGATCTTTACTGACCGTTGATGCAGCTGCCTTCAAAGCCTGAATATCGGAGGGGAAATTTTGGTCATCTGTAAGAATGATGGAACGTGTTGGATTTGAAAGAAGTGCTGAAACTGCAGTTTTAAATAAACAAACAGTTGTTGAGTCAGCTAATACAACTTCTCCTGGTTTTGCTCCAACCACTGATCCAACCTTGTCTCCGATTCGAACTGTGTCTTCTAACCACTTTTCGTTCCATGAGCGTATTAAGCGATTACCCCATTGTTCGGAGACTATTTCTTGAGCAAGGTCTTTGGTTTTCTTTGGAAGTCGACCTAAAGAATTTCCGTCTAAATAGATTAAGTTTGGATCCTCGATAACGAACTTTGAACGGAAGTTGGCTAGTTGATCGACATTGTCTAGGTCTTTGGCA
>PABN01000013.1 GCA_002699555.1 Dehalococcoidia bacterium
ATTTTGCTGATGTCTTGCGATCTAAGGATTGGAGCTAAAGGAGAATTTAAAATAGGTCTACCTGAACTTGCTATAGGCATGTCACTACCACTTTTTGCAACTGAACTCGCAAAAGATCGCATTTCAAAAAGACATTTCACAAAAGCAACGGCTCTTGGACAAACGTACGATCCGCAAGGCGCATGCGATGCAGGATTCCTCGATGAAATCGTCGAACCGGATCAAGTGATTTCCACTTCGATAATGAGAGCAGAGTCAGTAAAGTCGATCGGCAAAACTCAACTAGCTCTTACGCGGTCTACAACGAGAGGTGAAACCATAAAGAAGATTACTGAAAGCCTCGAAGCAGACCTAAGTCTTTTTGTCGTCAGCGAATAAATTACTATTTTATGGATAAAACCTATGACGCTCTTCTTTTAGTCTCTTTTGGTGGACCTGAAAGCCTCAAAGAAATACGACCTTTTCTGGAAAGAATCACGGAAGGTAAAAATATTCCCTCCGATCGCCTTGAGGAAATAGTTCAGCGTTATGAAACAGTAGGTGGCATATCGCCTCTAAACGCCAATATACGCGACATAAGGGAAAGACTAGAGATTGAAATTAAGAGTCGAGATATCGATATCCCAATTTTCATTGGACATAGAAATGTCGAACCTCTTATTGTAAACACGGTAAATGAAATGAAAGTGTCTGGCGTTGCTAAATCTTTAGCATGGCTTGCATCTCCCTATAGTTCCTATAGTTCCTGTAGGCAGTACACGGAAAATATAGAAAACGCCTGCTCTCAAATAGGTACTAATGCTCCACAAATAGATCAAATAAGACGCCACCACGATCATCCCGGGCTGATAGAGCCGGCAGCTGACTGTCTTCGGTTGGCGATTGACAATATTCCCTACGAAAAAAGAAGTGAAGTTGTATTGCTTTTTTCAGCTCATAGCCTTCCAACGAGCATGGCTGAATCATGCCGATATGAAGCTGAAATAAATGAAGCAGCATTACTAGTAGCTAACAAAGTCGATCCTGATAAACGTTTGCGTCGAGAAATAGTTTGGCAGTCGCGAAGCGGGCCTCCTTCTGTTCCTTGGCTGGAACCTGACATTAATGACAAGTTGGACCAGCTTTCTTCTGAAGGTGTGGAAGCAGTGGCTGTCTCTCCTATTGGATTTCCCATAGAAAACTTTGAGGTCCTCTGGGATCTTGATTTCGAGGCTTCAAACAAAGCATCTTCGCTGGGTATGTCTTTTAGCAGAGCTGAAACTGTAAACAATGATTCGAGATTCATAAGCATGATCGCTGACCTTCTATGTGAAAGAATCAGCAAGCCAACATCCACTAAGGCCAACTTGGGAACTTTAGACCTTTCCCCTGAAATATGTGAAAAAGACTGCTGTCCAATGAACTAAGTAAAAAATAGTAATTTGTCTTATAAACGAATGAAATATTCTATTTCTCCTTGTGGCATCCACTGTGGAGTTGAGTTGGCAAGGTAATTTTGAACTGCGATGAATCATGCTCAAATTGCTAAAGAAGCCTTAAATATGCGTCTCGCAACCCTTCCCTCAAATGTTGCGCACGGATTGCTTTTGGATACAAGAAAAGCAGGTGAGCTTTTGGCTGCTTGTGGAGATTCCGGAGTTGATAGAGCGATAAGGAATCTTGGTGACGCTTGGCAAAACGCTGGTCTTCCTCCTGAATCTATTGAAAAGCCTTGGACAGAAGAACAAATAGAAGATCTCATATCAGTGGGTGGTAACGAACTCCTAGACATTTTGGACGAACTCGTTAATGGGATTACCCGATGCAAGATCCATTAATTTAAAACTTTGGAGCAGCCATGAACAAACAACAGAAACTTTTACCTGATGAATTAAACTTCGCAAAGGAAGTGGTAGGTGTACCTGTCGAAGAGGAAATGCAGGAATCATTTCTTGCCTATTCCCTTTCTGTTATTACATCTAGAGCTATACCTGATGTCAAAGATGGTTTAAAGCCAGTCCAACGAAGAATCCTCTACACAATGTTGAGAATGGGACTTAGACCAGAAAATCCTCATCGTAAAAGTGCCAGAGTCGTAGGCGACACTATGGGTCGATACCACCCTCACGGAGACGCTGCGATTTATGACGCCCTCGTAAGAATGGGGCAAGATTTCTCTCGTGGGATGACTTTGGTTGACAAGCAAGGCAATTTTGGCTCTCTTGATGACCCACCTGCTGCACCTCGCTACACGGAATGTCGACTTGCGGAGACTGCAATGGAAATGCTCAGAGAAATCGATGAAGATACTGTTGATTTTCGACCTACTTACGATGGGGAGAGCGAAGAACCCACTTGTCTGCCTGCTCTTTTGCCAAACCTTTTAGTCAATGGCACTTCTGGAATTGCAGTCGGCATGGCTACGAATATGCCCACCCATAACCTTGTAGAGGTTGGTGCTGCTATTTCTTTGATAATGAAAAAAAGGCGGCCAAAACCAACAATAAGCGAAATTATGAATGTAATACCTGGGCCGGATTTTCCCAGTGGCGGCATAATCATCAATGACAATCTTGAAGAAACTTACAAAACTGGAAAAGGAACAATCAGGATTCGCGCTAAAGCGCACGTTGAACCTTCTGGTAAAAACCGGCAGGCGGTTGTTATAACAGAGCTCCCATATCTAGTAGGCCCTGAAAGGGTAATCAGCAAACTGAAAGAACTTAATGAAGCTAGTAAGTTAACTGGAGTAATGGATTTCAAAAATTTGTCTGATCGTGAATCAGGTTTAAAAATACAAGTAACTATAAAACCCGGTCATAATCCACAAGCAGTCCTTGCTGATCTTTACAAAATGACCCCACTTGAAGAAACTTTTAGCATTAACAACGTCGTTTTAGTAGATGGAGAACCCCGCACTTTAGGCATATACGACTTATGCGACCACTATATAAAGCACCGTTTACAAGTGGTAGTTAGAAGAACAAAATATCGACTCTCTCAAGCAAAAGCTCGACTTAACATTGTTAAAGGACTCTTAATTGCACTCGATTCAATTGATGAAGTGGTTTCGATTATAAGAAAATCTGAGGATACCGCTGAAGCACGAAGTGCTCTGATGAAAAAATTTAAGCTAACTCAAGTGCAGACTGACCATATTCTTGACATGCCATTAAAGCGGCTTACAGCATTAGAAAAAAGAAAGTTGGAGGAAGAACAAGCAGAACTGAAAAAAGCTATAACAGGATTCAACACTCTACTTAAATCAGACACACGACAAAAAACGCTAGTAATTAAAGAGTTGGACGAACTTGTTCAACAATTCGGAAGGGAACGTCGTACTGAAATTATGAGTTCAGATGACCTTCCAGTATTTGAAACAACCGAAATTGCTGAAGACATAGAGGATGAACCCTGTGTGGTGACCCTCTCATCTTCTGGTCAAATAGGACGACTAGGTGTGGATGGCGCTAAGAAAGCTAGCCCAGGAAGACATGACATAATTATCACCTCTCTCCTCACAAGCACAACATCAACTATTACCGCCGTCACATCAGAAGGAAGAGCTCTTCACGTTCTCGCTGCCGAGCTGGTAGATGCCTCTGGAAGAACACGCGGTGGGAGTGCTACTCAGCTTTTTGGCACAAACAAAGGTGAAACAATTGAAACAATTTTGACAAATTCGAAAGAACATCTTGTATTAGTAACTGAAACTGGGGTTGTTAAACGTCTGAATGTCGAAGAGGTGCAAAAAACTCAAAACGCTAAACAAATAATAAAACTCAAAACAGGCGACCGCGTTGTGAGCGCATTTTGTGCACCTGAAAAAATTGATATAGGAATAACTGCCTCTGATGGTCAATTCTTAAGAATGCCAGTCTCTACTGTAAGCATTCAAGGCAGAGGGGCTGCAGGTATCGCAGGGATGAAACTAAAAGCTGGATCACTCATAGTTGCTGCAGAAGCCATACTTGGTGATGATTTCTTGACGACAGTATTCAGCAACCAAACTGCAAAAGTAACTCCAGTAGCAGAATTTGATTCAAGAGGGCGTAATGGAGTCGGTGTACGGATAACAAAAATCCCAGAAGATGCGAAGGTGACGATCGCTAAAATCGGACCCTTGACAAACCTTCTTGCAATAATGGCTACAGACGAAGATCCTAAAAAACCTGATCCTAACCCTGTCCAAGTACTAGTCGAATCAAGTAAAAGAGATTTGGTTGGCACAACGACTGAGAGGCAGATTCTTGCTCTTGGGGTAAGTAGATGGTGAAAATAATATGACTACATCAAAACCAAAAACTGCTACGACTAAAACGTCGTCAAAAAAACCAGCCTCTTCTAAGGCTAAAACCAGTAAGACTAAAAAAAATAACTTGAACGGTTATGACGCCGACGATATACAAACTTTAGAAGGCCTGGAAGCTGTAAGAAAAAGACCAGGCATGTACATAGGCGGCACGGGAAGTCAGGGGCTCATGCATCTGGTATGGGAGTTAGTGGATAATGCTGTTGACGAAGCCGCTGCTGGATTTGCAACTCGTTTAGATGTCCTCCTTAATCGCGATGGGTCTGTTGAAATATCTGATAACGGTCGAGGAATACCAGTAGATATCCATTCAGGTAAAAAGGTTTCAGCTCTGGAAGTGGTTCTAACAGAACTGCATGCAGGTGGAAAATTTGGGGGAGGAGCATACGGGGCATCCGGAGGATTGCATGGTGTAGGAGCTTCAGTTGTAAATGCTCTGTCTGCAAAACTCATTGCTCAGGTCGACCGAGAAGGCAACACCCATGAACTTGGTTTCAAAGCAAGAGTTCCAGGAACCTTCAGCGGCTCATCTTTTAAGCGAGGTCATCAGGTGCAAAAAATAAAGAAGATAGGTCCAACAAAATCTGGGACTCGTATACGCTTTTGGCCCGATCTGGAGATTTTTGATAAAGAGGCTCAAATCGACTTCGATGAGATATGCGACCGGTTAACACGCTCTTGCTTCCTGGTCCCTGGTCTAAAAGTCACTGCGACTGACAAAAGGAGCAGCAATAGTTCGAAACCTTTTGATTTCGTATCGCGCGGAGGACTTGCAGATCTAGTTAATCATCTTTCGGTAGGAGAAAATGTAACTGAAGTGATAACACTTTCTGGGTTCGAGTCTTTTGTTGAAAAAGTTCCAGTGGATGGGAAAATGCAAGAGGTTGATAGAGATTGCAAAGTGGAAATAGCAATTAGATGGGTAAGTGGATTCGACAACACGATTCAGTCATTCGTAAACACAATTCCCACTACACAAGGAGGGACACATATTGCAGGCTTCGATAGAGCCCTAACACGAGCTATAAACGACATCCTCCTAAAAGACACACGTAAACTTGCAAAACTCGCAAAAGAAAACAAAAACCGCGCCACCAAAGAAGATGTTCAAGAGGGACTAGTAGCAGCAATAAAAGTAATCTTTCCAGAGCCTCAATTTCGAGGGCAAACAAAACAAGAACTCGGAACGCCAGCAATTGAAAAAATAGTCTATGACATTGTTAAACAAGGACTAACAGACTGGTTTAATGGCGCCGGTCCTAAACGTCATGTAAACCTACTCAGAGACAAAATGTCTAATGCAATAATTAACAGGGTCAGCTCTAAGCAACTCCTTGAAACAAAGCGCCGTGCAGCGAGCATGGGTTCAACTGGAATGCCGGAAAAACTAGCTGACTGCAGAGTCCATGGGCCTGATTCAGAGCTTATTATTGTCGAAGGTGACTCTGCCGCAGGTCCAGCAAAAGCTGGGAGAAACTCAGAAAACATGGCCATTCTGCCACTAAGAGGCAAAGTCGTGAATGCAGAAAAGTCATCTCTAAAACAGGTTCTAGACAACACTGAAGCTCAGGCCCTATTTACGGCAGTAGGAGCAGGGTCTGGTGAAGAATTTGAGATAGAAGCTGCAAGATACGGAAGAATTGTTATTCTCTGTGACGCAGACGTCGACGGAAGCCACATCCGCTGTCTCCTGTTAACACTGATGCATAAATATATGCGTCCAATGCTCGAAGAAGGGCGTGTATTCGCTGCTCAACCCCCACTGTTTTCTACAAGGATCGGAGACACTATCCACAGAGCTTTCTCAGAAAGTGAACGAGATTCCATTACAGCTAAATTAACCAAAGGTGGACGAAAAGCCGAAAACATAACGTGGAATCGATTCAAAGGCTTGGGAGAAATGAACGTGGATGAATTAGCTGAATGTGCTTTGAACCCTAAAACACGAATACTTCGTCAAATGAAAATGAGTGATGTAGCTGCTGCTAAGAAAGCAGCAAAGGCATTTGACACTCTAATGGGTTCGGATGTAGGCAAGCGTCGTGATTATTTAATTGCCAACAGTAGCCTTCTAGACCAGTCGGTTCTAGATATCTGATGTCTGAACTCCCACGTTCATTTTCACACTCTTCTGCTTCAACCTTTAAGCAATGCCAACGACGTTGGAAACACAAATATATAGACAAACTTCCAGATCCTACAGGTGAAGCAGCTCTTGTAGGTCAATTTGCCCATGACGTTCTTGAGCAACTTTGCAAAGAAGAATCCGCATTACGCACAGAAGCGAAAGCTAAAGAAATAGCAGCAAACATTTGGCTAAACGTCGCTCAAAGAAAAGACTTCAAAAATCTTAAACTCAATTCGGATGAACAAAGAGAGTTCCGTTGGAAATCATGGAATGCGATCAAAGGTTTATGGGACTTAGAGGATCCATCAAAGGTTACTGTTGAAGCAACTGAACAGAGAGTGTCGACCTCACTTTCAGGAGTTCCCTTTTTCGGAATAATTGACCGACTCGACAGAAATGAAGATGGACTGGTAGTGGTCGACTATAAAACTGGGAAACTCCCTAGATATGGTGATGATAATTTTAATCAAGTACTTCTATACGCCGCAGCTGTAGCTAATAAAACTGGCGAGCAGCCATCTAGAGTTCGACTTCTTTACCTTGGGAAAGAAACCATGGAGACCGAAGTCTCCTCAGACCTGATTAACAAAGTAGTTGACGACTTGTCTGATACTTGGAGCAAACTCAAAAGCAACTTGGACAATGACGAATTCAAACCAACAACTACTCCCCTCTGCGGCTGGTGCTCTTTTATTGCTCAATGTCCTGCTGGAACTGAATTTATAAAGAAAAGAGCGGCTTCAGGAAAACTAAGACCTGATGCTCCTGCTAGGACATCGCTCGGTCTTTAGAACTTAGCTTTTTTACGCTTCTTCCAAAAAATAGCCAAAGAAAATAAAACAACAGTAGCAATTAATGCGCCAATTCGATTCGCCCTATCTGCATTCTCATCGACGCTCTCTACCGGTGGCACTTCAAACGGTCGGAAATCTTCACCATTTGTTGGAATTTCCTTTTCTTGCTCTTTTGCAGAATCTACGTTTATATGAACACCTTCAGAAAACTCTTCGACTGCATCCAAAGTATCGTCATTTGTATTACCCTCGCCATCAAGCAAAGCATCTACGGGGCTTTCTCTCGGTGCTGCCGGCCGGGAACGTACAGCTTCAGGGTCATACGTAGCCATCAGAATCCTCCTCATTGGAATCATTCTCAGGATAGTCATCATGTAGCAGGAGCGTCAAAAGATTATCAAACTCTGCTGCCGCTTCTAATGAACCTGATCGGTTACCCAAACCATGTATCGGTAAAGATTGAGCTGAAGCTTCGGCCACTGCCGTACGTAAATGAATCTTGGGTAATTTAAACTCAGAATAAGCTTCTTCAAGTTTTGCGTTCCAATAACTGTCATCTCGAGTTCTTCCAAGACGGTTTACAGCAATTCCAGCAATTATTGGTTTGGAATCAGCCCTACGTGTTTGGATCTTTTCTATTGTCTGGATCATTCTTGCAACACCATCAACAGACCATGCTCCAGGTTCTGTGACAACAAGAGTCATATCGACTGCAAAAAGAGCATTAACTGTAAGTAATCCAAGAGAAGGCGGACAATCAACAATAATAAGAGGCCAGTTAGAATTTTCAAGAGAAAGCGACAGACGGTTTTGAGCTCCAAGAGGGTCTGTAGCTAGTCGTGGCTCACAAACAGAAAGATCGGGAGTTGAGGCAGCCACATAAGGAACTTCACCACAATCAGATGGCCAATTTGATCGTTCTGCAACTTTGTTGATCCCTCCAGGGAAGTCCTCTTCTAAAACATTTACCACTCCTTTAGAAGGTTCGTATACCCCTAATCCTGTAGTTGCGTTTCCCTGTGGGTCTAAGTCCACAATCAAGGTTTCTAAATCTTTTTTAGCGGCAGAAGAAGCAAGACCTAAAGTAACACTGGTTTTACCCACACCACCCTTTTGATTCACTATCGCTATTGATACCACATAGAAAACCTAGACCAGTTTGCGACAGAAAAGTTGTAAATAACTTAAACAGGTATCGTGTAGCGATGCCGGAACTACCCGAAGTTGAATCAATTCGACGTCAATTAGAGCCATTAATCACTGGAAAAACAATAATTAAAGGTGACTCTTTTCCTTCAAAAAAATTTTCGCAAGCAAAGTTAGCTTCAGGTTTCGATGTGCTAGCAGTTAAACGGAGAGGCAAATACCTGCTAATAAATCTAGAAAAAGAATCAGGTGGAAGAAGCAAACTTAAAGAACTTATCATTCACCTCGGAATGACTGGGAGTGTATCTATAGTCGAAGAGAAGCCAGATGATCCCTATGTCAGGGCTCAATGGGAACTCAACGATGGCCGAACTCTACTTTTTAGAGATATTAGACGTTTTGGCAGAATTGCATTTGTGAATCCAAATGATTACAAATCACTACCGACTCTCAACAACATCGGTCCTGAACCCTTTGATCCAAAATTAACTGCTGCTAATTTCCACAAATCTCTTTCCTCTTCAAAAAGTCACATAAAGACAAAACTTCTCTCTCAGCGAATCATCGCTGGGTTAGGAAACATATATGTGGATGAATCACTTTGGAGGTCACACATAAACCCCATTGCTAGACGAATCGGAAAGGAACGTTCAGAATCTTTACTCTTTTCGATTAGAGAAGTTTTGTCTGAAGCAATAAAAAATGGTGGCACAACTTTTCGGGACTATAGGACACCTGATGGGCTAACGGGAAAAAATCAACATAACTTGGATTGCTACGGAAGATCTGGGAAAGCATGCAATACCTGCTCTTCTATATTGAAGAATCGAATTGTTGGACAACGTTCGACTACATGGTGCCCAAGCTGCCAAATCAGCTGATTATCCCCTGAGCCAACCTGAGAGTAATTTGAGTATGATCTCTTTAGAGAGGTGAAAATTGAATCAAGATCTTTCTCAAAATACTGAAACTAATCGAACAGATAATGAAAAAATTGATTTTTATAATTCGCTGACATCTGAAGTTGGTTCAACAGGAAAAATTGAAGTGGCCCGTGACAGTGTCAGTGAACCTGTAATTAGATCGTGGTGTGATGCCATGTCAGAGAGCAATCCTCTTTACATCAATCAAGATTTTGCGGACGATTCAAAATACGGTGGGATCATAGCCCCACCTGCAATGCTGCAAGTTTGGACTATGTCAGGTCTTCATTTAGGTAGCCAATTTCAAAGAGATACTAGGGATTCGCCGAGCGCAGGGGTTTATCAACTTCTTGACGAAGCTGGTTTCACAGGCGTAGTAGCAACAAACGCTACTTACCGCTACGACGAAGTCATCAAACCGGGTGATTTAATTTCCGCTAGTCAGAAATTGCTTGACATTTCAGAGGAGAAAACAACAGCTGTCGGTATAGGTCATTTTGTTACAACCGAAACAATATATTCTGATGACTCTGGGAAAACGGTTGGCTCGATGGAATTTCGAGTGCTCAAATTCCGACCTGGTACTGCCAAAAAAAATGAACAAAATACTCAAAAACCGCCAAGACCTAAACCGGCTTCTAATAGTTCAACTGATTGGTTTTGGGATGCATGCAATAATAAAGAATTACGTATTCAGTCTTGTACCGAATGTGCAAATCTACAACACCCACCTGCTGTTCGTTGCCTGTCATGTGGCTCCATTTCGCTTGACAGCGTTGCTGTAACTGGCAGAGGTAATCTCCACAGTTGGACTATCGCCCATTATCCGCAAGTTCCAGCTTTTGAATATCCACTAATCGTTGGTTTGGTGGAATTAGAGGAGGGAGTTCGCTTAGTCTCGAATGTAACCGATGTAGAAGCAGAGGCTCTCGAAATAGGTATGCCGTTAGAACTTCATTGGCTAAATGTTGACGATGAATTTACATTGCATCAATTCAAACCGATACAAAATGAAAACCAAAGTACAGAGTTTGAAAATAACGAAATAGACGACAGCAGCGATCAAACTTTTGATTCTGATCAAAACAATTCGAAAACGGAAACTGTTAATACAGAAGCCTCAAAACTCAACCCAGGCAACATTCAAATAGGTGACGAGCTACCAGTCTCTCCAGTACCCATAACAACGCTTCTCATAGTTTCAACTGCTCTAGCTACTCGCGACTACCAAGATGTGCATCATGACCCTAAAGCCGCTCAATCTAAAGGAATGCCTGACATTTTCATGAATATTCTGACTTCCGCCGGAATCGTTAGCCGTTGGATAAACGATTGGGCGGGACATGAAATTGATTGGGACTCGATCGAATTAAGACTAGGTGCACCTAACTATCCTGGTGACACTATGACTCTTTCAGGTTCAATCTCAGATAAAACTGAACAAGGAAATCAAACATCTTTAGAAATATCATTCGTAGGCAAAAACGATAGAGGAGTCCATGTCTCAGGAAATGCAAAAATACGTCTAGTAAAAAGTATTAAGGAAGATTAAATGAGCACTAATTTTTCCTCTGAAACAGCGATTGTGGGAATTGGTGCCACTGAATTTTCAAAAAACTCGGGTCGAACCCCTATGGAACTTGCTGTCGAAGCTTGTGAGGCGGCTTTAAAAGACGCCGGAGTGGATGCTTCAGATGTTGATGGGATAGTGACTTTCAGTTCTGAACAAAATTTTGAAATTGAAGTTGCAAGAAATTTAAGAATCCCTTCATTGAGTCATTTCAGCATGATTCCTCATGGTGGGGGCGCAGCATGCGGAACTATTGGTCAAGCTGGTGCAGCAATTTTTTCAGGTTCGGCCAACTACGTGCTTTGCTATCGTGCTTTCAACGAAAGGTCTTGGCATAGGTTCGGCAGTGGCGTGCAAGATAAACATGGCGGGGCGGAAGCATTTGATGTTACTTTCGGATGGACTTCACCGTTTGGTCTTCTAACTCCTGCGAGCTGGGTTGCGATGTTTGCCACTCGCTACATGCACTTGTCTGGAGCTACTTCTGAAGATTTTGGGCGTGTAGCAGTTACCGATAGAGGATTCGCTGCGACAAACCCTGCGGCTTTTTTCTATGAAAGGCCAATCACTTTAGAAGAGCATCAAGAAAGCAGATGGATTGTTGAGCCTCTTCATCTTTTGGATTGCTGCCAAGAATCAGATGGCGGGCAAGCAATTCTTGTCACTTCTCTTGAACGTGCTAGAGATCTCCCTAATCCCCCTGCAGTAATAGCGTCAGCCGCTCAAGGGTCGACAGATGACCAGCAAGCAATGAGAAGCTACTACAGGGATGACATTACGAGAATTCCAGAAATGAAATTATGCGCAGATCAATTATGGAAGAATACTGGCCTGAAACCATCTGATATTCAAGTAGCGAACATTTATGACCACTTCACACCCCTGTTTCTTCCTCAACTAGAAGAATTTGGATTCTGTGAAAAAGGTGAAGCGAAAGAATTTTTGCGTGATGGAAATATTGAGATGGGTGGCCTATTGCCAACAAATACTAATGGCGGACAATTGGGGGAAGCATATATACATGGCATGAATGGTATAGCAGAAGCTGTCCGCCAAATCCGAGGGACCTCAGTCAATCAAGTCGAAAACGTTGAAAATGCTTTGGTCACCGCAGGAACTTCTGTGCCTACTAGTGCACTAATCTTGAGCCAAGATCACTAAAAAATTCACTATATGACCTCTTTCATGGTGGTGGGAGATCTACGCTCGCATTATGGGTGTTAAGCGATTTATATTTTGCATTAGTTCTGTAGCTATTTTGGCTACCGCTACTCTCCCGAGCGCTCATGCAGGTCCTTATGACAAAGAAATAGATAACTTGCAAAAGCAGATTGATGAAGTTAACTCTGACATTGACAATATAAAAAATGACGTTAATACAGAAGAACAAAAAATCCTCGACCTGCAAAATGAGCTTTTAGAAATAGATGAAACTATTGCAGAAGCTGAGGCATTGATAAATAGTGAAGATGCTCAACTTGTGAAATACCCGATAAAACTCGAGTTGCTTGCAGATGACTATATAGAAGTCTGGTCATCTCGCTCAGAGCCATTCCAGCTTAGGCGTGAACTAGCCATCGATTCCTATGTGAGAAATGACGAGAGAATGAACTCCGTCCTTACGCAATCTGCCCAGTTGACCGACGAAACCCTTCGAGGTATTAGAAGTCAAATACTTTACAAGGCTCTTATAGATGAGACGGAAGGAAGGCTTGAATCGGTTGATTCTAAAATGCGTATTACTGGAGAACGTGTTTCAGGAGTACATGAAGAAATAGACGCAGCCCGAAACAAGCAAAAAGATAACGTTCTAATCCAACAAGAAGCTCGTTCTCGCATACCTGCGGTAAAGGAAAGAATTTCAGATCTGCGTTCGGGGATAATTGATCTGGAAAACAACATAGACAATTTAAAGGTTGAGATAAACACACTTAACGGAGAAATAGAAAGGTACCGTCTGTTAGAACTGTCTAAACAATGGACTGGCCTTCCTGGAACTGACATTCGTCGACCAGCTCTCGCTGTAAAAATCGACAATGTCTCAATTGCTAGGCCACAAGCAGGAATCAACCAAGCTGATGTTGTTTACGAAGAACTCGTCGAGGCAGGTTTAACTCGTCTTATCGCTATTTTTCAAACAACAGATTCAAGAGTGGTCGGACCTGTTCGGTCAGCTAGAACTTCCGACCCGCCTCTCCTAACCGGTTTCGATAGCCCACTTTTCGCCTACTCTGGGGCTAACCGTGGAACCAGAGAAGTGGTAAAAGACTCTGACCTTACTGATGTTGGATATGACGCTTCTCGTGAGAGTTACTGGCGTTCGACATCACGGAGAGCTCCGCACAATCTTTTCACTTCAACTGAAAGACTCTGGTCTCAACATCCAGATAGGAATGAGATCCCCAAACCTCCATTCACTTTCAGAACAGAAAATGCACCTCTTCACGCTAACGCAAAAAAAGCAACTGGAGTTTTTGTAGATTTTGGTCACGCAGAAATAGATTACGCATGGAATGGCAAAGGATGGGAACGCACCCACAATGGCGAACCCCACGGTGATGGTGACGGTGTGCGAGTAGCCCCTGCAAATGTAGTTATTCAATTTACTTCTTATGGAAAAAGTGTCGCTGACTCAAGATCTCCTGAAGCAATAACAGAAGGGACTGGCAAGGTTTGGGTATTTACTGACGGACATCTAATCGAAGGCGAGTGGGAACGAAAGAAAGATTCAGAACCAGCAGAAATAACTTCGGGTGGAATACCCATCAGATTGACACCTGGAACCACATGGGTGGCACTTGCTAAGACCGGCACAGCGACTTGGCGTTAGAACAAATTTTGATTAGATAGAAAGAAGATCTGAAGGAGCGCTTCCATCGCCCGTTACAGTCAGACGTTTCGCCCCTTCTTCTAAGACAAGAATCGTATGTTCAAACTGGGCGGTACGCCTCCCATCTCTCGTAACTGCTGTCCAATTATCACTCCACATCTGTGCTGATGGCTCACCAAGTGTCAGCATTGGCTCGATAGTAAAGGTCATTCCTGTCAGTATTTCTGTTGAGGCATAAGGGTCATAGTAATGAGGGATCTGAAGCGAACTATGAAACTCGGTCCCAACACCATGACCTATGAATTCGCGAACTACTCCTAAGCCATGACGCTTTGCATGCCTTTCAATCGCTCTACCTATTACGTTCACAGGCCTCCCAGGTTTGACGGCTTCAATTCCCAAATCCATTGCCTTTCGGGTCTCTTTTATCAAATGAATATCTCTTTCACTTATTTCTCCAACTGGAAAGGTAACCGAGGTATCGCCGTGGACACCTTCGTAGTAAACCGTGACATCTATGTTCACAATGTCGCCTTCTTGTAATGGACGACTATCTGGAATCCCATGGCATATAACCTCGTTTACCGATGTGCAAACAGACTTTGGAAATCCTCTGTAATTAAGTGGACTTGGATAAGCATCAAAAGACAAGATCATCTCGTGCACTATCTCATCAATTTTGTCTGTTGTAGTACCAGGAGCGACATTTGAACCTGCTTCTAAAAGAACTAATGCTGCTATCTCTCCTGCTTTTTCCATGCGTTCAATCTCATCATCATCTCTCACCAATGATGAGGTCGAATTTCCAGGGTCGCCGGTCAGAGCGTAAGGAGGTTTATCGATATTTGATGGAACTAATCTAGGGGGGCTTAAAAGCCCTGCCTCCACAGGTGGAACTGAAGGGGGTGCTATGGGTGTTGCTTTCCGCTTTCTTTTAGACACCGAACAAGACTACCTTTAATTTATTACCAGATGAAACGACTGAGACTATCGACAACGCATGCTGGTCTTTCCATGCCGTCGATTTCAATAGTCACACGAACTATTGTTTGAACCCCACCTTCTATTTCTACGACATCAACAAGTTCTGCTCCTGCGCGAACCGATGATCCAACCAGTAAGGGTGCTGGAAACCTGACACGGTCTGTACCGTAATTAATCCCCATGGAGATTCCATCGACTCTAAAAATTTCAGGCAATAGACAATTTGTTAAAGAAAGAGTCAAGTATCCATGAGCAATTGTTTTTCCAAAAGGACCTTCAGAAGCTTTTTGTGGATCCACGTGTATCCACTGCTTATCTCCTGTAGCTTCGGCGAATAAATCTATCCGTTCTTGATCAACCACTACCCAATCGCTGTAACCAAGATGATCCCCCATGGCTTCAAATAATTCAGATGACGATCTAAAAATTTTCATTTACTTCCGAACTTTCCAATTATTATCAAACTATTAACTCATCTGAAGATACACGAAATTGAGTTTTTCTGATAGAAATAATTAAGTCCCTATAAATAGAGCATTACTAATGGCAACAACTGGCAAAAAAACTATCCTTGCTGCACTAATAGCAAATGTTGGAATAGCTATTGCAAAATTTTTAGGTTTTGCAATAACTAAATCGTCAACGATGCTCGCTGAGGGGATTCACTCTAGTGCTGATTCAGCCAATCAGCTTCTCTTGTTGTTGGGGACGAAAAGAGCTAAACGTGAACCTAGCTCGAAACACCCTTTCGGATATGGACGCGAACGATATTTCTGGTCCTTTGTAGTAGCGCTAATTTTGTTTTCTTTAGGTTCACTATTTGCCATATACGAAGGAATAGAAAAAATCCGCCACCCTCATGCCCTTAATAATGCCAGTTGGGCTATAGGAATTCTAATTTTCGGTATTTGTATTGAATCTTTTTCCTTCAGAACTGCAATTGTCGAAGCGAAAACAATTAAAGGTGAAACCACTTGGTCCAAGTTTGTAATCCGTTCAAAGCAACCTGAAATTCCAGTGGTCCTTCTAGAAGATGCTGGAGCATTATTTGGAATGGTCATTGCTCTGGCCGCAATATCTATGGTGAAAATAACCGATGAACCAATCTGGGACGGAATCGGAACTCTTTCAATAGGAATCCTTTTAGGAGTCATTGCCATTATTCTCGCTCGTGAAATGCACAGTCTTATTATTGGTGAGGCTGCGAGTGAAACAGATCGTTTAAAAATTATAAATGTTATTGAAAGCAACAATAAGGTTGTCGAGTTAGTGGAAATGAGGACTCAGCATCTAGGACCAGAGGAAATCCTAATAGGAGTGAGAGTTGCATTTAATGAAACTCTTCAAGTTAAAGAAATAGCTGACCTCATAAATCATTTGGAAGAAAAAATCAGAATTGAAATAAAAGATGCCGGCCCTATTTTCATAGAGCCTGAGCTATCTAAAGGGAACTAATTTGAGCGTGTAAAACATACTGCTATTATCGAATTAGCGATTGGAAAAGTTATGAAGATGGAAGATGTAGACCTTTTAGATCTGGACAGATTCCTCGCACAAGAACATCACGAAATGTTCAGTTACCTTAGAAAAGAAAATCCTGTAAGTTGGCATGACGAACCAGACGGACCTGGTTTCTGGAATATAGTCCGGCATGCGGACCTAGTTGAAGTAAATAGAAATGCCGAAGTTTTCTCTTCTGAGGTTGGAGGCATCTCCATAGCCGATCCGCATGAACACGAAGACGGTTCAAAAGGTTTCGACCTTAGAGGAACCCAGATGCTTTACACAGACCCACCTAAGCACACTCGTTACAGAAAGTTGGTGAATCGCGGTTTCACTCCGAGAATGATCGGTCTGCTTGAAAAATACTTACGATTTAGAACCATTCTTATAGTTGATGAAGTAATAGAAAGAGGCAGTTGTGATTTTGTAGTAGATGTAGCTGCCGAACTGCCCCTGCAGGCTATTGCCGAAATAATGGGTGTGCCCCAAGAGGAAAGAAACAAACTTTTTGAATGGTCAAACCGAATGATAGGAATCGAAGACCCTGAGTATGCAGGGCAAGATAATCAGGCTGCCGCGTTCGAGTTATACGCATACGCAAATGACTTAGCTAATCAAAGACGACAAAAACCTCAAGATGACTTGATAACACGCTTGATCAATGCAGAGATCATAGGTGAGGACGGTGAACCCACCGTCCTCAATGAGCAAGAAATTGATGGCTTCATGCTCCTAATGGCCGTTGCTGGAAATGAAACAACACGTAATGCAACTTCACAAGGTCTATGGGCACTAATAAATCACCCTGATCAGTTTGAGTTGTTGAAATCAAACACAGAAGATCTACTCGACACGGCAGTCGACGAAATCGTTAGATTTGCAAGTCCAGTTTTACATTTCAGAAGAACAGCTACTCAGGATATAGAAATAAATGGTCAGAAGATAAATTCTGGAGACAAAGTAGTGATGTGGCATATTTCAGCCAATAGAGACGAGTTGGAATTTGAAAATCCATTTTCGTTAGATGTTCAACGATCACCTAATAACCACGTCGGATTTGGCGGCGGTGGACCCCACTATTGTCTCGGTGCGAATCTTGCAAAACTTGAATTAAGAATAATTTTCGAAGAAGTCTGTAAAAGAATGCCTGACATTTCTCTTGACGGAGAACCTTCACGTCTTAGATCAAATTTTATTAACGGAGTTAAACATATG
>PABN01000014.1 GCA_002699555.1 Dehalococcoidia bacterium
CCTGCCACTGGTCCTGCCACTGGTCCTGCCACTGGTCCTGCCACTGGTCCTGCCGCCGAGACTACTACAAATGATGTCGAACCCGCCGATCCCGCTCCCGCTGATGCCGCTCCCGTTGATGCTGCTCCCGCTGATGCCGCTCCCGCTCCCGCTGATGCTGATACAGAGACATATCGAATCATGCCCACCAATTTCTTAACGAGGTATTAAAAATAACTTACTTAAAGTCAAGCCTCCTAACATAGATATAACCAACTACAAAATGTCGCTCACTATCCAACGCTCCTCCGAATTCTCTGCTGATGTTGTGCAGTTTTCGAAACTTCGTAAGAACAAGAATGGCGGTAAGGCCGTCTACCTCAACGCCGGTGACAACAAGAAGCTCTACATCCAGTTCCCTTTCATGCGCTCTCCTTATGGTCTGAGTTCTTTTACTGACGAAGGCACGGGACGTACTTCGTATTCTCTCGATCTTTCTTTTGACCCTGATAATGCCGAAGCGATGGAGCTTCACGATAAGCTCAAGGCGCTCGACGATATCATCGTCAACACAGTCGCGGCCAACTCTAAGGAGTGGCTCGGTAAGGAGTTTAATGTCGCAGTCCTCAAGGAGGCTCTCTACAAGCCCATGATTCGTCCCGGAAAG
Source organism: Dehalococcoidia bacterium (assembly GCA_002699555.1). Taxonomy (GTDB): domain Bacteria; phylum Actinomycetota; class Acidimicrobiia; order Acidimicrobiales; family MedAcidi-G1; genus MedAcidi-G1. Next base: position 647 of record PABN01000014.1, read on the forward strand.
GAGCAGTATCCATCCACTATCAAGCTCAAGATTCTCACCAAGCCCGACGGCTCTTTTGTTCCCGAGGCGTACTCGATGCAGAAGCAGCCCGTCTCCCTCGATACTATCGAGAAGGGGCAGAAGTGTATGGCCATCGTTGACCTCAACCAGATTTGGTTCATCGATAACAAGTTCGGTGTCACCATCCGTCTTCAGCAGACCCTCCTTGAGCAGTCTGCCAAGCTTCCCTCCTTCGCCTTCCAGGGTCTTGACCTCCCCGAGGATGATCTAGATGTCGACGTTGAGGAAGAGATTGACGAGGTTGATGAGGAGTAAAAAAAATCAAAATATATACAAATGAAACTTTTAAAAGAATATTTTAAACCAGAAACTACTTTGAAGATAAAATATTTCAAGGATGGTGATATGGTTATTAAACAGATACTTGATAGTGATGTTGTCATTTATGAACAAAGTCTTCTAAGTACATCTATAACCGAATTTACATTCGATAAGATTTGTTATAATGAATTATACGAAAATGAAACCAATATTGCTAATGGTTTTATGTCGATAGTAGATGAATCTGGTAAGTGTGTTATTCAATAAAATTAAACCCATTATTGGTAAGTCGAAATAAACTTCTTACGAATAAATAAGTATGTCAATCGAGAGTAATATTAAAAAGTTACTCAGGGGAAAAAAGGCATGTTCTCCAATATCTCACTTGTGGTTGAAGCGATTTAACGGAACCATGATAAAAGGTGCTAGGCAAATTGGACAAGGTGAATATGGTAAAGTGTTTCGTGGATGTGTAGATGATAAGTGTGAAAAGTACATCGTCTATAAAGAAACCACAGATCCATCGGCTAAAATGGAATTCACTATAGCTAAAAAATTAGAGGAATTCTCTGTTCCAAAGATGTACCTTTACAAAAATTGTGATAACAAGGACGTTCTTTATTCCGAGTACATTCGTGGTGAAGAATTAGGTAAATGGTGGCAAAGTTCACCATCACTCGCAGCGTCAAAGTCTGTCATGGCTCAAGTGATTTACAATTTATATAAAATTCAACAAAAATATCCAGGATTTAGACATCATGATCTTCATAGTGGAAATATATTAGTACGCTCGGTACCAAAAAGGAATATTCAAATTAAATTAAACGAGAAGACATTCACGATACCTAATGGTGGTGTTGAGGCGGTCATCATCGATTTTGGATTTTCCGTATTTCCTAGAATTAAGAACCCTCTGATTAATAACAAAAACTACATCAATATAGGAATCTCTCGAAAATCGGATAAATTGTACGATCTCCATTTTTTCTTGAACAGTATGTATGCTCTTGTAAGACAACCTAAAACTATGACAGAAAGGAGAATACATAATTTCATTCGTTCCGTATTACCATTCGAATATCTGAATAAAAAGACCGAACGAATCAAGAATTATCGTATGCGTGGAAATATGAATCACAGGAGTATACCCAATTTTGAAAAGGTTCTCAATAAACCTTTCTTTACTGGTGAAAACCCAAAAGCTTTACCTATACCTATAACGAAACCACAAAAACCAGTCGTACTTTTACCAAACAAACCTAAAACACCAGTCAATCAAAAAGAAGCTATGGCTCGAGCGATTGCTATCTTAAAAACCAAGAAGACAAAGCAACAAAAACGTAGACCTGCTCCTCGTATTAAAGTATAACTTTGAAAATTCGCTTTGTACCATCATCAACTTGAGACAATATCTTAAATTTTGTTGTCTTAACAATCTTCGTCCCATCTTTCGATACGAATGATTTCATCCGTTCAACTTCACCAGGCGACATTTTCCTTGTGTATTTGAGTGTGACATTCCTGGTTCCTATCGAGAGTATAGTGGAGGACATTTTTATATTTACATATAATATAATATGTTCGCTTTCATTGTTCTCGCTATCATCGTTTTAATCGTATTGTTCACCATGAACCGTGGTACTAAGAAAACGGAAGATGGTAAAAAATGGACTGTTTTCGGAACCATGGGCTGTGGATGGACTCGAAAACAGTTGGACTACATGAAGAAGAATGGTAAGTCTCACGAGTTTGTCGATTGTGACAAAGGTGGATGTGATGGTATGAAGGCGTACCCCACAATCAAGCACCCCAATGGTGAGACTACCACTGGCTACAAAGAGGTTTAAATACCACGGACAACCGAAAGGCCTACCGAGAGAATGAAGGCGTCAAGCATGGTGTTGATTGGCTTGAGAATAGTGACGTGCTTCACGAGGGAGCGGTTCCACACGAGGCGGAGGAGGAAAGTGCTGATGAGAATAGTGAGTACAAAAGTGAGGAACTCAGTGAGCGCATCGGACTTTGTTTCGGCCTTGGTAACTTCCACAATCATTTATTACTAACGGACATTTTTTTCTGCTTAGATTACAAATGAAAGGATTGCCATTGAGTGGATCCGAAAGTAAATTCACAAACCGGCGTTGGGGGACGGCGACTGGTATTGGGAATAATAATTGTTACGCGTATGCAGTCGGAGATTACGAGGCATATAGGTGGCAAAAATCTATTCCAGGAGATCGTTCTGGTCTTTCTAATGGAAACCACACTTATACTCACTGTACTGGTCTTCCAAAACGTGTCGTTTCAGACAATCCCAAAAAAGTGTACAAAGCCAAAGCTGACGAAAAGTGTAAGAAAGGATACTACAAAGTCATGATGTTTGTCTGTCCTGGAAGACCAACAAATTATATTAGACAAGGTGATTTTCATTTTTACAAACAGCACGGTGTCGTGGAATACAAAATCAAATCCGGTGACACGATCGTTTCCGTTGCTAAATTTTTTAAAGTTCCTGAGTCTCGGATAAAGAGGGCTGGAACATTCAGAGTTGGTAAACGTATCGTATTCAAGGCCAACGTCTTCAGTCACAAGCGTGGGTGGGCGACTGGACCACTTCTGACTGATGCGAAGGGGAAAAGTATCATAGATCCCCGTAAGGCGTCTCGGAACTACCCAGGTCTAAACTATGAGAGGTATTGTAGTTCATTCTGCGTCAAGGATCGTGGGATCAAAGTCGGTAAGACTCACCCCAAGGTCCGCAAGAATACTATCTAAATCTGGAGTATTTTCGACATCAAAAGTAATATCAAAAAGATCTAATACGTCGAATATCGATTCTTCATTCAAGGACACAGAGTTTGCCTCTGCTGTGTAATTGTTCTGAATCGTGACGATGATTTTGAATTGTGATGCATCAAACACTTTTCTACAAGTGGGGCATGTATTCTTACCTCGATTTTTCCATTCCTGTAGACAGTTGGAATGAAACACGTGTCCGCAACGAAGTGGAGGATTTGACCTCGTTTCCCTAACTTCATTGAGACATATGGAACATGTCGACATTCTATAGGAAGGTTTTAAAGTTTTTTTTGTAATTTTTCTCAGTTAGTAAATGTTGGGAACCTTGAGAAGGGGCTTGTCGCAGGTGTTGCAGTTACCCTTACCCTGCTGTTCCTGTACCTGGGTCATGAGCTGGGGACCCTGCTTTTGGAGAAGCTGGCGGTACGAATAGTTGTCCTCGAAGGAGATACCGTTCTGCTTCATCATGTAGTTGTTAAAGAGTTGGGAAGACGTGCTTACGGTGAAGCACCGACCGTCGGCCATACCAAGTCGCTGCGACATTTTGTTAATATTACATCAGAAATTAATTTGTCTATTGGTGATTGTTTTCATCCAAGATTCAAAACCTCTCTCTCTGAGTTTTTCAATGAAAGGTTCGCACTTGTATCCTAAATAAATGTCAAAAACATCCGTCTCCTCTGTGCGGGACACGCGAATCTGGGAATTTTCGTTAATGTGCTGGTTGATGATGTTATAAGCGAATGCAATTTCCTTAAGAGTCTCAGCTCCTGTGATGATAATCTTTCCCGTGCTGAAGATACTGCAGGTAATTTCCTTCATATCATGGGCTGGTTTGAACTTGATCTTGACGGCTGAATATCTGTCTGGTTCGAAAGAAACTTTGAAAATATCGTTGTATTCTTCAAACCAATCTGCCACTTTCATGAGGTTGATGTTGTAGTTGAGACTGAAATTGGAGTTAATCATAACCACCCGAAAAGAGTTTTCGGGAAGCTCGATTTCCAATCCCAAAAAAGTCTTGAAAATATGCACCAATTGTGTGATAATACGTTTACAATCAAAAAGATCACAACATCCTGCAACTTGAATACTTCCATTGGGGAACACCTTGACAGATTTGGTACTGTAGGTGTCATGGTAGGTGAGTGTCACCTGATTATAAAACGTCGTAGGCTTCAACTTCCATTCAAAACCTTCTGTGTTGGTTCCTACACGTCTCATCTTGTAGGAACCAATTCTCTCAAACACACCTCGAAGTTTTTTTATGTCAATTGCTTTATCAAAACTTGATACCATGGTGATCGTCGTAATTTTTACCCACGAAGGACGAATCTCTTCGGGTATAGCTTTTCGCATCTCATCGAGAGTGAGGAGATATGAAAAACTGTTATTGGCGATTGAAGAATACATTTTTAAACATACTTATCATTCATGTCATGGGTGACTTAGGTGTTTAAAGAAAACACACTCGATAAAGATACATGACTTCTTTCATAAAGTCCGCCAAGTCTGTTCATGATGTAGAGTCTGATCTTGCATATGTTGAAATTGTCTACGAGCGTTATATGAAAGGTAAAGGTTATGCGACATTCACCGATTACATAAATACTGAACCTTTGGCAAATTGGTCGCACCTCGAATCTGAAAAACAATCAATCCCATATGAAAAGTTTCTCGATACGATGGTCAAGAGTACTCTCGAAGTCCGACAGCGTATGGCTGAACTTATACTTGAAAACGTTTTAGTTTATGAACAAAGTGACAGAGTATATGTTCGCATCGCACACGCTATGAAAATTTTGGATCCAACATTCCAACCACCCCATGTAAATATGGAATGTGCTTGGCAGATGGAGATTGTCAAAAAATTATGTAAGAAGTATCTACCTGAAGCTATTCAAAATTGTATGAATACATCTCGGCTCAAATATTTCTTCAACGTCGTAAAAATAATAGAACTAGAGCAATAATGAGTATGGCTACAAATATCCAGAAATATGGAACACTTTTGTTGGATACACCTACTTTAACCTTCTTCGTCTGACATGTAAAACCATAATCAATATTACGTTTAGGGCGTACCGTTTTATCAATCAAAAGTGGTTTAGTTTCATCCTTGCAAAGACCCGTGTTACAGAAAACACTCTTTTCAATAACTGGAACCGTGATGGGTTTCTTGATTTCAACAAAATCAGCAAAGTCACCAGTTTCTCGCACACCCCCTGGGAGAGAAAAGTCACGTGTGACAAATGGGTTTACATTATCAATAGTATCTTCGTCGTTGAGCATATGTTCACTCATCGCTGTTAATACTACTTCAGATTATAATTTTTTTCATGCATTTTATATCGATGTTCTTCCCACATCTTATCCAAGTCGACGTTCAACATATGCGCGAGTTGAAAAAGATAACTGAAAACATCACCCATTTCCATCATCACGTCAGTACCACGTTCCTTTTTAAGGTTTGTTTTTTTGTAAGTTTTCTTGTATTGGCGAATAGCCGACGCTAGTTCTCCAAATTCTTCCGTCAGGAGAAGCCACACGGTATCTACACCGGCGCGATCCCAACCTTTGGATCGACAGACCTTTTCAGTCTCAGTTTTGTAATAGTTTAGACTCATAACTTAGTATTCTATGGTTTGTAATCTTTAATTGATTCCGATTTTATCATTGAGATCAATCTTTTTTCCAACAGTACTGGTGTTTATGGGTTGATCCAGGGGGGTACTAATAGTATCGATGTCGCGAGTATAAGCGATGTATTGAGATACTCCAGTCTGAATCTGCGACAAGGCTGTATCAATAACACGAATGTTCATATCCTTGACCTGTTCTTTGACTTGATTGTAATGATCACCCGAGTTGTTAATAAACACCATTCGCATGATACCATACAAGTCGTCTACATTCTGATAATCAATGGCGATACCACTCTTATCTTTGAAGGCCTGACGAATACCACGCTGGAGAAGATTTGTGTTGAACTCAGAAAAAAATAGAGTATTCAGTGGCGTATCACACTGCTTGATGGAATCAAGGTGGAGGTTATCACACATTTAATATACTCGCCGAAAAAAATTATATGTAGATAGTAAATGCTGAACTTTGCTGACTTTAACGAAGTTTACGCCAGCAAGCCACCAACTCATGAGGAAATTCCCTGCCAACCCCCAGCCTGTTTTGTGGGTTCTTATGCCCCTGTCGCGAAGGTTGGTGAGGAGGGTCCATTCTACGTGAACACATATCTCCTTCAACCCAATCGTAAGTTCGAGACCTTCGGTACCGTATCTGTGAGGAGCAAGGATCTTGAGAACTGTAAGAAATAAGTTAAAAATAAAAGTAGAACTTTAGGTATATGAGGGTCATTAAACGCTCAGGTCGTATTGAGGATATGAAATTTGATAATGTCACCAATAGGATCAAGAACTTAACGTACGGACTCTCCGATAAATGTGATTCCTCCAAAGTTGCTCAACAGGTATTTTCTTCGATGTATGATAACATCACTACACAAGAGATTGATACTCTTTCTGCTGAAATTTGTGTTGGTATGATTACTTCCGACCCTGACTATGAGACATTGGCTACTCGTATTGTTGCAAGCAACATTCAAAAGGTGTGTCCAAACAATTTTCATCTCGCCATGCGTAAACTTCAGAAAGCTAATGTCATCACCGACGAAGTTGTTGAAGTTGCACAGCAGGTGAAAGAGCATATCAAATCGGATCGTGATTTTGATTTTGGATATTTCGGACTCAAGACTCTAGAGAAAAGTTATCTTCAGCGCGTTGACGGGAAGCTCATCGAAACGCCCCAATATATGTTCATGCGAGTTGCTATTGGTATTCACGGTAAAGATGTACCTTCTGTACTTGACACATATGACAAGATGTCCCAGGGTCTGTTTATTCATGCGACACCTACACTATTCAATGCGGGAACGCCTCGTCCTCAGATGTCTTCCTGCTTTCTAATTGCTAATAAGGCGGATTCGATTGATGGTATTTACGGTACACTCACAGAGTGTGCACAAATTAGTAAGTGGGCTGGTGGTATCGGTATGCATATCCATGACATTCGTGCCAATAAGTCCAGAATTAGGGGTACAAATGGTCAATCTGATGGAATTATTCCCATGCTCAGGGTATTCAATGCTACAGCACGTTACGTTAACCAGGCGGGTCGTCGTAAGGGGTCTATCGCCGTCTATCTTGAACCATGGCATTCGGACATCATGGATTTCTTGGAGCTACGCCTCAATCAAGGTGATGAAGAGGCTCGTTGCCGAGACCTCTTCTCGGCGATGTGGATTCCTGACCTGTTCATGAAGAGAGTTGAGGAGGGTGGTAACTGGTCTCTCTTCTGTCCCGACAAGGCAAAGGGTCTTTCCGATGTGTACGGACAAGAGTTTGAAGACTTGTACACCAAGTATGAAGAGGAGGGTCTCGCGAACGCAACTATCCCCGCCGCCGACGTGTGGAAGGCTATTCTCAAGTCTCAAACTGAGACTGGAACCCCCTACATGCTCTATAAGGATGCATGCAACTCCAAATCGAACCAAAAGAACTTGGGTGTCATTAAGAGTTCCAATTTGTGTACGGAAATTTTGGAGTACACCGACAAGGATGAGACTTCTGTCTGCAATCTTGCGTCAATCGCCCTTCCCAAGTATGTCAATAAGGAGACGAAGACGTTCGACTACGACAAACTCCATGAAGTTACGAAGACTGTGACGAAAAATCTCAATCGAGTCATCGACCGAAACTTCTACCCTGTAGAGACTGCGCGTCGCTCTAACATGAAGCATCGCCCTATCGGTCTCGGTGTTCAAGGTCTCGCAGATGTGTTCATCCTATGTGGTCTCCCCTTCGATTGTGAAGAGTCTCGTCTTATGAATGCTCATATTTTCGAGACTATGTACCATGCCGCACTTGAGGCGAGTTCGGAGTTGGCTGAGATTGAGGGGTCATACGAGAGTTTCAAAACTTCTCCTACTGCCGAAGGTATACTTCAACCAGATATGTGGAAGGGGGAGACTAAATTCAGTGGTCGTTATGATTGGGACGCAATGCGTGAGCGTGTGAAGACGAAGGGTCTTCGAAACAGTCTTCTCATGGCTCCTATGCCCACAGCTTCCACTGCACAAATCCTAGGCAACAATGAGTGTTTCGAACCTTACACCACCAACATTTACCTTCGACGCACACTTGCTGGTGAATTTGTCGTAGTCAACAAGCACCTCGTTGATGATCTCAAGAAAGTCGGCCTCTGGTCGAAAGAGATGAAGGATCTCATGGTGAAGGCTGGTGGATCTATTCAAAACATCGTGGACATTCCCGATGATATCAAGAATTTGTACAAGACTGTCTGGGAAATTAGTCAAAAGTGTATCATCGACATGGCGGCTGATCGTGGTCGATTCATCGATCAGTCTCAGTCCATGAATCTGTTCATGGAGAGCCCGACACTCTCCAAACTCTCTTCAATGCATATGTACGCGTGGAAGGCTGGTCTCAAAACGGGTATGTATTATCTTCGTTCTAAGGCAAAAGCTCGACCAATCCAATTTAGTCTAGAGCCAGATTGTGTGGCCTGTTCAGCTTAAAGTTTTGAACCGCATGAAGAATAGAAAGACATGGACAAAGCAATCGAAAACCTCCAAATCAACGAATACAATAACCGAAAGATTGTCATTTCTACGAAGCAGGGAACCCCCTTGCGTGTCCAACTTCCACGTATGTATATGCCATTCGGTGTTTCTGGATTTACACCCGAAGTTGGAGCTACCAAATACAATATTGATTTCGCCATCAAAGGATATGACGAAGAGGGTAGCTACATGAAGAAGTTTTACGATTCTCTACGGAAACTGGAGGACACAATCGTCGATGCTGTGGTCGAACAGAGTGAAGTTATTTTCGGCTCTACGATGACCAAAGAAGAACTACTACCCATGTTCAATTCCAACGTGAAAGAGTCACCTGGTAGGGAACCAAAGTTTCGAATCAAGGTCGATACGAATGTGGAGGAACAAATCAAGGCAAACGTATTTGACGGTGACAAGAACCCAAAAAAGGATGAAGTAACCAACGGTCTCTATGCAAGAAATTCAGGTCATGCTATTGTAGAGCTTAATAGTGTGTATTTCTTGAACAGGAAGTTCGGGTGTACTTGGAAGCTTCACCAGCTTGTCGTCTATGGACCACAAAATCTCAAGGGATTTCAATTTATTATTTAGATTTATTAAGAAGTAAAATACTATAAATAGCCTGAGCCTCCTTAAGTAATTTACCTTGTATTCTGGTAAATTTCTTTGGGTCCAGACCTAATTTGATCTTAGCCACTTTGACTGACTCATCCCACTTAGCAAGGGTCATTCTTATTGTATACTTACATTTTCTTAATGAGCTTCTTGTACGCCTTCGTGCCTTCACTGGGCTGAAGCTTAAATTCACCCGCCTTGGGCTTGAAGACATTAACCATAGCCTTCTTACCCTCCTTCTTCATACGCTTCATGGCGGCATCATGGGCAGCCTTGCTCTTGATGCGACCATCCTTGGAATCCTTCATGAGATCCTTCTTGGTGAGACCACCAGCAGTCTTGTCCGCAGTACCATGGAAAACTTCGGCGCGAGAACCAATCATCTTTACTTTATGCTTTGAAAATTTTCTTGATGTCCAAAATTGAAATTTTATCCGTTGTCCTGTTCACAGGGATTTGTTTTTCGATTCGTTCATCGTTGAGGACTTTAGAACACACGATGGATTTATGTCCTTGAAGAGCCATCATCTCTTCCTCAACACTCACAAATCGCGGACACTCCTTATAGATCAACTTCTTCACATAAACGGGTTTGGTTTGTCCTGTGCGGTGACTTCTCCCGATAGCCTGTAGTTCAGTCGCTGGGTTCCAAGATGGAGCGGTGATATAAACGCGTGTCGCCTCTTGGAGATTGAGACCCTGACCACCACTCTTGATCTGAATGATGAACACTGCACCAGGCTGAGCCTTCTTGAATCCCTCAATCTGTTTGACGCGCTCCTCCTTGGGAACCGATCCATCAATTCGAAATACGGGACAATTCAAATGTGACTGAATATGATTCATCTCACCTCGAAATTGACAGAAGACGAGAGATTTTTCATTCGGATGAGATGAAATCATCTCAAACAGAGTCTCCATCTTCTTCGAACGACCAACCCATTTCTCCGCCTGCGTCTCATTCTGTTTGGCAACACCATCAAGATACATTTGTGGCCAAATCATAGCCTGTCGAGCACGAAGTAAGCATTCCAAAATGATCATATTTTTGGCGTTAATACTGATGACATTCCTGAATGCATCACGAATGGTATCTTGTGCCTCGAGAAAGACAATCTCATAGAGTTGCTTCTCATCTGGGTACATATCCAGTTCGACATTTTCAAAATGACACGGGGGTAAGCGAAGACGTTCATTAATCTTAGCCAAATCTTCTTTAGTGCGTCGAAGGATGTAGATGTCCTTGATTTTATTGGTCATACCCTGAACAACCACCTTGGAAAGACCCAAGAATGTGCACAAAGAAACAAAGTCTTCCATCGAATTGAACACCGGGGTACCAGTCACGATCCACTTGATTTGAGTCTGAAGACGACACACACTCTTGAACAACTTAGACTTTTTGTTTCGAATTTCATGGGCTTCATCCAAAATGACTCTATCCCACTGCAACATATGAAGAGGAGTCTTTGAATCGACGCTCCCACCCTTCGTTGTCAATAAAGTATAAGGTGCGAGAGTGACATCAGCCTCTTGAATTCTCCTTTCTGGACCATCAAAGATGTTGATCGTCAAGTGAGGTGCAAAGCGATTGATTTCTTCCACCCATTGGGTAATGATTGACTTTGGTACGATGATTAGGGTGCGAGGCTTTGGATTCCCAAGCATAGTTGCCACGAGCTGAACTGTCTTACCCAATCCCATTTCGTCACAAAGAAACCCACCCTTGGGGCCAGACGTTTGATTTTCCATTGTAAGCATCCAGAGAACACCTTCACGTTGGTAAGGTGCGAAAAGCCTACCACTCAGAGTGTTCTTAGCATGTGTGTATTGGTCTTCAATCGTCATCGTATGGATCTTCGTCTGAAAGTACTCGAACTTCACAGATGACTGGTTCAGGTTCCTTTTTCTTTCGCGTCTTTTTCAACTTAGGTTTTGGAAGTTCATCTATATGTTCTCTGTAGTACAACACCTTTTCCCAAAATTCTTTCATGACGGGGAAATATGTCTTGAACCATTCGCGATCACGAGGAACATTGACAACATCAAATTCTTCTGGTTTTGGCCAGTTTGTTTCTGCCGGTTTATACTGGATGAAATCTGCAGACTCCAGATCTAAGATTTCCATACAGAGTTGAAGTTGTGGCATGTAATGCTCGGGTACCTCACCTGGAATGATCGCCCTTTGTGGTGGACACTTAATTTCAACAAGTTTTCCAGATTCACTGACACCGTCAGGACTTCCACCAAGCCAACTATGCTCTGGATGAGGACAAAGACCAATCTCATGAACAACTTCACCATGACGCTGTTCGTAAATGATACGCGCCTCATCTTCGTACTTCTCACCATGTCTCGTAGCTGCATTTCCAGTGAATTTTTCACCGAGACCGCACTTTTTTAGTAAGAGACCTTCGGGTGTTTCATACTTATTTTTACCAATCGCTGTAGCCGCGTCACTTGCTGTGAGCATATTTCCACGCAGTTTCAACCACGCTTCACTTTTCTGTGCATCATATTCCCGTTCAATCAAAACCTTTACATTCGGATGCATGTTAGGTTAATTGAGGTTATAATTTTTAAGCTCATCCATCACTTGAAAATATATCTGAGCAGCATTCTGCTCAGCTTGTTTTTTACTCTTTGCCACACCTCTAGAACAAAACAAGTTATTGATGTAGATGTCAATATAGAAAAGACCTTCATGGTGTGCGGCAACACGATATTCAGGAAGTTGCCAGTTATTCACCTGACAATGTCGCATGAGGTGATCTTTGTAGTTGTCATCAACCATGATAGAATTTAAGTCGACGAGTTTGGGATCTTGATAAATTCGAAGAATAAACTCCTTCGCGTGAATCAACCCGATGTCCATGTAGATCGCACCGATGAGGGCTTCGAAAACATCTTCTAAGATCTTTGGGTTATTGTTCCACCCATTTCGCATACCCTTTTCATCCATTACGACGAGCTCATTAAGACCGAGAGCATTCGCGATACGAGCTAATGTTTCACCACGAACGAGCTTTGTGCGAGCTTTCGTGAGGAAACCTTCTTGACGACTTTCGAAACGATCAAATAAAAACTTAGTGATGACGAATCCTAAAACAGAGTCACCAATAAATTCGAGAGTTTCGAAAGATTCTGTAAATTGTTCATACTCCTTGAGAGCAGATTTGTGAGTAAAAGCCTTTTGGTACAAATCAAGGTTTTTGATCTTTGTACCAACAAGTTGTTCTGCACGAGCCTTATCGACTAATGTGACCATGTTGTTATGTAATGTATGTGTTTATTTTTTAAGCCTCCTTCTTGACGTAGTGAGGGCTGAGGTACTTCTGGAGGTTAAGGTAAGTAACCTGGACGTCGGCGGGAGGAGCGAGAAGATCCTTAAGCTTGTCGTCAAGGATAATCTGACGACCGTTATCGGGGTGCTTAAGACCCTTGTCAGTGATGTACTTGTTGACAGACTTGGTCACCTCAGAACGAGAGATGAGCTCACCCGCTGGAAGTCCAAGAAACGCGCGCAACTTAGGGCTTACATCCTGCTTTCGGTTGAACCCGTTGTTGGCGGCGCGAGCCTTCGCCTTCTCACCATCGGGGTCGTCCTGGGTACTCTTAATCTTACGAATAAGCTTTGTGAGGTTCTTCACGTCAGTGCGGAGGGCAGCAAGCTCGGTCTGAATAGTTTCAAGAGACATTATATCTTTCTTACCTGCTTAATCTTTAAGTTTCTAAAAAAGAATATCGTTGCGATCGTAACAATCGACCACAATAAAAACATAAAGATACGATTATCTGGTGGGGGTTCGGCCGGTCGATCTATATAACGAAATGGTTCTCTTGAACCATCATCAGGGCACCCTCCTGCACAACAATCCGTTGGACATGGCAAAACGCTAGGTCCTTTTCTCACAGCACAAAATTGTTCCTTACTTCCCTTGAATGCGTAACATCTACAATTTTCGATGACGTCACAGACCATATTATTATATTATGATATAATAATGGATGACAAGATTTATCCCAAGGTGGTCATAGATAAATTCATTGATGAAAATCTTCTATTCAAGGATGCAAAGTTGAAAAAGTACTACGAACGAAACTTACAGAGAGATTTTGGTAAATTTCGTAGTCGGGTGCGAACTACACATTCTGACAAAGATTATGAAAAGATCATGTATGTTTTTGTTACAGATTCCATACGTGATATCATACTTGAAACCTTGGGAGAACTCACAAAGTTTTTGAGTACTTCTGGTGATCTCGTCGTGAGTGGTGGAGAAGCGTTTAATTTGTACACTGATTTCAAGGATAGGATTGTCACCAGTGATATCGACGCGAAGTTCGTACCACGTATCCCAATGAATGAAAAGTATTTTGGTAAACTACAAGCCGTCAAACTTATTCTCTGGAATAAGCTTGGTGAACTCGCGAAGCGTTTGAATATGCGCGTCAAAAAGAGAATTATGGCGATGCAGAAAAAACATTCCAAATTATTTAAATTTTTAGGAATTGGTTTTAAACAATCTGGGCCATACGTCACACGAAGATATTCATTAATCAAAAAGAAGAAGACGTCCAATACTAATAAACCCAGTAAAGGTGATATTTTCATCGACGTTGAATTGTTTGCTCTCGATCTTAACATTCGATTCTTATCGGCGAAAACAGGTAAAATTGAAGATTTCAACATGGGTGGTATTCTTGACATCCCATTCATGCGACCCCAGGAATTTGGGTATGAAGTGGCACTCACTAAACGACGTGGTATGACATATCGCGACGTGTTGACTGGAAGACTGATTAATGATAAACGTATTCTTGTTGCCAGTAAGGAGTTCCTCATCGAAGACATTTACCTGATGCATAAACTTCGTCTTCGTCCAGAAAAGAAAGAAAAGGATAGACAAAGACTTGTCAGGTTAGCTCAATTGTTTGATAAACGAATCAAATCCTCAAACTCGATGGATGATGTATTCAGGCGAATTAGTTCCAAAATTGTCACAAAATCTAGGGTACCCAGGAAACCGGTAAAAATTTCCATGAATGCTGCGAAAAAGGTTGATCCACATAAATACAAGAATTTCACGACGAAACCTATGAACGATCGTCTTTCTAAACAGATTGTACATGGTCTCAAGCCGGTTGTTAAAAATACAAATGTCGAAGGGTATAAAAAATCTTCAGGAAATAAACGTTTCAATACAAAAACGCTCAAGTGGAAAAATGTTGGAACAAATGCGTACGTGAAAAACGAATTTCCACTTCGCCCAGAAAATGCAATGCCACTCCCCAAAAATATGAATATCACCAAAACACTTTATGGTTATAATCCCAGGAGAAATCAATGGGTGCCAAAGTCGTTACTGAATAAAGCTGCAGCTATACCATTTGTCGGTTTAAAGAAATGAAACCAAGTGTATACATAAATGATTTACAACACCCCAGCTAAGGGAGAAGATGGTCTGTATTTCGTGAAGGTACTCAACGATGATAAGCGTAAATGTCTTGTTCAGCTTGACAATGTTAAGATTTCTGATGTGTCAGGTGAAGTCGTCATGGATGTTGTAAATGGTGAGAAGATTGAGAACTTTGATGCTCAGAATTTGGATGCCGCCCAAGAGAACTGCGAGACTTGGTTTGGTAAGAAGCTTTCCGAGGGTGTTGTCAGGGGTGCTTATACTTCCAGCCTAAAGGATGGTCAGATGACCGCTGATCGCCTCGACATCACCAAGGTATTCAACGCACAAAAGGAACTCATCGACTTTGATGGTGTCCAGCCCGGTAAGACATGTGATGTTATCCTTGAGTTCGCCGGTCTATGGTTTGCCAAGAAGGCATTCGGGTCTACTTGGAACGTTGTCCAGGTCAGGGTACATGATGACCCAATTATCGATACATACCCAGACGAATACGCTTTCATCGACGAAGCTGACCAATAAAAAAATTGTTATACATATATAAAAGATGATGAAGGGTCGTAACCAGAACATTCTGATGCTGGTCGCCGTCGCTGCTCTAATCTTCCTCCTTTTCTCCATGAACAACAAGTCCGGTTACGCTATTGTTGAGCGTGAGTACACCCCCTTCGGTGTTGCGCCTTCCTCGGGTCCCGCCCCAGGCCCCGTGGCTGCCCCAGTCGATGCCCCATGCAACGGTATGAACAAGGGTACTGGTCTCGCCTCTTCCCTCCTCCCCCGTGAGGTCGCGTCTGCCGAGGACTTCGGTCAGTTTGCCCCAGAGGATATCCTCGCGGGTCAGAACTTCCTCGAGCCTCGTAAGCAGATTGGCTTCCCCGAGACTGTCGGTGGTGCTCTCCGCAACGCGAACCAGCAGATTCGCAGGGATCCCCCCAACCCCAAGGAGCCTTTCGTATGGAACAACTCCACGATTGTCCCCGATCTTATGCAGCGTGGTTTGTGCGCTTAAAGATTAGAAATTAGTAGTATATAATTAAACATGACAAGTGTTGCACCTGACCTCTCCGAGAATGTATCTAAGCTGGTAGAGCTCACAAAACAATTAGCAGAGGCGAAGTCTGATATCAAGGTTCTTAATCAGGAGGAGAAACGTCTCAAGGAGACGGTTAAGAAACATATGGTTGAACAGGGTATCGACACCATTAATCTCAGGAAGGGTAAGATTAGTATTCGTAAGACCGTTAGGAAGGCGGGTATGAACAAGGACGCAATTAAGGATGGTCTTATGACTTTCTTTGGTGGTGATGAGACCAAGGTCGAAGGCGCTCTGAATGCCATTAAAGACGGACTTAAGACGAAAGAGTCTACCTCTCTTTCGCTAACTGGTATAAAGGATAAACCCCCAAAAGAAGATAAGTAATACAACATGGTTTGGAGCCAATATGTATATGAAGCGTCTAACGGCTTTGAAGACGACGCCAGTGATGACGATGAATTTAATGACAACACTCCTCTGAATATCGAAGACTGGGAAGTCGAATACTCAGATGAACTCTCGTACATGTGGAACACGATCAGGACACTGCTATATGATGCTCATTTGGAACACTCGGGAAAGTTTTGCGACTTTGTTGAATTTTGTTATACAGAACATGATCCGTATATCGAGCGTAAGGAAGGAGAACATGTAAATGAATTATTCTACATTTGGCGAAACGTCAGGCGAATTGTAGATGAAAATAACCTACACGAAGAAATGATGCGAGGTGCTACATTCTATCATTTTCTAGAATTTACGAAAAATTATATGCGTATATATTAAATGCTCCCCGATATTACCTCCCAGAAGGTCGCCATCCCTGCTGCTTTGTTTCTCGCTCTCAGCCCCGGTGTCCTCGTGACTACTGCCGGTAAGAACGTCAAGTTCATGAACCGTAAAACGAATCAGATGGCTGTTTTTTTCCACGCGCTGGTCTTCTTCCTCGTGTACAGCATCATTGCTCGCGCGATGGGTCTCGTACTCACCAAGACCGATCTCATAGTGACCACTGCGCTCTTCCTCGCTCTCAGCCCCGGTCTCCTTCTCACTCTCCCTCCCGGCTCGGGTGGCGTTTTCCGCTCCGGTCAGACCAGCCTTCCAGCTGTGTTGACTCACGCCATCGTATTTGCGGTGATCTTCGCGGTTTTACGTCGTCAATTTCCTCAATTCTATTAAGTAAGAAGATGAAGTATCTTGTACTCGGTCCAGCTTCTATGGGAATATTCTCTCTCATCGGGGCTCTGAAGACAAGAGAATCTTCACTCGCAGATGTGAAAGAAATTTCAGGGTCTTCAGCGGGTGCAATTTTAGCTTTATTTTTAGCAGTTGGGATGTCCGTGGATGAAATATTAGATACATCATTATCATTAAATATCCCCAACTTTGTTAAAATACGTATAGGATCATTTTTTAACAAATTTGGTTTTGTTGATATGGGACCTATTCGTAAAAAGTTGGTTGAAATTTGTGGAAGGGATCCCACATTCGAAGAAATTGATATGAAAATATACATTTCAGCATTTTGTATGAATACTTCTGAAACTGTCTATTTTTCTAAAGATACACATCCGGATATGAAAGTGATAGATGCAGTGTGTATGAGTATGGCTGTACCTTTCATATTTGCATGTGGTAAATATAATGGTGAGACGTATGTTGATGGTGGGATGAAAGAAGAATACCCATTAGCACCTTTTTACGATAAAAAAGCACATGAAATTACATGTATAAAAATTAAAATGAATCGCGTGTACCAAGAAGATATACAAACCCCTAAAGAATTTGTACAAACACTCGTTCGTTCAGCACTATCTAATCGTATAAAATACGATACACCCATAGAAATCATAGAAATAAATGTAGGTGATGCAGATGTGTTTGATTTCAACATGGACTATGAAGAAAAATTACGTTTATTCAATACAGGGTATTCGACATAACACTTTTTTTATCAGTTTACAATATATGATAGAGGTTTGCGATCCAGAAGCAGATCTTGAGGTCCTAAAAAAACTCATTAAATTGAATACAGGACATACAATTAAACTGACAAAAGAACAAACATGTCAAGCGTATGATAATATTAGAGGGGGAAAGTTACCACTCCCCCCTTTGATTATGAGTCCTAATAAAACTTACCTTATCGACAAAAAGTCACCTCTTAAGTCCAGTGACTACGATATATTATTTGATTCTTCGTCTAAACGCAAAGATATCAAGAATGTCGCGAGGAAAGTTGGAATTATACAGGTCGAACAAATGACTAAAAAACAGATGATCGATTCAATCGAAAAACGTCTGAAATTTATGAATATTCTTGAACCTGTTAAAATTGGTCGGAAGCGTACATTAGTCATGAAAAATCGCGAATTTTTTAACAGCACAGCAGTGAATAACAACTTTGGAAACAACACGGCAGTGAAGAACAACTTTGGTAACAATCTTGGTAACAACACAGCCGTGAAGAACAATTTTGGCAACAACACAGCAGTGAAGACTAATTTTCCAAACAACACAGCAGTGAAAACCAACTTTGGTAACAGCACAGCAGTGAAGACCAGTTTCCCAAATAGCACAGCAGTGAAGACGAACTTTGGTAACAGCACAGCAGTGAAAACAAATTTTAAAAATGCGAAATATCAAATCAAATTTCCCAAAGGTAGTTTGTTTAAAAATAAAGGAAAACCGAGTTTTATTCGTCCGAGTAAACCTTCATTTTTTGGTGGAATATTCGGTGGTTCAAATAAACCTGTAGAGCCCGTAGTTCCAAAGAAATCCAACAAGCCAAACGTGCCTAACAAACCCAACGTGCCTAACAAACCCAACGTACCCAACAAGCCAAACGTGCCTAATAAACCAAATGTACCTAACAAACCCAACGTACCCAACAAGCCAAACGTGCCTAACAAACCCAACGTACCCAACAAGCCCAACGTGCCCAACAAGCCAAATGTGCCTAACAAACCCAACGTAC
>PABN01000015.1 GCA_002699555.1 Dehalococcoidia bacterium
CCCACAGGCCCCGGCAATCAATCCAAGCGCCAAAACAGCAGAAACAATCCGCCAGCCTCGACGCCTAATAAGCGTTTCCATAAAGGAAGCCCCCTCCATTTTGTTTACAAATATTCTGAATACAGATAAGTATTCAAGAATCATGAGTGTAAGGGCATTTAGGGGTAAACGTCAATGTCGGGATTGTTACAACAATGCGACAAAAAAAAACCTATAAATAGGCGGAAAAATTGCTTATTTAACCTAAAACAGAGCCTGTTGTTGAGAATTCTTCACGGTTACGTGAAAAAGCACTCAAATCAAGATCTAAACCAGTGTGCGAACATTTTATTGTTAGGGGGTTTGCGTCATGGTCGTGGCCATTTTCACTAGCGGAGATAATTTCACGCATGATTTCGCCAACAAGGGGAGCGTTTTTGAATTGATTGCCAGAAGTTCCAATAGCTACGTAGAAGCCTGGTAGTGAAGTTCGGTCGTAAATAGGAACCCAGTCGGGCGTTACGTCATATACACCTGCAATTCCTAGAGGACGAGTAGGAATTCCAAGTTCTGGGACTCTTCTAGCTAGTCGCCAAACTTGGGCTTCAAATCTTGAAACAGTGGGGTTAAGGGACACTCCATCTGGGTCATCGACCCATTCCAAGGGGTCGCAATCTGGTTCAACACCTCCAACGTAAAAAGTGCCTCCCATTTTTGGAACTGCATAATATCCGAGATCAAGATCTGTTAGTAGAGGAGCTCCAGAATCGAAGTTGAAGTTGTCGGGAGCTTCAGCTGCGTGAACTTCTTGCCTCATGGGGTTTGTCGTAATCGCCATTTCAGATTCCACGCCAGCAATTCGATTGAGTGCTGAACTCCATGGCCCGGCGGCATTTATAACTACTGGAGCATTGATAGTTGTTCCATCTTTAAGTGCGACACCCGATACTCTTCCGTCTTGATTGAGAATTTCTTCTACTTCGGTGTGAAGGCGGACAGTGGCACCGTTTCTTTTTGCAGCATCCATAAGATTTGCAGCTGCCAGTTGAGGATCATCGATGAAACCCGCATCTGGAGTGATCCAACCATTGAGGTTAGCTTCTGGTTCATTGAAGAAGTCTTCGTCATCAGGCAGTCTTGGAGGCCAAAATCTGCCGAGATCGAGAGAGGGAAATTTTTCTGCTAACTCTTCAGTGTCATAAGATTCATAAGGAATTTTGAATTCGTCTAGCAAATCAAGAAAGATTGAACGTGGGAAATCAGGTGGTTCTAGAAAAAGCATCCCAGTCTTATGGAACCTTGCTAAAGGTTCTTGATGGTTTTCTTCCAAACCTAGATGTTCCGCCCAGGACAACCATCTTTGCCTAGACTCCCAGGCGGCAGTTACACCAGCATGAGTAGAATAATTGAATCGAATCACTGCTGAAGAAGCACTCGTTGAGCCGCCTCCGACAGCTTCACCCTTGTCTAAAACTAGAGTATCCAAACCTGATTTTTGAAGCTCATATGCGATTGAGGATCCCATTACTCCCGCACCTATAACAATTGCATCTGGCATTCGTAAACTCTACGTTCAAAGAGCAAGGTTTGCTAATTTATTAACGAGTAACTCCAGATGTATCTCTGAAACGTATTTCGGTAGGACGTTTGGTTCCGCTTCTATCTAAAGCCGCTGCCCATGCAGGTGAGAAACCTAGAGCATACCGTAGGATTTTTGTGAGAAATTTTCCTGCTGTTTTGGCACCTTTTTTCTGAGTGACTCCAATGGCTTTACGAAGTTCTTCAGGCATAGTTGCGACAGCTGCATTGAAAAGAATTTTGTAAGCAGCAAGAGTAAAAAAAGGCAGTGGAGGTTTTCTCAGGAAAGTAACTGCTTCAGAACCTTCTTTAGATTTTCCTATTTTTGGATTATTAGACAACCAAGAACTCAAAGATTTTGAATTTTCAGGCAGGGGAGATGCCTTCATTAGCTTTCCTAAATTTGTTTGTTCGTAAACGTAACGATTTGTTTCTTCATGTTTTAGAGAAGATGGACCAAAGTTCTGATATGAGACTAGAAACGAATCTATTAATGCGTTATGAACCCAAGCAGCCATCTCAGGATTTCCAGCTGAGTACTTTTCTCCTCGACTTGAAGTGCCTTTAACAGGACGGTGAGCTGATGACACCATTTTTATTGATTTTTCAACTTCTGGCATTGCTCCAAAGGCAGTTGCAGTTACGTAAGAAGCAGTTCGGGAGAGTCTCCCAAGAGGATCATCACGGTAAGTCGAGTGGTTTGCAACTCCCGCTGCTACTTCAGGATGGGCTGCCTGAATTAAAAGTGCTCTTATCCCACCTATAAAAGAAGAGACATCACCCATTACTTTCCATGTAACCGATTCAGGTCCAAATAGCCCAGGGTCATTTGGATACTGAAAAGTTTCCTCCAAGGGATCAGGGGCATGACTAAAAAGTCCTACAGCAGTCTCAGTTAGGCGAGCTTTCCAACCTAAAGATAAATAATCGTTAGTTGTAAATGGCTTCTCACCCTTAGTCCCAAAAGTACCCATACAGGTATTTTGCCAACTTGGAAAAGTAATCTGTCATTTTGTGACAAGCGTCAACGTTAATTGCTTATGATTTTCTTTTCGTCAAGTTCATTTCGTTCAACACATTCAGGACAAACTCCAGTTGGTTGAGCTGAGGCACCAGCCCTGTCGCAAACAAGACTGGTAAGCATAAGAGGAACTACTTGTCTGCATCGTACGCAAAGTCCTTTTCCTGCCATTAAAGCTCCTCGCCTTTGAGTGCTCATTAAACACGCGCGAATCGATTAGAGATTCACAGATGTTTAGACGACACGTCCTAAATACATTTTACAAAACATTCTTTGGCACATCAGGGATAGTGGGCTCTTCTTAGCAGAAAAGAAAATTTGATAAATTAACAAGCATTTGCGGATTCAGGTTTAGGAGGTGAAGGGATTCCTTCTTGCCCTTCTGTTATTAGCAGGAATTCAATTCTTCTATTCGCAGCTTTACCAGATTTACTCAGATTGTCAGCGATCGGATCTGTATGACCCATTCCTGTGGAGGTCAGTCTTTCAGCTTCTACTCCACGAGCAAGCAATTGTGCTCTTACGGCTTCCGCTCGCCTTTGTGAAAGTATCAGATTGTCTCCTGGACACTTCTCATCGCTGTCTGTATGCCCCAGTATCTGAACTCTTATTTCCTTTTCATTGGATAAGAAATAAGCAAGTCTTTCTAGGGTAGGTAGCGATTCAAGAGTCAAAATATCGCCTCCAGATTCGAATTGAATTCCAGAAGAGGCGCCAGCAGCACTAAGTCGTGTTTGGAGAAGTAGATCTGTTTGATTAGCAGGTAGATCTGGAGTGGTAGTGGTAGTTACTTGATTTCTAGGTTCTGGTACTTTTAACAAATTTTCAACACTTATAACGCCAGGTTGTGCTTGAGCTACTCGCGTAGCAGCCTCCTTCAATTCTTGAGTCTTTACGATTCCTTCAAGCACAACCGTTGAGTCGATCATTTGTATTTCTACTGTCGGTAAACCGGATCGAATCATAGACTCTTGAACTATTGCGGCGAGTCCTAGATCTTCTTCCGTTTGTTCTGAGTCGCTACTTTGACCTATTGCGATAATTATTAAAAAAGAAAAGACAATTAGTGCAATTACTACATTTCGTTTCGTAAATAAAGAAGAAGGGAATCCGTTCCCCGATCTGCCGAGAGATTGCCGACTTGAGGTAAGAGGTGTAATCGGTACCCTTGATCGCATTCCTGTATTGCTTCTCCAGCTTGTCATCAGATTGTTTTACCGGCTTTCACCTTTGTTTTATTAAGCAGTCTAAAAGTTAAAGAAATTTTCAGCTATCAGACTTCAAATATCGGAAATTTTTGAGACGACACGCTCACCGAATTCTGCCAATTGTTCTTCTGTGTTATTTAAAAACATTACTGATGGGACAATAACTCTGGTGACTCCTTTAGATTTCAGGCGCTCTGCAGCGGCAATAGGGTCATCGCCCATTATCTCAGTATCACCCCAGCTGACCTCTATTTCTTTAGGATCACGCCCATTTTTCTCAGCTGATTCATTCATAAGGTTTAGCATGTGTTCCAAATCGCCATTCCCAGGGAAAAATCCGTTACCTATACGACCCGCACGTCTTGCCGCTGCATCACTATGACCTCCGATTGTTATAGGGACTGAACCGTTTAATGGTTTTGGATTTGAAGAAATGTTTTCGAAAGAAACAAACTCACCGTCGAATGAGACTTCATTGTCACTCCAAAGTTTTTGCATCACAGCAACATATTCGTCGGTACGTGCACCTCTACGCTCCCAAGGAATTCCGAGGGCATCGAATTCTTCTTTAAGCCATCCGACTCCAATTCCAAGCTCAACTCTGCCACCGCTGAGAGAATCTAAAGTTCCTAATTCTTTCGCCAATACTAAAGGGTTTCTTTCTGGAAGGATAAGAATTCCGGTTCCCAGTCTTATTGAAGAAGTGTTAGCAGCTAACCAAGTAAGCCAGATTAAAGGGTCTGTTAGATCTGTATCAGGCGCCATCATCATTTTGCCGCTCGTATCATATGGGTATTTCGAATCGTAATTTGAAGGATAGATGACATGTTCAACTGTCCATAGAGATTCAACTCCTGCTTTCTCTGCAGCTTGAGCGAATTGGATACTTCCATCTGGAGTGCCGAAATTTAATATATTTGCAAACGCAATTCCAACTTTCATTTACTTTCCTTTCTAACTACTACATATTGCCTAGAAATTCTCATAGATGCGAGTTGGGTAACAAAGGTCTAGAATCTGATGCAGGAACGGAAAGAGATTTCTATATCTCGGAGGACTAAATGGCGATAACAGAACCTGTAAGTGAAAGTTCTAAAACTGAGATTCCAATGATCATTAGTGTTGATGATCACCTTGTTGAGCCTCCACATCTTTGGGAGACGTGGCTTCCAGAAAAATTCAAGGAAAAAGGACCAAGGGTTGAACGTCGTCGGTTAGGTGAGATGCTTTGGGTGGGCGGATCCAAGATGTACGAGTACGAGTTAGATGCTCCAGATGCTCCTTGGTGCGACATATGGTTTTATGAAGATCTCGTACATCCAAATAAGAGGCATGTAGCGGCAGTTGGTTTTGCACGTGAAGAAATGACCATGTCACCTATTACTTATGATGAAATGAGACCAGGTTGTTATGACCCAAAGGCTCGTGTTGAAGACATGATTTCTAATCATGTTGAAGCCTCTCTTTCTTTTCCAACCATGCCTCGTTTTTGTGGTCAGACGTTTGCTGAAGCTAAAGACCGTGAACTCGCTTTAGCTTGTGTTAAGGCATACAACGATTTCATGGTTGAAGAATGGTGTGGTGACTCTAACGGTGCTCTTCTACCTTTGATAATTATTCCTCTTTGGGATGCTAAGTTAGCTGCCGAAGAAGTTAGAAGGAATGCCGAACGTGGATGCCGAGCGGTTTGTTTCTCCGAAATACCACCAAATTTAGGTTTGCCATCGATACACACAGGGTATTGGGATCCTTTCTTCCAAGCATGTCAAGACACCGAAACAGTAGTTTGCATGCATATAGGTTCTTCTTCGAAGATGCCAGCTGCCTCTCCTGATGCGCCACCAGCAGTTGCGGCATCTTTGAGTTTCAATAATGCAATAGCTTCTTTGAGTGACTTTTTGTTCTCAGGTGTTCTTGTACGTTTTCCAACATTGACTTTGGCATACAGTGAAGGCCAGATTGGATGGCTTCCCTACATTCTAGAAAGAGTGGATGATGTGTGGAGAGAACACAGGGCTTGGGGAGGCGTTGCTGACATCGTGCCCGAGCCGCCATCAACCTATTACTACCGTCAGGTTTTTGGATGTTTCTTCCGTGACAAGCACGGTCTTAACTCCTTGAATGAAGTAGGAGTAGACAACATCACTTTCGAAACTGATTATCCGCATACTGACACTACTTGGCCCAACACTAAAGAAATTGCCCAAGACATGATGGGACACTTACCGGAAGATGTTGTTTGGAAAATTGTTAGAGGCAATGCAGCGCGAATGTTGGGAATAAAAATAGAGAATCAGCCAAAATCTTCTTAACAGTATTTTTATTCACAATTTTTTCTAAAATTATATTATGGATCGATTATCTGAAATTCTTCTCGAGGAAGATTGTGCTGAAGGCTTGTGGACTTCTGTGGAATCAGGTGAGATGGACGACATTATTCCTGAACTGTCACGGCTGGAAATGGAACAAGACCCCATACATAAGCACAAAGACGTTTTGGCTCATACGATCGCGGTTGTAAATAAAACAAAACCGGAAATAGTTGTACGACTGGCAGCTCTTTTCCATGACATCGGAAAACCTGATACAAGGTCATTCTCGCATGGGGGGGTCACTTTTAGGCATCATGAAGAAGTTGGCGCGCGAATTGCGCGCAAAAGACTTAAAGCTCTCGATTTTCCAGAGGAGATTGTTCGACAGGTAAGTGAACTGGTGAGACTTTCTGGACGTTTTAAAGGCTATGTAGATGGTTGGTCAGATTCGGCTGTGCGTAGATACGCAAGGGATGCTGGGCCCTTATTGGGTCAGTTAAATCATTTGATCCGTTGCGATTGCACTACGCGAAATCGAGTCAAAGAAGAAGGTATTCAAGCAGCAATGGATGATTTGGAAATACGAATTAAAGATCTAGCCGAAGAAGAGAGGATTAAATCAGAACGCCCCGGTTTAGACGGTGATGAGATAATGGAGTATCTGGGTCTAGAGCCAGGTAGGGAAGTGGGTCAAGCTTTGAAGTTCCTCTTAGAGATTAAGAGAGAAGAGGGAGAACTTGAAAAAGAAGAACTGAAACAACGTTTGAATAGCTGGTGGTCAAAAACAAGTTAGGAAAGTTTTCACTTAGTTTTGGTTGAGATTACGTCGGTGATAAGCCAGTCAGCTACTTCTAAAAGTCCTTGTTCTGTTAAGTGAACTCCATCATCGCGTATTTGTTTTTCTCTACTACTGCCAATTTCACCAATGAATTCCTTATACGGAGCAATAGTCACATAATCAAGATCTGAAACTGAATCAGCCACCAATTCATTCAGAGCATCTATACGATCAGGGTGATTTTGAGGTTTTATTTCTCGACGTAAATGTGCCCCTTCCAACCAGTAAACGTGAGCGCCTGTTGACCCGAGAGTTTCAGTACCGATTCGATATTCAGACGAGATGTAGTTGTCGTACTTGTCGGTTCCAACCCAAACCCATTCTTCACCCAAAGATGGGATTAAGCGGTCTGTCACATCCCAAGGAGTTATATGTCCGATTACCACGTCAGGTTGAAAAATTTCAACGGCAGTAGGCCATGACACTATGTCTCTATCTAACATTTCATGTGAAGGTACTGGATCGTTCCAAGCCGAACATAGTTCCCCCACAGGGCCTTCTATTCCTTCAGGGATGCGTTTCTGTCCGTATCGGCCAACAACACATCCAAGATGAGCTTCATTCATGACTACTATTTCGCCTGGATTTTCTAGCGACCAACCGCATAGGGCTTCAGCAATTTGTACTGACACTGAGTCTCCAACAACAAGAATTCGTGTTCTTTCATCGCTGGGCGGTGGGAGTAATCCCTGCTGGATGCACACACCTCCGGCGGCAGAGAAGTCTTCGCTGGCATCGGCTGGTCTCGTGTTGACCCAAAGCAGACCGAACAGGATGGCTGCGATTCCTATAGAAGCAGCGACTGTTCCTGATAATGCTGATGTGGGTCTTTTTGTTAAAGGGAAACGGCGGTTCTGGAAAGGTCGTTCTATCAGGTGGAAACTAGCAGAAGCCAAAATTCCTGTGATCAACAAGTGGCATAAAAGAAGGGGTACTCCTTCGATTTCATTTACTCCAGGAAGTAGACGAGAAAGACGGTTACCGGTTAAAAGCATGTAAACAGGCCAGTGGTACAGGTATAGGCCGTAACTTATACGTCCTAGGTATCTGAGTGGAGTGGATTCCATGAATCGATGCAAAGGGCTCCATTCTGCTGAAACTGTCAAACCATAAATTATTAGAGCACTCATAACAGCAATTAGTAGAAATCCACCACGTTCAAACATCCATTCATTCTCTTGAGAAACGAAAAGCACTGCCCAGAGATGAAAGGCGGTAGCCGGGTATGCAAGCAGGGCAACTAGCTTTGTGGTCATTTCAGATTTTGGTGGGCCTATTTTCCTTGCAAGGAGAGCCAAGATAATCCCAACAAAAAGAGCTTGAGCTCTCGTGTCTGTGCCGAAATAAACACGAGATGGGTCCGTGCCAGGTTCATGGAGTATTGCCATCCAGCAAGCTGAAGCTACGGCTCCGGCGATAGCGAACCACAGGAGTAATTTTTCGCTCTTTTTTAGAATGCCTAAACCTACGATGATGAAAAGAGGAGCGAAAATGTAGAACTGTTCCTCAATTGAAAATGACCAGATATGTTTCAGTGGAGATGGGGTTCTGTAGTGTTCAAAGTAAGAAATATCTGCGGCTATCTCATGCCAGTTTGCGCTGTAAGTGAGTGCCGAAACGATCGCACCAGTCCAGCGACTTACTTGAGATGTTTCTCCGAAAAAAACTAGATAGGCAGTTAGACCTACGAGTGCTACCAGTAAAGCAGGAAGAAGTCTTCTGGCGCGTCTCCCTGCATACCCTTTCAGATCTATCTTTCCAGTAAGGTCCCATTCTTTTAGAGCGATAGTGACAATAAGAAAACTTGATAATACGAAAAATAAGTCAAGAGAGAGAATTCCCCCTGGAACGATTGAAGGGCCACCAGGCACATTTTCAGGTCGAGCATGATAAAGAAGAGGTCCCAAGATCACCCAAAGACCACGAGCTCCATCGAGACCGGGCATGTGTCTAATTTTTGGTCTTGGCGAATCAGACATTTTTGTAGATGCCCTTGAATCTTTTGATAGTCCCGAGACTTTCAGATAATTGTGTCATTTAGCAGTCAGCTGGGATTGGGTTTGTGACTGTGTGGGTTCCTGAACGTAAAACAACACCTGGTAGAGCTTCAGTGGGACGACCTTCATTTATAGTAAGAATTCCGTTAACAAAAACTTTGTCAATCCCTTCAGCTCCTGCATAGAGGCGAGGACTTTCTCCAGGTAAGTCATTTAGAATTTTTAGTTCTTGTGCATTGATTTGATCAGGATTGAAGATGACTAAATCAGCATAAAAACCTTCTTCGATTCTACCTCGATCAACTAAACCAAAAAATTTAGCCGGAATATCAGTCATGTGTTCGATGGCTTTTTCGACAGGTGCGAGCTCTCTTCCGGTAAGGCAGTCTTGGATCCATTCCGTCGGATAAGAGGCGCCTGCCATGCGGTCAAGGTGAGCTCCAGCATCCGAACCGCCAATCATTACCTCCTCGTGCTCCCAAACAGTTTGTCTCATCAGCCAACTAGCCGGATCATCATCTGTAGGTCCAGGCCATAGAACTGTTTTAAGATTATCTGCTAGAACTATGTCGAGAAGAGCATAAAAATCTCGTGTTCCTCGTTCTCTGGCAATATCAGAAACCAGTCTCCCATCAAGTCCTTTGTTCTCTTCAGAAAAAGTTTCACCAATCCGATATTTCCCCCAACCTGTAAGTCTTGAAAAAACACCTGCTTCTGGCGAAGCCGCATTTTCTTCAAGGAATTTTCTTACAGAAGGATCAGCTAATTTCTGTATTTTCTCGCCTTCAGGAAGAGTCATTATTTCGTCCCATCCTGGAAGCTTGTAAAGAGCGCAGAAGGAATGAAAATGCATTGTCATTCCAACCAGAATCGGCATGGTGAGCGCCATTGCTCTTCCACCTTCTTCGGCTACACGCTCACATGCATTTATTTGATTCTTATAGTCATCTGGACGAGCAGAATCAACAGTCAGAACGTTCCAGTTAAGGGGACGTCTAGCGCGTAGAGACATTTGGGTCATCAAATCAACTTCTTCATCGGAAAAACCGTTCATGCATCCATCTGCTACCCATTCAAGTGTTGTGCCAGGGTACTTCTCACAAACTTCTGCTAGCGCTAAAACCTCTTCTACAGATGCAACCCTTGACGGGACTGGTAAACCATCACCATCTGTGTGTGTGAATGAACGACTCGTGGAAAAACCGAGACCACCAGCTTCTAGAGCTTCCCCAAGAAGGTTTTGCATTTTTATAATCTCATCTTCGGTAGCTTCGCGTTTCACGGCATCTTCTTTCATAACGGTTCGTCGAAGCGCACAATGGCCTACCATCGCAGCGACATTAATTCCCACATTCCCATCCAAACGTCCTAGATAATCCCCGAAAGAATTCCAATTCCAATCAACACCTAGACGAAGCGCTTCAGCTGACATACCTTCTACTTGAACTAGCATCGCCCCCAGATATTCAGCATCAGAAGCATCAGATATTGGAGCGATTGAAAAACCACAGTTTCCCATAACAACACTTGTAACTCCATGAAGATTAGAAGGTGAGGCGTGAGGATCCCAGAAAAGTTGAGCATCATAATGGGTGTGGGGGTCAATAAAACCAGGACAAACGATCATGCCTTCCGCATTAACAATTTCTTTTGCTTCACTCGAATCAAAGTTGCCAATATCTGAAATCCTCCCATCAGATACAGCTATGTCACTCTTCACACCAGGTGAACCAGTTCCATCAATTACAGTGCCATCTTTAATTATTAAATCGAACATAAAGAAAAGGTTACTTCCGAGATCATTCACTCGCATTTTGTGAATGGATATATCTTCCAAAACCCCATTAGCAAAATTTACTCTTGTAGGTTAAATATCTATATATGAGTAAACGCATAGATGACTTATTAGCAGAATTGACCCTCGAAGAGAAGGCCGATTTGATGTCTGGAAAAGGAGTATGGGACGTTTTTCCTGTAGAACGTCTAGGAATACCGTCACTCAAAGTAACGGACGGCCCTGCGGGCGCAAGAGGGGCAGGTCTTCTAGGCTCAGGTACACCGGCGTTGTGTATTCCTTGCGGTTCAGCTTTAGGGGCGACTTGGAATCCAGATCTAATTAACCAGTTAGGAAAAGCATTAGCGCTCGAAACCCGCGCAAGAGGTTCACATGTTCTATTAGCTCCAACCGTCAATATCCATCGAACACCACTTGGAGGAAGAAATTTTGAATGCTACTCGGAGGACCCTTTTCTTACTTCAAGCATCGCTGTTGAATTCGTAAAAGGTGTTCAATCTGGTGGGGTGGGAACAACAACAAAACACTTTGTTGCTAACGATTCTGAATTTGAAAGAAACACAATTGAATCTGTTGTGCCAGAAAGAGCACTGCGAGAAATTTACTTAGTTCCATTTGAAGCTGTAGTAAAGGAAGCTCAAGCTTGGGGGATAATGGCCTCATACAATCGCCTAGATGGTGTTTATGCATGTGAAAATGAAAGAATTCTCACCAAAATTTTGCGACAAGAATGGGGTTTCGATGGAATAGTTGTTAGCGACTGGTTCGCTACTAGATCAACTGCAAATTCCGTTAATGCTGGACTTGATTTAGAAATGCCAGGACCTGTTGAGCACTACGGAGAAAAAATCGTTGAACTAGTTAATAACGGAGAGATTGATGAAAAGACAGTAGATACTTCAGTTCGAAGGCTGCTTCTTTTACTTGAAAGAACAGGTGCCTTTGAAGATCCTCTTCAAATTCCTGAAAGAGAACTCGAAAATCCTGACGACCATATATTGGTACGACAAGCGGCTGCTGAATCAATGGTTCTATTAAAAAACGATGATCTGCTTCCTTTTAAAGAGGAGGAAATAAAGAACATTGCCCTAATAGGCCCAAATGCTGCAACAGCGATGATTATGGGTGGTGGATCAGCTCAGCTAGTACCACAATATGTGGTGTCTCCATTAGAGGCTTTTAAAAATAGATTTGAAAATTGCGAAATTGTTTATGAACCTGGAACGGTTTCAGACAGAACTAGCAGACCGATAGCGCGGAGAATCCTGAGAACAGAAAAAGGTCAACAAGGTTTTTCGATTGAATACTTTAATGGTTTCGAATGTGAAGGAACCTCAGTAGCGACGTCGTCAAAACCTGATGGACGTCTACTTCACTTTGAAAAAATCGAAGGTGTTGATGACATTTCTGATTTCAGTTTCCGGGCTAAATCGCAATTGACATCCGATCAGGATGGTAGCCACACTTTGACTTTGATACAGGCAGGAAAAGCGAGAGTAATGGTCAATGGCGAGACGCTTATTGATGGGATCAGTGATCCTATTCCTTCTGGGGAAGCTTTTTTTGGTCTCGGAAGTGAAGAAGTATCGGTTCCTTTGGAACTTAATCGTGGAGAAACCGTTGAGCTAGTCGTTGAATATTCGAGCGAAGGAAGCGTTGCTTTATGCGGAGTTCAAGTTGGTTTAAGACCACCTGAAAATGAAGACATTTTAGAAAGGGCCTTAGAAGTAGCGAAAGAAGCAGATGTTGTTGTCATGGTTGTCGGCACTGATGAAGAATGGGAGACAGAAGGACGGGACAGAGAGGGCATGGACCTTCCAGGCAATCAAGCGGAATTGGTTCGTCAAGTATCAGCTTGCAATCCGAAAACGTTGGTAGTGGTCAATTCGGGTTCGCCAATAACAATGGACTGGGTGGACAAAGCAGCTGCAGTTCTTGTCAGTTGGTTTGGAGGGCAAGGAATGTCAGATGCTTTAGTGGATGTTGTTCTTGGCGACTCTGAACCCAGTGGAAGACTTCCAACGACTTTTCCAAAACGTTTAGAAGACACACCTGCTTTTACCAGTTATCCAGGTGAGAACAGCCAGGTGCTTTACGCAGAAGGGGTTTTCGTTGGATATAGATGGTATGACACTCGTGGGATTGAAGTTGCATTCCCATTTGGTTACGGATTGAGCTACACCACTTTTGATTGGTCAGAGCCGGATTTGAAAAAGATGCCTTCCATTCAAGAACTACTTAAAGGAGAGACTGTTGAATTAACAATTTCTGTTACGAATACAGGGGATAGGGCAGGAACTGAAGTTGTTCAGTGCTACATCGAGCATGTTTCTCCAGTCTTAGCAAGGCCAAAAAAAGAACTCAAAGCTTTTAAAAAGATTTGTCTAGAACCTGGAGAGACAAAAGAAGTCGAATTCAACCTAGGGAACCGAGCTTTTGCATACTGGGATCCAGCGGATCCAGGATGGGCAGAACGTTCAATACGTGTTCCGGTTGCAGCCGGAGGAATGAAATTTGGCCTAGGGCATCGAGATATTTCAGGTTGGTACACGGATCCAGGTGCTTATAAGGCTCATTTAGGGTCCTCCTCTAGAGATTTGAAAGCTGAAATTGATCTAGAAATCAACGAAAAGTAAGCAATTACTCAAATAGTTTTATAAAAGTTGCAGATATGTAACAAATTTTCCCGCTATTGCCTAAAAGCTTGTGTTTGTCTTACACTTCTATATCTGAATGTCTTTTGGCATTCGTTTTTGTTTACTAATGGAGGGGGCTTCCTTAATGGAAACGCTTATTAGGCGTCGAGGCTGGCGGATTGTTTCTGCTGTTTTGGCGCTTGGATTGATTGCCGG
>PABN01000016.1 GCA_002699555.1 Dehalococcoidia bacterium
CGTCGAATTGGCTTATTTGGCGGAACGTTTGACCCCCCACATATAGGCCACACAACGGCTGCTTTAGCAGCCATGAGCGAACTCGAGCTCGATTCGGTACTTATGTTGGCGGCAAATGATCCTTGGCAAAAAACAGATAAAAATAATGACTCATCGAAAATTGGTGTCTCTATCGTTTCAACACCTGTTGAAAGGTTCGAAATGCTCAAAAGGGCTCTAGATGGGCATGATGATCTGATTGCTGATGATATGGAAATCTCAAGAGGTGGTAGAACTTACACGATCGATACGGTGTCTGAATTAAGTAACAGGTATCCGGAAAGTGAATTTTTTCTAATAATAGGCGCTGATGTGGCAAAATATTTTGATTCATGGCATGAACCACAAGAAATTATAAAAAAGGTGAATGTAGTGGTTTTAACACGACCAGGTGTGGATCGAACCGAGATAGACGAAGAGTGGAACTTTTCATTTCTAGATATTCCGCCAATTGATATATCCGCAAACGAGATTCGCCTACGAGTTGCCATGGGAGAATCGATAGAGGGGATGGTGTCTGACTCGGTTGAAGAGTACATTCTTTCTGCTGGGTTATATCGGGATTGAATATGAATGACCAAAATTCGGAAGATTCATTAGCTGATGCATCTTCCGTTAGAAGACCAAAAGAAGGAAAAGCTTATTTTTTAGAGTTGGCTAAAAGAAAAATTAAAGACCCTACCTTCTTATGGAAAGTAGGGTTCCCTGCGCTATTAGCAATAGTTGTGATTTGGTCTTCAATTCTCCTTTTTGATGGTTTTAGTTCAGTTCTGAAAAGTGAGGAAGGAGCGACACGAGAAGCTATTACCGACCCTCTTGAAGAAGGATTTGAAGCTTTTGTTGAGCAAACATGGGCTGAACTAATAATCACAGAAGATGAATCTGGTGAGTTAGTTCAGGTCGCAGTTGTTTCAATATCAGACCGACAAAGCGGGGGCGGAACAGTTCTCCTTTTGCCGCCCGAGTTGGAAGTGGGTAAATGTCTAAGGGATTGCACTTTGGGTGCTCAGTATTTAGAGGCAGGTTTAGAAGAATTGCGCAGGTCTGTTTCTGGTCTCCTTGAAACAGAGTTTTCAGATAGCACCACTCTGACTCCGCAACGTTGGGAGACTTTGGTCGAGCCCATCGGAGAACTTTCAATAAGAATTCAAGACACAGGTGAAATAAAAACATTAAGTGAGTCGGAAATATTCGGATTTATATCTCGAAAAGAAGGTGAAAGTTTCCTTTCCAGGCAGAAGGCCCAAGGCGACTTTTGGAGAAGTTGGATAAGTACTTTAAAAGAAAGTGACGACGCAGATGCTTCATTACCGTTGATGCGAATACCAGTTGTTGAATTGATTTCCGCTTTAGCAAAATCTTCTTTTATTGTATTGGACAGTCTTTGGAGTGATTTTGGAAATAACCCAGAAACAAATCCAGATTTATTGTCATCTGTAATACATGAGATGTTTCCATTCCCAGCTACTACGGAAAATGATCAAAGACCGACTGTCAGACTCCTAAACGGGACCGACGATTTTTCACGAAGCACTGGGATGCAGGAATTATTAAGAGAGAACGGTGCAAATGTTACGGTAATAGGCAATTTCCGCTCTTTTAATGTCATACAAACAAGAGTGATCTATAAAGATGTAGAAAAACAGGGTGAAGCAGAAAGACTGGCAGGGGCAATTGGAGCTCACGTGATCAAAGATGAGCTTGTTAGTCCGGTAGCTGACCTAACAGTATTAATTGGTCGTGATTTCTCACGATGAGTCGTAGTATTCATTTCTTGTGAAAAGAATCCCGCAACTCGAATCAAATCTTTTAGCGACTTGTGCTGCAAGAAGCGCTGCTGAAAAGTTAGGCGTTGAAACTTTGGTAATTGATGTTGGTGATGTCATAGGTATAACCGATTTTTTTGTTATAACCACCTCGAATAACCATCGTCACATGCAAAGCATTCGTGAGGAAATAGAGACAAACATGGTTAAGGAGTGCGACTTAAAGCCAGTTCGTGTAGAAGGAAAAGAGAGCGAACAGTGGTTGCTTATCGACTACGGAATCTTCGTTGTTCATATTTTCGACAGAGAATGGCGTTCTTTTTATAACTTAGAACGTCTTTGGCTGGATCAACCAATATTAGATTGGAAAAATGATGATTAACTTATATAGCGACACGCAGACTGTACCGACAGAAAGCATGAGAGAAGCAATTGCTAATGCAGAGGTTGGTGATGAGCACTCACGGTCAGATCCGACGACTCTACATCTGGAAAAGAAGGTTGCTGAACTCTTAGGGAAAGAAGAGGCAGTTTTTCTACCCAGCGGGACAATGTGCAATTTAATTGGTGTAGCTATAAACACAGCACCTGGTGATGTAATCATGCTTGAAAGCAGTGGGCATATTCTAAGATCCGAAACAGGTGGACCTGCGATCGTATCCAATGTTTTAACAGACCCCGTAGATGGAGAAAAAGGTCATTTCACAGTTTCCCAGATTGAAGAAAGATTAGATCAAACAAGCCGCTACAGGCCACCTACTTCTTTGATCTGTTTAGAGCAAACCCACAATTTTGCCGGCGGAACTGTTTGGCCTCTAGAACTTTGGACTGACGTATGTTCTTTCGCTAAGAGCAAAGAAATGAGAATCCATGTTGATGGAGCACGACTACTTAACGCTGTTGTAGCATCTGGTGTGTCCGCGGAAACTTGGGCCAATCAAGCTGACACTATCTGGATTGATTTTTCAAAAGGTTTAGGGGCACCAATGGGGGCTTGCATAGCGGGAAGTGCAGAATTGATAGACAAAGCATGGATTTGGAAGCATCGCCTAGGTGGTGCTATGCGTCAGTCAGGTCTTATGGCAGCTGCAGCCATTTACGCTTTGGACGAAAATATTGAAAGGTTAAGAGAAGACCATGAACGAGCAAAGCGTTTAGCAGAAGCACTTAAAAAATTAGGAGCAGAAGTCATAGAACCTGAAACCAATATTGTTTTCTTCGATATGACTTCATGCGGGAAGAGCAACTATGAAGTCGTGCAAGAATTATCCGAAAAAGATGTACAGATGAGTGAGATAGGAAATCAGATACGGGCTGTAACACATTTGGACATTGATGACACTGACATTGACTCAGCTATAGGTGCTATAACCCAAGTTGTAAATGGATGATTCAGGTCGATAAGTCTGGTTTACCCATGTAAATGCGGTTAAGCGTCCGTTTGCTGAAGAGCCATTTGTCATTTTCAAAAATATATTCGTCATCGTAAAAACCGTGAAGAACAAGAGGATCTCCTTCTTTTGGTTTTAACCATTCTGTGACATAAGCTCGACCAGAGCCTGACCCTGAATTGCTATCCAGCTCAGAGATACTGTTGCTGTATGTGTGAACTACCTTTTCGAACCTAGACATTGAAGAAATCCAAAAAGATTTCAGAGATTCTCTTCCAGAAACAGGATCTCCGTGACCCAGGTCCCAAATACCCGAATCGCACCATGTGTTTGTCCATTGATCAGCATCTTGCCTGCAGACTGCATCAGAGTAAAGATGGAGAAGATCTTTTATTGGGTCCAATTAAACTCCTTCGAAAACTTTCGTTATTACTTGTTTATATTAAAGAAGATTCCTCAACCATACGATAAAAATTTGTTAGTTCTTTGTTGGGTTCATAAATCTCAACAAAATGTCCGAAAATCTTTCTTGCATCATGCATAGCAAAAGGAAACCCAGAGGATGTCTCGGCATACAAAATTTCGTTAAAACCCATCTCTTCTAGATTTTTAGAACCTTCTTCAAAGTCATTAACAAATACTGCACAATGATGAATAGAAGGAAAAGTGCCTTCTTTTTTACTTGAATAATCAAAGAGGCTCTGAGTATGCTCGCAGATTAATTCAAGCATGAGGGGACCCCATTGGGCATATGCCGATGAATGATCAAAAGTGGAACTTTCTCCGTCTACACGAACATTTTTCAAAGGTATGTTTTCCTTGATGAAAAAAGGTCCAACACCGATACTTTCGCTCCACGATTCGGTCGCCTCTTCGAGGTTTTCAACTGCATAAGCGACTTGAACTATGGGGCCCAAATTAGGGATTGACCACTTTTTCATTACCTTCAGTCCATATTTTTGTCAAGACTCGACTGGCGATTTTCCAGTCTTTGTCTATTCGGATTAGTTCATCTTCGTATTTTCCGGCGATTATAAAGTTAACCCCTTCATCAGCGGAAGTTCTCACGTGTTGGGCTTGAAAATAGCATTTACATTTAGCTTTATTTTGATCGATCTCAACCATGTGATTGCTGACCATATGATGACTGAAGTCGAGAGGAGTAAGCGCCGTCTTGCAACGCTCTATAATCGAGTCGACACCTCGGTGTTCTGTAACACCGTATTTCGCATAGGCATCCGGAGAGAAAACTTCAGATAAAGACTCCCAGTCTCTCTCGTCTAAAGCCCAACAGTATTTAACTGTTAAAGCGATTATCTCATTTATGTCTTTTTCATTAAAATCTTCCACGCTTAAACCGTATCGTTGGTAGTT
Organism: Dehalococcoidia bacterium; assembly: GCA_002699555.1. Taxonomy (GTDB): domain Bacteria; phylum Actinomycetota; class Acidimicrobiia; order Acidimicrobiales; family MedAcidi-G1; genus MedAcidi-G1. Next base: position 4,571 of record PABN01000016.1, read on the forward strand.
TCCTAAGTACTCGTTGGGCAGTTAGTTATGGTGAACTGTTACGAGTTAATCTTTAATCTTTAATCTGTTAGGAGAAGTGGAACATGGAATTGGGACTTTCGGGAAAAAAAGCACTTGTAACCGGATCAACAAAGGGTATCGGTAGAGCGATCGTCGAATCCCTTATGAGTGAAGGAGTGGAAGTAGCAATATGCGCGCGAAATGCCGAGGAGGTAGAGAAAGCGATTGAAGACCTTTCCGGAAAAGGCAGAATCATAGGATCTTCAGTTGACGCCGGAGACAGCGCTTCGCTCACTGCATGGGTCACTTCTTCTATTGAAGAGCTAGGTGGTATTGATGCTTATGTGCACAACACATCTGCAAAAGGTGCTAAGTCTTTAGAAGCTTGGGAAAACAATTTCAATGTTGACTTGATGTCTCTGCTTCATGCAGTGGAAACTGCCAAAGACCAACTGTCGGATGGTGGTGGTGCGTTAATAAGTATCGGAACGACAGCCGCGGCTGAGCATTTTGGACCTGGTGCGGGAAGTTACTCAGCTTTTAAAGCTGCTGTGACTAACTGGACTTTGGGTCAAGCTCAGGTTCTTGGGAAGCTTGGAATTAGGTCAAATGTGGTATCGCCAGGACCTATTTTTGTTGATGGAGGTGACTGGGATTCGATTAAGGAGAGAATGCCAGAATTTTTTGAATCAACAGAAGCAGCTCACCCTGGTGGAGCGATGGGAGTTGTTTCTGATGTTGCGAATGTTGTTACTTTTCTAGCTAGTGACAAAGCAAGCCACATAAATGGTGTGAATATCACTGTTGACGGAGGTTTTTCCAAGAGGGTTGATTACTAATTCAACAAGTTGGAGAAAAGATGTCTGAAATAGTTGATGCATATCTGGTAGCAGCCGGCAAATACCACGATATTGATTTTGCACGTTTCGAGTTGCTCAAACTTCTAGCTCAACACGAACAAATTCGGGTGACCGTAGCTTCTGATTATGAGAACGTTGAAGAAATCGAAAAGTGTAGTTTTATGGTTAGTTACACCTGTGACGTGCGTCCATCGGAAGAAGCACAGACTTCTATAAGAAAATGGGTTGAAAGTGGTGGGCGTTGGATGGCCCTCCATGGAACCAACTCGGCATTAGATATGGGAGGAGAGAATGGGGTTGACTCACCTCGTTGTTTTCCAATTTGGGCGGAAACATTAGGTAGCCAATTCGTGGCTCACCCTCCTATAGCTCCTTACCCTGTGGAGATTAGTGACCCATCAAACTGGCTGGTAGCCGATTTGGAACCTTTTGAGACTGATGACGAACTCTATCTTTGTGAATATCACGACATTGAAAACTTGCAAACCTTATTGCACACTGATTGGAATGGTGATGCTCGAGGGTTCGTTGAAAGCGATTGGAACAACGATGACGAACGTCGACTCGTGATGTACCTGAGGCCTTTAGGTGAAGGTTGTGTTCTTTACAATACTCTCGGACACTGCCGAGGACATTACGATATGCGTCCCGTGACTGATTATTACCCAAAGGTTGAGAGATGCTCTTGGGAGATTCCTCAGTATTACGAATTGTTAAAAAGAGGTATTCGTTGGGGGCTGGGAGAAAATCAATAGGCGATTACTTGCCGGAAAGTTCAGCTACGACAGGGGCAAACTCCTCTAAGTGTCTTTCATTAACTGAAATATAGCTAAATCCGTATTCTTCACGTCGCCGTTCTAGAGTTTCACATATTTCGGCAACAGAACCGATTAATGCATGTGGGTATTCACTGAATTCTTCAACGGAAAATCCAAAATTCGAAGCCATTTCTTCGCGGACAGAAGCAGCTTCGTTTGTGACAGTGGTGAAATAAGCAGGAAGTTCAAGTTCGATTTGATCAAAACGAGAACCTGCTCCGTCTTTTATCCAGGAAATTTTCTCTCGTGTTTTCGCTGCTGTACTACTTCCTATTCCCATCGCTCCTATTTTTCCGTCAGAATTATTGAAGTTGAGAGAAACGATGTCGGCGAGTCGGCCTGCTGTTGTCAGTATCTTCTGTGCTCCTCCTCCGATCATAATTTTGGGCCCATTTTTTTGTGGTGAGGCTGGAACAGCGGCAAACTCTTTCGCATAAACATATTCACCGTCAAAGTTTAAATCAGACCCTTTGAAGAATTCTCGACACAGCTCGACTGTTTCTCCCATACGTTTGATTCGAATACTTGGCTTATCCATTTCCATGCCCATTGCTTCGTATTCACTGGAAACCCATCCAGCGCCGAAACCTACCTCTAAACGTCCCTCTGAAAGAAAGTCAATTGTTGCCAGTTCTTTAGCTAGAACAGTTGGGTGATGATAATCAACGCAAATAACTTTGCAACCAATCATTATTGAAGATGTTGCATCCGCTGCGGCCATCATGGCAGGGATCGCTGCAACCGTTTGGATTGGATGGTTAGCAGCTTCAAGAGCGCTTCCAGGTCCTATGTAATGGTCGGCCAAAAAAAATGTGGAATAACCCGAATCTTCTGCTTTACGAGCTGTTTCTCGCCACTGAGAAGGGGACTCCGGCATAAAGTATTGAAGTCCAAATCTAAATTTATTATTCATTTTTTGCTCTTTCATTTTCTAAAGAAAGACCGTACGCCATGTGGTTCTCTTAACAGAAATCGTGAGATGCTAAGCGAGATATTTATTGGAGGTTATAGATGGGTCAATTAGAAGGCAAGGTTGCGATTGTTACAGGGTCCAGCCGAGGTATCGGCAAGGGTATAGCAACGGTTTATGCGCGTGAAGGCGCAAAAGTGGTTGTGGCGTCTCGCACTCCTTCGCGTGTTGATGAAGTGGCAGAAGAAATTAGGGGAGAAGGGGGTGTTGCAGTTGGCATTCCTTGTGATGTTGGCAAGAAGGATCAAATATTTTCGATGGTTGACAAAACAGTTGAAGAATTTGGAACAGTCGACATTTTGGTTAACAATGCGCAGGGCTTTGGAACGGAAGCTAACCCCAGGACATCAACGATCCCTACACCAATCGAAGACACCGACGATGATGAATGGGATTACACATTTAGAACGGGAGCATCAGCGACTCTTTGGGGAATGCAAGCAGTTTTTCCTCACATGAAAGAAGAGGGCGGCAAAATTATAAACCTTGCTTCTGGTTCAGGAATGCAGGGTTTTCCGGGAAATACTTGTTACAACGCGACGAAAGAAGCTATAAGAGCACTTACGCGTACTGCGGCTAACGAGTGGGGAAAATACGCTATCTGTGTAAATACAATTAATCCTTCTCTTCGGACCGATGCTTGGGAATCATGGGAAGCCGCAAACCCGGAATTCGTCCAGGGGCTTAAAGATAAAATGCCTTTAGGTCGATTGGGTAATCCGATAGAAGATGGTGGACCTCTTTTTGTCTTTCTTGCAGGGCCAGGATCTGATTACATAACTGGTATGACCGTCATGTTAAATGGCGGACGCCATATGCCGTAAGGAGAGAACTTGGAGCCATTAATCAGATATCCAATATTTCAACACGCATGGTTTGTTAATGATCTTGAAAAAACTTGTCTCGCTTGGCATAGGGCAGTAGGGGCTGGCCCTTTCTTTATAACGAAAAACCATGTGACTGAAACTCAGACATATCGAGGTGAGACTTTTTTAACACCTTTGCATTACGCGTTTGGCTACCATGGTGAAACTCAGGTTCAATTCATACAACAGGATGAAGAAGCACCTTCCATCTATCGAGATATGTACAAAAAAGGCGAAGAAGGCTTCCATCATATAGCGATGCTGGTTCCAGATGCAGATGTGAAGACAGAAGCAGAACGTTTCGCTAAGGCGGGGTATCCAGTTGCATCGGAGTTGTGGTCTCATGCTGATGTGGCATATATCGACACCCGTGAGCTGATCGGATGTTTCGTGGAGTTGCATGGAGACAATGATGAAATTAGAGGTGTTTTCGCTCCTTGGCTAGCAGCACAGGAAAACTGGGATGGTGTAACAGAACCTGTTAGATACAGAAAACAGTCAGCTTGACCGAAGGAGCGAAGTTCTACTCTGAATGCGGAACAGTCGTCTAACCCGAGCCGTGTGTTTTTTTTTGGGGGGGGATGGTACACGTCGGATACTGCTACGTATAGATACGTCACACTTTTATTATTGATTTTCCAGTATTGCTGCCTTTAAAGAGACTCCCATAAGCCGTAAGAGCATTTTCAATACCTTCAGTCTCATCAAATCTTAAAGTGATCAGCCCTTCTTGCATCCACTGACGGACACACATATCAGATTCTTCTGCACGGTCAAAAAAATCTCTTGACAAAAACCCTGTGATAGTAAGTCGTCGCATAAGTAGCATGTCGAATTTATAAGGACCTGGAACAGGCTCATCTATATTGTAATTTTCCATCATTCCGCAAAGAGCTACTCTTCCGTGTATAGCCATATTGGGCAAAACTGCATCAAGAACACTCCCAGCGACATTATCGAAATACACATCGATTCCTTTTGGGCAAACTTTCCCCAGTTCGCTTTCAATGTCACTTTCCTTGTAATTAACTCCTGCATCAAACCCAAGATCCGAAACAATCCAATCAAGTTTTTCATCTGACCCTGCAATGCCGATTGTTTTACAACCTCTGATTCTTGCAATCTGACCCGCAACAGAGCCCGTTGCTCCCGCTGCTGCAGAAACAACAAA
>PABN01000017.1 GCA_002699555.1 Dehalococcoidia bacterium
CAACTTTAGGATTGCGCTGGGAAACTGGTGGCCGTCTTATCGAGTATTTATGGGATCAACAGTCCTCGAAGTGGAAACGCTTTCAAGATGGTTCTCCTCTAGTTGATTCAAACGGCCTTCAGTTTGAATCAGAAAATGTCCTACTTCTTTATGTTGATTATTTCAGATCAAATGCTGATCCTAATTCACCTCAAGCTCAAAGCACAGGCAGTGGAGATGGATGGTTGCTTAGAAATGGGAAAATCGTGGGAATAACATGGGATCGACAGTTCGAGGCTTTGAAATGGTCTCTTTATGATGATGATACGGGAGTGCCTGTGAAACTTGATTACGGTAGAACTTGGGTGGCTTTCGCACAACTAGGAGAAGCATCTTTGCTGAATCCAGTGGAAGCAGCAGTTTTGACTGGATAAGGCCAAAAGTCAACCATTTTAATTTTCAGAAAGGTATATTACTGAACCTCTTCTAGACTCAAATTATGGATGAACTTAACCGTGACACAGGGACCCGATTAGTCAAAAGAGGTCTTGCGGAAATGTTAAAAGGTGGCGTCATTATGGATGTCGTCGATGCGGACCAGGCAAAAATTGCTGAAGATGCAGGGGCAACTGCAGTAATGGCATTAGAGAGAGTGCCAGCTGATATACGTCGTGACGGGGGAGTTGCGAGAATGTCTGATCCTGAAATGATTGAAGATATTAAAAATGCGGTGACAGTTCCAGTAATGGCAAAAGCAAGGATAGGACATTTTGCTGAGGCTCAAGTATTGCAGTCGATTGGAGTTGACTACATAGATGAAAGCGAAGTGTTAACTCCAGCAGATGAAGCGCATCATATAGATAAATGGAAATTTGACGCCCCATTCGTGTGTGGCGCCACAAATCTTGGTGAAGCATTGCGAAGAATTTCAGAAGGGGCGTGTTTGATTCGCTCTAAGGGAGAAGCTGGTACTGGCAACATCGTTGAAGCAGTGAGGCATTTGAGATCTATTCTTGGAGATATAGGAAGGATTTCACAGGCTGATTCTGCCGAGCTTTTCGACTGGGCGAAGAAACTCCAAGCCCCTTTGCCTTTAGTTCAGGAAGTGTCAGAAACAGGTGAGTTGCCTGTCCCTATTTTTTGTGCGGGGGGTATCGCGACACCTGCCGATGCGTCTTTGGTCATGCAGTTGGGAGCTCAGGCTGTTTTTGTAGGATCGGGAATATTTAAAAGTGAAGACCCGGCTCCGAGAGCTAGGGCAATTGTTGAGGCTACGACTAATTATTTGGATCCTTCAATTCTTGCAAAAGTCAGCAGGAAGCTAGGTGAGCCTATGACAGGCATTGAAATGGATTCGATAGAAACTCGGTTAGCAGAGCGCGGCTGGTAAGACGTGAAAGTTGGAGTTTTAGCACTCCAGGGAGCTTTTGGGCTTCATGTGAAAGCTCTGGAAAGACTCGGGATAGATGCGATAGAGGTTCGCAGCCTTGATAATTTTGATGCTTCTGAAGCTTTAATAATTCCCGGTGGTGAATCAACAACAATGTCTTTTTTGCTGGAATCATCGGGTATTTTTGATTCTCTTCGTGAACGTTCAGCCGAAGGAATGCCAATTTTAGGCACTTGTGCAGGAATGATTCTGTTGTCATCAAAAATTACGGATGGAAGAAGCGACCAGAAACCCTTAAATTTAATGAGCGTTGAAATTCGCCGCAATGGCTATGGCAGGCAGATAGATTCTTTTGAATCAGATCTATCTATAGAAGGGTTTGATGCATCTTTTAGAGGGATTTTCATAAGAGCCCCCTTGGTTGAGAGTGTCGGTGAAGAGGTCGAAGTTCTAGCAGAAGTAAATGGGCGGCCGGTTATGTGTAGACAAGGTTCGATAATTGCCACTTCTTTTCATCCTGAGTTAGCAGATGATGACCGAATACATGCAGAATTCTTAGAAATGGTTTCTAGTAGTTGATGTAATTTTATTTCTGAATAGGAGAGCTTGATGTCAGGTCACTCTAAATGGGCAACCATAAAACATAAAAAAGGCGCTGCTGATAAAAAACGCGGGAAGCTTTTTGCCAAATTGATAAAGCAGGTTGAGGTAGCAGCTCGTCAAGGTGGCGGGGATCTTGATGCTAATCCAACCTTGCGTACCATGTATCAAAAAGCGCGCGATTCTTCGGTGCCTCTTGACACTATTGAAAGGGCGATCAAGAGAGGTACTGGAGAATTAGAAGGGGTTGCCTATGAGAGCGTAACCTACGAAGGATATGCACCGCATGGTGTGGCTCTTTACGTTGAAACTTTGACCGACAATAGAAACCGTACCGCATCAGAAATTCGAACAATTCTTACAAAAAACGGTGGCTCTCTGGCAGAACCTGGTTCTGTTGCCTGGCAGTTTGAACGCAAGGGAATAGTTTCCTTTGCTAGCCCTATAGATGAAGAAGCTGTTATGGAGGCGACTCTTGAGGTCGGAGCGGAGGATCTCGTCAATGAGGGGCAAAGTTGGAGACTAACTTGTTCGCCAAGCGACCTTCCTTTACTGCGAGAGGCTTTAGAGGAGGCGCAAATTTCTTTTGAAAGTGCTGATGTTACGATGCTTGCGACATCAACTGTTGAAGTGGTAGATCTACAAGAAGCTAAATCGGTATTAAAACTTGTGGATCTTTTGGACGAAGATGATGATGTCCAGGATGTTTACGCAAATTTTGATATCCCTGATGATGTTTTAGAAAATTTGTAACTGTCGGAAGTTTAAAGTAATCCCAACATCCAACCCACGGTTCGGGTACAATCGTACATATGTTCGTTTTAGGGGTTGATCCCGGATTATCGCGTTGTGGTTATGGCCTAGTTAGAAGAGAAGGGCGCCAATTAACGGCAGAGGCTGCAGGGGTGATCAGGACTGATCCAAATGATGCGCTTGCTAAGCGTCTAGCTGATCTTCAATATGACATTCGTACTCTTATCGAGGAGCAAAAACCAGATGCGATTGCCGTAGAAAGAGTTTTATTTCAAGTCAATGCAAAGACTGCTATGCAAACTAGCCATGCTTCAGGTGTAATAATGGCAGAAGGAGCAGCTTCAGGCTGTCCAGTGACTTTGTATTCTCCTAATGAGGTGAAGTCTGCTGTGGCTGGCTGGGGAGGCGCTGGAAAAGATCAAATAGAGGCGATGGTTCAGACGCTGTTAAAGATTGATTCGCCTCTACGACCTGTTGATGCAGCAGATGCAGTAGCAATAGCTTTATGTCATTTAGCGATGCTTCCCGGACAATACAAGGTGGCGGCAGGATGATTGGTTCAATTCGTGGCTTGCTTTTAGAGCGCTTTTCCGAAGGAGAAAAGGGAGAAGTGCTTATTGAGACTGCAGGGATTGGCTATCGGGTAATTGTTACTCCTACTACTGCTGTAAAAATTGGAGAAGAGGGAAGCGAAGTATTTGTTTACACATACCATTTGATTAGAGAAGCAGATCAGGCTTTGTACGGTTTTTTAGACCGTGCCGAAAGAATTTGTTTTGAAGCACTCCTAACAGCCCATGGGGTAGGACCTTCTTTGGCATTAGCAGTTTTAGGTGTGCATGGTCCAAATGAGCTCTTTCAAGTGGTCAATAACGAAGACATTTCTTCTCTCTGTTTGGTTCCAGGTGTTGGAAAAAAAACGGCAACTAGACTCCTAGTCGAATTAAAGAGTGTTTTGAAAATGCCAATTGAAGGAATATCTATAACGACTGACGACTCTGGAATTGGACGATCAGCAATATTAGAAGTGCAAGAAGCTCTAGATGGGCTTGGTTATTCGCCTGAGGAGATACGTTCTGTTCTTGGAGATCTTGCAGGCGATGATTCCTCTATACTCCTTCGAGAAGCTCTCCAGAAACTAGCTGCTGCTTAAGGTCAACTATGCGAGAAGAGTTACTTTCCCCTAACAAAGAACCTATCGAAAGTGAAATAGAAGTAGGTTTAAGACCTAAAGGTCTCGCTGAATTTGTTGGTCAAACGGAACTAAAAGGCCACCTAAGGGTAATGCTTGAGGCAGCGAGAGAGCGGGAACAGCCTGCAGATCACTTTCTTTTCGCAGGCCCTCCAGGATTGGGTAAAACTACCTTGGCTCATATAGTCGCCATGGAAATGGGAGCTGAACTTCATATCACTTCTGGTCCTGCTCTTGAAAGAGCAGGTGATCTGGCATCTATTTTGACAAAACTTGAAATAGGGGATGTCCTATTTATCGATGAAATTCACAGACTTGCAAGAGCTGTAGAGGAAGTGTTATACCCAGCCATGGAAGACTTCGAACTAGACATCGTTCTAGGTAAAGGTCCAGCAGCACGTTCAATAAGACTCGATTTACCACCGTTTACTTTGGTTGGAGCTACTACGCGCACCGGACTTATTACAGGACCTCTGCGTGACAGGTTTGGACTTACAGCAAGGTTGGATTATTACGAATCCGAAGAATTGCAATCGATTGTTCAAAGGACAGCTGGAATACTTGAAGTTGATATAGATACCGATGGAGCAGCCGAAATAGCTAAACGTTCAAGAGGTACTCCTAGAATTGCTAACCGATTATTACGACAAGTGCGTGACTTCGCTCAAGTTGAACGAGAAGGGAAAGTAGATGGAGATGTAGCGCGTGACGGCCTCACATTTTTTGGAGTTGATGATCTGGGTCTAGACAAGGCATCAAGAGCGATTTTGATTTCTTTATGTGAAAAATTTTCTGGTGGTCCAGTCGGCATCAAAACTTTAGCTATTAGCGTCAGTGAACCAGAAGACACTGTTGAGGATGTTTACGAACCGTTTCTAATTCAACAGGGTTTACTTATAAGAACTCCAAAAGGCAGAGTGGCAACTCCAGCCGCTTACAAGCATTTAGGTCTTACTCCTCCATCTGATCAAAAGCAGTCATTATTTGACAAATGATAAATGGATTGAAAATCTTCTAAAATAATGCTCAATGGACCTTAATGAGTTTGATTACGACCTGCCTGATTTTGCAATAGCCCAGAAGCCATTGTCTGTTAGAACAGATTCACGTCTGCTAGTGGATATTGATAACCAGATCCAGCATTCAAAAATTTCCGATCTCCCTGAAATGGTGAAACCAGGTGACCTTATCGTAATGAATAACACGCGAGTTCTTCCTGCCCGTTTCTATACGAGCAAATCCACTGGAGGAAAAGTAGAGATTCTTTTATTAGAAGAAAGCAAAGAAACTGATCATTGGGAAGCACTTGTCAAGCCAAGTAGGAAAATAGAACCTGGTAGCATTTTCAAACTTGGTGAAGATTTTCAAATTGAAGTAAGGGATGATCTTGGGAAAGGTTTAAGGAAAGTACGACTTGATGTGAAGGGAGATTTTATTCAGACACTTGAAAAATACGGAGAAATGCCTCTCCCACCGTATATAAAGACGAAGCTAGAAGACAAAGACCGATATCAGACTGTTTACAGCAAAGAAGCTAAATCTGCCGCTGCGCCTACTGCCGGATTGCATATAACTGAAGAGTTACTTGAAAAGTGTATTGAAAAAGGCGCAAAAATTGAATTTATAGAACTTGTAGTCGGTTTGGACACATTCCGCCCACTGGATTCAGAAAACATTGAGGAGCATAAAATGCATTCTGAATTTTACAGTGTCTCCGAAAATGTTATTAAAGAATGTGCAGAAGCCAAGAGGGTTATAGCTGTAGGGACAACAACAGTAAGAGCTCTTGAAACAGCAGCATTAGGAGAGTTAGAAGGAAGAACAAATATTTTCATAAAGCGACCCTTCGATTTTAAAATTGTCGACCTTCTTTTAACTAATTTTCATCTACCAAAGTCAACCTTGCTTATAATGCTGGATGCGTTCCTAGGCGAGAGATGGAAGTCTCTATATGAAGAGGCTCTGCATGAAAATTACAGGTTTCTTTCTTTTGGAGATGCAATGCTTACGCAAAGACAGATTTTCAGAAACTAGGCTGATTCTAAATGAGAGCTGACTTTGATTTAGAAAATACAGATGGAGAAGCGAGAGCAGGCATTGTGAGGCTTGCAACTGGTTCTTTTAAAACACCCTGTTTCATGCCGGTGGGAACAAGAGGGTCAGTTAGACACTTGTCTTCTTTTGATCTAGAAGATCTCGGTGCTCAGGTAGTTTTAGCTAACACTTATCATCTAATGCTCAGACCTGGGGCGGAAATAGTAAAAAATGCTGGTGGTATAGCATCGTTTGCAAATTGGACAGGTTTGACATTAACAGATTCAGGTGGTTACCAGATTTTTTCACTTGATCCTAAAGTAGATGAAGAAGGCGCGACATTTCGTTCTGTATACGACGGTTCTTTCCATAAATTAACACCAGAAAGTTCTGCTGATATACAAGCTGATATCGGAGCTGATATTCAGATGGTTTTAGATATATGTCCTGCCCTGCCAGCACCTGAAGAGACAATAAGAGACTCTGTAGAAATGACTGCTGCATGGGCTGAGAGAGGAAGAAAAACTTTTATTGACCACCCTGATGCTTCCACTCGTCAAAGCCAATTTGGAATAGTCCAGGGAGGGATTAACCCTGTATTGAGAGCTGAGAGCACAAAACGTACTTTGGAAATTGGTTTTGATGGTTATGCAGTAGGAGGATTGAGCGTTGGCGAGGGTAGGAGCGAAATGCTTGATTCGGTATCAGTAGTAACTGATTTAACTCCTAAAGATCAACCAAGATATTTTATGGGTTTAGGCGATCCAGTTGGTTTAGTCAATGTTGTTGAAAGAGGAATTGACATGTTCGATTGTGTCTTACCGACTCGCTTAGCTCGGCACGGAACTGTTTTAACGTCAAAAGGAAGAATCAATATCGGTAACGCTCGCTTCGCGAAAGATGATGATCCGCTTGATCCCGGATTCCCCCAAAGCCCCGGTAACCATTGGTCTAGGGCGTATTTGCGTCACCTGATGGCTACAGATGAACCAACTGGAGCACGTATTTTGACTTTGCACAACCTTGCATGGCTTATAAATTTTGTGGAGCGTATGCGGACTTCTATAAATGAAAATGAATTTGATCAGTTTCGAAAAGAAACTCTAGATATTTGGTCGTAAGTCGGCTAGTTCGAGCCTTAATATCCACACTCGGCGTAAGCTATAAGTGTAAGTATCCCCTAAATTAGAGAGACCAAATGTCATTTTTGCCACTCATAGTAATCATGTTGTTGATGTATATGTTTCTTATACGACCACAACAAAAACGTGTTAAAGAACAACAAGCCTTAGTGCGCTCCTTAGCAGCTGGCGACGAAGTGCTACTCAACTCAGGTATCCATGGAGTGGTTAAAGAAGTTGAGGAAGAAAGCGGAATTATATGGCTTGAGGTAGCGCAAGATCTCGAATTAAAAGTTCTAAGGAGCGCTGTTGACCGAAAATTTCAAACAGATTTAGATGAGAGTTCTTCAGAGGATTAACTACTTCAGGGAAAATTAGAATGCGTCGACAATTAACTCTTCTCATAGGGATTTTGGCAATAACTATTGCTTCAATAGCAGGGACAGTCCTTTGGAAGAATGAACCTTTACTTGGTCTCGACCTTCAGGGAGGAGTGTCTGTTCGACTTATTGCTACTCAGCCAGCAGATGAAATCATGCTCGATCAGACTGTGGAAATCATACGCAACCGAGTCGATGGTTTAGGAGTCGCAGAACCAGAGATATCTCGCATAGCGGGAGGAGTGATGGTGTCTCTGCCAGGTGTTAAGGATCAAGATAGGGCACTGCAATTAGTTGGCACGACGGCTGAAATGCGTTTCCGTCCTGTTTGTAACGTGTTTTCTTCTGCTGGAAATCAGAATATTGGAAATGATGGAAACAACTATGAGGCCTCTCCATTAGCATCTTGCGCCGGAGCGATAAATGGCGAAATACAACCAGTTGTTGGTATCGATGGATTAACTCCAAAGGAAGCAGACCAAGCTAACAATTTCGTGATTTTAAGCTCACAGGATGAGCCAGGAGCTAGTTACCTTCTCGGTCCGAGTGTGTTAACCGGAGATGCACTTAGCGATGCAGGAGCTGACTTTTTCGACTATCAGTGGCAAATAAGTCTTGTCCTTAATGCTGGCCAGAATGGTATAGACGCTTTTAATTCAGTTTCAGCACAATGTTATGTCGGATCGGAAGCATGCCCGCAACTTCCAGGATTCACAAATGGCCGTCTAGCGATTGTCTTGGACGGAGAAATTATTACTGCTCCACAAATTAGAGCACCTGAATTTCAAAGAGATGCAATAGTCATTTCAGGGGCTTATGAAAAAGAAGAAGCTGAAAATGTTGCACTGGCATTAAGGTACGGATCTCTTCCAGTTGAATTAGAAGCAGAAAACACTCAACTTGTTTCCGCAACGATAGGAGAAGACTCTCTGGATGCAGGAGTCAAAGCTGGACTCATAGGACTGTTTCTTGTGGCGGTTTTCATGCTGTTTTATTATCGACTGCTTGGTTTAGTGGCTCTGTTGAGTTTGTTGCTTTCTGGGGCTCTTTTGTGGGCGATTGTCGCTCATTTAGGCACCCAAGAAGGGCTCGCTCTTACACTTGCTGGGATAACAGGAATAATTGTTGCAATAGGTGTCTCAGTTGATTCGAACATTGTTTATTTTGAACATCTAAAAGAAGATGTACTTGATGGAAGAACGGCTCGCTCATCAGTAGATCGAGCCTTCCCAATTGCTTTTTCTACGATAGTTAAAGCAGATATGGCTTCACTCATAGGTGCGGTTTTACTTTGGTGGCTTACAGTTGGAGCAGTTAAGGGTTTTGCTTTTTATCTAGGTTTGGCAACTTTACTTGACCTAGTAGCAACATATTTCTTTATGGGTCCAATTGTAAAAGTACTCGCCAAAACTGATTGGTTCGCAAATCATCCTAAAAGGTTTGGTTTGCCAGCTATTGGGGCAATAAGCGAGTCAAGATCAAAGGCCAGTTCAACTTTGGTGGAGACGGTATGAAAACTCTAAAGAGTCTTTACCGAGGTGAGAACCCTGTTAACTTTCCAAACTTATGGAAGCGAGCTCTTGTAGCTTCCATGATTGTTTTGCTAGTTGGATTAGGTTCTTTCGTGTTTCGCGGTCTTAATTTGGGACTTGATTTTGAGGGGGGAACTTCTTACGAAGTTCGTTCATCAGGCGTGACAGTTTCAGAAACCAGAGAGATACTTTCAGGCATTGGAGCAGCTGATTCGAGAGTGCAAAAAGTAGGCGATGATTTAACCAGAATCAGATCTGATATAGATGATCCTCAAAAAGCTAATGAGCTTAGAGAACTATTAGAAAATCGGATTGGAGAGGTTGAGACATTCGAACAGGTTGGTCCAACTTGGGGATCGGATGTAACAAATAAAGCTGTAAAAGCATTGCTTGTATTTTTCGCCGTAGTAGCTGTGTATCTCACGGTCCGTCTTGAATGGAAAATGGCGTTAGGAGCTTTAGTCGCAGTAATCCACGACATCATCATCAGCGTTGGTGTGTATTCGTTTTTTCAATTTGAAATCACGCCTGCCACGGTAGTTGCCTTCCTCACGATCATGGGTTATTCCCTGTATGACACAATCGTTGTTTATGACAAGGTCAGAGAAATCACAGGGAGATTAGGGGCAACTGAAAAATATTCTTACACAGAGATGATGAATTTGGCACTTAATAGAGTGACGATGAGATCAATAAACACAAGTATTTCTTCAGCTTTGCCAGTGCTTTCATTGCTCGTGATCGGCGCATTTATAATGGGTGCAACTACTTTGCAGGAGTTTAGTGTTGCGTTATTGGTAGGAATACTGGTTGGTTCATATTCTTCAATTTTTTTAGCGTCGGCATTAGTTTCGAGGCTTAAGGAACGAGAAGAAAGATGGCAACAAGTAAGAAATCGGCTTGAACAAAAGGGAATCAAGTATCAGGAAGTTCGACAAATCGACAGGCAAGAGGCATCTAAACCAGATTTGAAGAGGCAAGAACGTATTGAAGGGGTCAGGGGTCCGGCACGTGGGCGGACTGCTTCTATGCAAAACTCTGGAGTAATTCCTCCTAGACCTCGTAAGAAGCGTCGCTAAATGGTAGCGACACGTCGAGTTGTTCCATGGCGCCGTCGAGCTTCAGGAAAAAGTGATGAAACAGCCGCTTTAATTGACGTTTACCTGGAACGTCATCCCAAAGGTGATGTTGCACTGATAGAACGTGCTTATAAAACTGCTGTACTCGCTCATGAAGGGCAAACTCGTAAGTCTGGAGAGCCGTACGTTCATCATCCTTTAGCTGTAGCTACCATCGTTGCCCATCAAGGTCTTGATGATGTCACCATAGGAGCGGCTTTACTTCATGATTCGATCGAAGATACAGAGATAGATCTAAAAGACCTTGAAAGGGATTTTGGTGCTGAAGTCGCGAGCATAGTTGATGGGGTTACGAAATTAGACAGAATCAATTTTGATTCTCGTGAAGATCAACAAGCAGCAAGTATGAGGAAAATGCTTGTAGCAGTAGCGAAAGATTTAAGAGTTTTGGTGATAAAACTCGCTGACCGTTTGCATAACATGCGGACCCTTGCAGCTTTACCGGAATTCAAACAAGAAAGAACAGCTAGAGAAACTCTTGATATATATGCCCCGTTAGCTAACAGGTTAGGTATGCAAGATGTAAAAGTACAGTTAGAAGATCTTTCATTAGCGACACTTCATCCAAAGCGTTACAGCGAAATTGCACAAATGGTTCAAGATCGTGCTCCCGAAAGAGACATGTATCTTACGCAATTAGTTGCAAATGTGAAAGAACGTTTCAGTGATATGGGAATCGAAGCGGATGTATCTGGAAGGCCTAAACACCTTTGGAGTATTTATGAAAAAATGATTGTTAAAGGAAGGCCGTTTGAGGAAATATATGACCTTGTAGGGATACGAGTGATAGTTGAAAACGTGAGAGATTGTTACGCAGCTCTCGGAACAATTCACGCGACTTGGAAACCTGTGCAAGGTCGTTTCAAAGACTACATTGCGATGCCAAAATTCAACCTCTACCAGTCTTTGCATACGACTGTTATTGGCCCACAAGCAAAGCAAGCAGAATTTCAAATTCGGACCTTAGAAATGCATCAGCGAGCGGAGTTCGGAATTGCCTCACATTGGGATTACAAAATTAAAAGCCCTTCAGATGAAATGGAATGGTTGGGGAGAATGGTGGAGTGGCAAGAAGAGGCAGCAGACCCAAATGCCTTCATGGCCAACCTTAAGACAGATCTCGAACAGGATGAAGTGTATATTTTTACGCCCAAAGGGGATGTAATTACACTGCCGATAGGTTCAACTCCGGTCGATTTTGCATATTCAATACATACAGAAGTCGGCCATAGGTGTGTAGGCGCAAAAGTAGAAGGAAGGCTAGTGCCTCTTGACACTCGTTTAGCTTCCGGTCAAACCGTTGAGATAGTTGCATCGAAGCAGAGTGAAGCTGCCCCCAGTAAAGACTGGCTTCAGTTCGTTGCATCACATCGTTCAGCAAGCAAAATAAGACAATGGTATTCGCAGGAACGACGAAGCGAGGCTATTGATACGGGACATGATGACCTTGTCAAAGAATTAAGGAGAGCGGATTTACCAGTCAAAGAAACGTTAGACGGCGAAACCCTATTAAGGGTGGCGAATGATCTCAACTATTCAGATCTCGAAGCTTTATTTGCTGCAATCGGCGAACATCATGTTTCAGCGCGTTCAGTTATAGGAAAGATCGAAAAAGAATTGGACGAATTGGAACCAGAGCGTTTCAAAGAACAGGCAACAGTCTTTCAACCTCAGAGAGAGCGAAGAGACTCTACGAAAGTAGGTGTCCATGTTGAAGGTTTCAGCGACCTTATGATTCGTTTGTCTAGATGCTGCACGCCAGTGCCACCAGATGAAATTATGGGCTTTGTTACAAAAGGGCGCGGTGTTTCTGTGCATAGAAGTGATTGCGCAAACGCTTCATCATTATCTTTCGATCAACCAGATCGGCTGATTGAGGTTGAATGGGATGAACATTTAGAAGGTTATTTTGTGGCTTCAGTTGAGATAAAAGCTCTAGATCGCCCTGGGTTGTTAAGAGATGTGGGTGATGTGATGTCAGAAAACCAAGTGAATGTAATAGGAGTTGAGACTTCAACGAATATTTCTGATCGAATAGCACGTATGCGGTTTGACTTCGAAATAAGCGATCCAACACACCTCAATAGGCTCATATATTTCATCCGTGAGATCGATTCCGTGTATGACGTGTATCGAGTAGTTCCTGGGGGAGATGAACAACAAATTTTAAGTGGCAGTGACAACTAGGCCAACAATAGTAACCTCATTCTTGTGAAGAATTCCGTTTACCGTGCCCCTAAAGGTACCAGAGATTTAATCTGGCCAGATTCTGAACGAAGGCGGTCATTCATAGACTTGTTTGCGGAAGTTGTTAGTAAAGCCGGTTACGCAGAGATAGTTCCACCGATGTTTGAACACATAGAGGTTTTCCAACGACTTGGTGATGGTACAGATGTCGTCAGGAAAGAAATGTACGACTTTGAAGATAAAGGTGGGAGAAATATAGCTTTAAGACCTGAACAAACAGCTTCAATCGTTCGATCTTATGCGGAGAATCGTCCATCTTTGCCATGGAAGGTCTGGTATGCAGGACCCAATTTCCGTTATGAGAGGGCGCAAAAAGGTCGATTCAGGCAATTTGATCAAGTAGGGGTTGAAGCATTAGGCACAGATGACCCGCATTTAGATGTAGAAGTTATGGCTATAGCGTGGAGGTTTTATGAAGCCTTAGGTCTCAAACAAGTGGATCTTTTAGTTAATTCTGTTGGGACTCCTCAAGACCGAGCTATGTATATAGAAGCGCTAAGTGGATATTTGGATAAACGAAAGGGAGACCTTTCATCTGAAGCACAAGACACCTTTGCTTCTAATCCGTTAAGAGTTTTAGATTCCAAACGCAACGAAGATATAGAAGTGGTTTCTGAAGCTCCTAGCATTCTCGAACATCTATCAGCTGAAGCAAACAACCATTTCGACAAGGTTCAAGAAGGTTTACAGAAATTGAAAATACCTTACGCTGTAACTCCAAACCTTGTTAGAGGCCTTGACTATTATGTTCAAACTACTTTTGAGTTCACAACTAAAAGTATTGACGCAGCACAGGATGCAATTGGAGGCGGGGGTCGTTATGACGGTCTTGCCGCAGAAATGGGAGCTCCAGAAACGCCTGGCGTTGGTTTCGCTTTAGGTTTAGACAGAACCTTAATGGCATGCGAAGCGGAAAAAACTTTCATAGGTTCAGAACAGTTGTTGCAAATTTATGTTGTGGATACAACTGGTGGAGAAAACTCACTAGTTATTACAGATCAGCTCAGACAAAAAGGTTTCAAAGTCGATAGATCTTTTGGAGATCGCTCAATGAAAGCCCAGATGAAAGCCGCTGATAAAAGCGGCGCAAAAGTCGCATTAATAATCGGAGAGGATGAAGTGCAAAAAGGAGTTGTTACGATTCGAGATCTAAGAGGTGAAGAAGGCCAAGAGGAAATAGCCTCAGATTCAATTATTGCCAATCTTGAAAAGAGGCTCGGATGACAAACTATGAAACCTCTATGCGGTCACACAGGTGTGGAGATCTTGGAGTCGAAGATGTTGGTAAGGAAGTAACTTTATGTGGTTGGGTTGATAGACGTAGGGAACATGGCGAACATCTCGCATTTATAGATCTACGAGATCGAAGTGGAGTTATTCAAGTTGTGGTCCAAGGAGCCGCTGACCTGCGTTCAGAGTACGTTCTCCAAGTGACAGGAAAAGTGAGAGAAAGGCCAGCTGAGACCGTAAATGACTCTTTGAGTACTGGGGGGATAGAGATTGAAGGTTCTGAAGTCATAGTTCTAGCAGAATCTGAACCTCCGCCATTTCCTATAGATGACAGAACAGATGTAGATGAAGTTTTAAGGCTCAGACACCGATACGTAGATTTGAGAAGAAGCAGACTTCAAAATAATTTACAAGCACGAGCACTGGTAACGAGTTCTGTTCGAAAAGCAATGGAAGAACAAGGTTTTATGGAAGTTGAAACCCCGATGCTTGTAGCTAGTACTCCCGAGGGGGCTAGAGACTTTGTGGTCCCATCAAGAAAAGATCCAGGTTCTTTCTATGCCCTGCCGCAAAGCCCTCAGATCTTCAAGCAGCTATGCATGCTTGGAGGTGTAGATAGGTACTACCAAATAGCTAGATGCCTTAGAGATGAAGATCTAAGAGCGGACAGACAATATGAATTCATGCAACTAGATATTGAAGCAAGTTTTGTGAATGGTGAAGATGTAAGAAACATAGTTTCTTCAGCAGTTGCTATGGCTACAGAGGCTGTAACCGGAGAAAAAATAACCACAATTCCATCGATGACATGGCAAGAGGCGATGGAACGATTCGGTTCAGACAAACCAGATATACGATTTGGTCTTGAGTTGGTTGAACTAACAGAGATTTTTAAAAGCACTGAGTTTAGAGCCTTTCAAGCGCCTTGTGTAAAGGGGATACGTGTTCCAGGAGGAGCAGAATTTTCAAGAAGCAGATTAGACGAACTAACTGACAAATCTCAGAATTGGGGAGCTAAAGGTCTAGCTTGGATGAAAATAGAAAACTCTGAAATGGTTTCACCGATAGCCAAGTTTCTTTCCGAGGAAGAGAAATCCTCTCTTATGGCTGAGATGTCTGGCGAAGAGGGTGATCTTTTACTTCTGGTAGCTGACGAATGGTCTACCGTTTGCCACGTTCTAGGTCTAGTGAGATTAGAAATAGGAAAGCCGCCAATCAATGAAGGCGGATTTAATTTTCTTTGGGTAATAGATTTTCCTTTATTTGAAGGTACGGATGAGAACGGAAATCCATCTTCTTCGCACCATCCATTTACGATGCCACATAAAGACGATCTAGCTCTTTTGGAAAATGGAGAAACCGAAGGTATTCGTTCACTTGCTTACGACTTGGTCTTGAATGGATGGGAACTCGGATCTGGAAGTGAGAGGATACACAGGCAAGACATTCAACAAAGAATCTTTACTGCACTTGGGATAGAACCGGACGAAGCTAGAAAACGATTTGGTTTCTTATTGGATGCATTTAAATTCGGAGCACCACCACATGCTGGTTTTGCCGTCGGACTAGACCGACTAACAGCGATTCTTGTAGGGGAAGAGAATATCCGCGAAGTCATAGCTTTCCCTAAGACTCAATCAGGTTCAGATCCGCTTACCAGCGCACCGTTACCTATAGATGACCGACATCTAAAGGAACTTGGTTTGAAAGTTTTACCGCCATCGACGTGAGATGCACTGATTGATCTATGGAACTCAACTAGGTTCTATTGAGTGACTGAGGATCTTTTTACACACGTAGCGAAAGAGCATCTTAAAAATAGAGGACCTTTAGCAGATCGTCTAAGACCATTAAGGATAGATGAGGTAGTCGGTCAGAAACATCTTGTTGGCAAAGATCAGCCTCTCCGACAGCTCATTGAAACTGACAAGCTCTCATCTTTAATACTTTGGGGGCCTCCAGGAACCGGTAAAACTACAATCGCCAGAGTTATCGCACGAGTAACACAACAAGACTTTCATGAGATGTCGGCTGTTTCTGCAAGTGTAAAAGACGTTCGAGAATTAGTAGCGGCTGCAGAAATACGCCTAGGTGAGGCAGGCGTAGGAACAATACTTTTTTTAGATGAAGTTCATCGTTTTAATAAATCTCAACAAGATGCTTTATTGCCTTCAGTTGAATCTGGTTTGATAGTTTTAATAGGCGCAACGACTGAGAATCCGTATTTCGAAGTAAACGCACCCCTGCTTTCACGATCAACATTATTCCGGCTTGAGCCTTTAGATAGAGATTCGATTGTGGAACTACTTATGAAAGGTGTAGAGGAAGAAGGTGTAAAAGCTGATTCTGAAGCTTTGGATTTGTTAGCAGACCGGTCTGCAGGAGATGGTAGGCAAGCTTTAACGAGTCTTGAAGTTGCTTCTGCTATAGCTATTGGGCGTGGTGAGAAAAAAATAACATTAAAAGATGTGGAGGCCTCTCTAGGAGCTAAAGCTATCCGTTATGGCAGAGACGACCATTACGACATAATTAGCGCTTTCATAAAAAGCATCCGAGGGTCTGACGTTGATGCAGGGCTTTACTGGCTGGCTCGCATGTTGAAAGCAGGTGAAGATCCTAGATTTGTAGCTCGCCGTTTAGTTATTCTCGCCAGTGAAGACATTGGCATGGCAGACCCAACTAGTTTACTCATCGCAGATTCTGCAGCAAGAGCGGTCGAGTTTGTTGGTCTTCCTGAAGCTCAACTTAATTTGGCTCAAGCTGTAATCCATTTAGCTACAGCTCCGAAATCTAATCGAGTAACTCTCGCTTTGACTTCAGCTATGCAAGATGTTTCTTCACCAGGTGAAGGGCGTGTTCCCCCACATTTGAGAGATGCGCATTACAGTGGAGCATCAAGCATTGGACACGGAGAAGGTTACGAGTATCCACATAACGACCCGAGGGGTTGGGTTGAGCAAAAATATAGACCCGAAGAGGTCGAATCAAATATTTACTACAAACCTTCGCAACATGGATTTGAAGAGCAGGTATTAGAAAGAATGACTGGACGAAAAGAAACTACGAATACGGAAGTTACTCCAGAGGGGCAAAACTAATGCGGAGGCGTTTGTTTTGGCTGCTTCTGGGGTGGTCTTTAGGAGTTCTTGCTTCAAATTGGATGGAGAATCGTTTTCGTCGGACTGTAAATAAATATGTGCGAAACACGATTTCTAAACTTGGATTCGTTCCAGAGGAAATATTCAATAAAAGAACTGAAGTATTTGAGAGATTTCGGAAAAGACTTGTTAGTCAAGAATCAGATTTTATTACCAGAAACAGGAAAAATTTTACTTCTTCCATAAACGGACACGAGAGCTATTTGAGACGACAACACAGACCAGTAAGACCCCAACGGCATAATTGAGTGTAGACCTACCTATTTGCTTGACTTCATAGCGCTAGGCTTGTTTTATGGGAAAGTTGCCGTCAACCGCAAAAGCAATTCGCAAAGAATTCACTGATTTCTTTTCTGCACGCGACCATGAAATAGTTTCATCAGGAAGCCTCATACCTCATGACCCGACGTTGCTCTTCACAGTGGCTGGTATGGTGCCGTTCAAACCGTATTTAATCGGTGAACAGCCAGCCCCATGGCCGCGAGCAGTAACTGTTCAAAAATGTGTTAGAGCTGGTGGGAAACATAACGATCTTGATGAGGTCGGAAGAACGAGTCGACATTTAACTTTTTTCGAAATGATGGGAAATTTCAGTTTTGGAGACTATTTCAAATCTGATGCATGTTCTTATGCATGGAAATTTGTAACAGAAAATCTTGGTTTGGATCCTGACAGGCTTTGGGTAACAGTTCATGAAAGTGATGATGAGGCTGAGGAGATTTGGATAAATGAAGTGGGTGTGTCCCCCGAAAAAATTCAACGCTTAGGAGAAGACAACTATTGGAAGATGGCTGAAACTGGCCCTTGCGGACCTTGTTCAGAAATTTTCTGGGACAAAGGACCAGAATTTGGTGCTGATGGCGGACCAGCACACGGAGATGAAGAGCGTTTCATCGAAATTTGGAATCTAGTATTTATGCAATTCGAACAACACTCTGATGGGTCTTCGACGCCACTTCCTTCTCCGGCTATAGACACAGGTTTAGGTTTAGAAAGAATTTTGACAGTAATGCAAGGAGTCAATTCTGTTTGGGAAACAGATGAAATTTCAAAGATTATTGAAAAAATAAGCCAATTGGCGGGAATTTCATATGGAGAGGAAGCAAGGTCTGATATTTCAATGAGAATTATTGCTGACCATGCTCGCTCTTCCACATTTTTGATAAGTGACGGAGTTTTTCCAAGCAACGAAGATAGAGGCTATGTGCTTAGACGAATTATTCGTCGTTCTGTAAGACACGCATGGTTGTTAGGACTTGAAGATTCTGTGATGCCATTACTAGCAGAATCAGTTGTGACAATTATGGGGCCTGATTATCCCGAGCTTAAACAAAACATCGAGTTCATTCAGGAGGTTTTGAGCAGAGAAGAAGACAGGTTCCGTGAAACTTTAAAATCGGGGTTACTGATTCTTGACGAAGCAATATCAGACCTTGGGGAAAACAAAACACTTAGTGGTGAAGTTTCCTTCAAATTGCATGACACTTATGGATTCCCTCTTGAGTTAACTGAGGAAATTTGTGAAGAAAGATCTATTGAGGTCGATATTGAAGGATTCAAAGAATCGATGGCGAGTCAGCAAGACAGAGCTCGTTCTGCTCGCAAAGATGCGATAAGCATTGATGAGACTGGTGAGCTAAGGAAAGTTCTTGATGAAAAAGGTCCAACTAATTTTGTCGGCTATGACAAAACTAGTAATGATTCAACCGTCGTATATTTTGATGAAAATCTAATAGCACTTGAAGCAACACCTTTTTATGCCGAGTCTGGTGGTCAGATAGGTGATACGGGAATGATTTCTACGAAAACTGCCAAAATTGAAATTGTTGATACGACTCTCGCCCTAGATGCGATACATGTGCATCAATATGAATTGTTGGAAGGTCATTTAGAGCTAGGTCAGGAGGCAAATGCTGAAGTTGATAGTGATAGAAGATCGCGAATTCGTCGGAATCATACGGCTACGCACTTAATCCACTGGGCTTTACGAGAGATTTTGGGGGACCACGTAAAACAACAAGGTTCATACGTGGGCCCAGATCGTTTACGTTTCGATTTCAGTCATTTTGAGGCGTTAACTGGCGAGCAGATTTCTTCTGTGGAGGATCTTGTCAATTCCGAAATACTTAACAATTCTGAATGCAGTCATGAAGAAATGACACGTGAAGCAGCCGAAGAGAAAGGAGCGGTAGCTTTTTTCGGTGACAAGTATGGTGAGACTGTCCGAGTTTTACAGGCTGGAGCGAAGTCTCTTGAATTTTGCGGAGGGACACACGTTTCGGCATTGGGTGATATTGGATTAGTAAAAATTGTTTCTGAAGGTTCCATAGGTTCAAATATTCGAAGATTAGAGGCAGTTACTGGAACATCTACAGTTGAAAATTTGAGGCAAGCTGAGAGTCTTATTTCGCGTTCAGCAGACCTTGTAGGGGTATCGAGTGAAGATTTAGTCGATGGAATCCAAAGAAAAATGGATGAGCTGAAATCGTTGAAAAATGAAGTTCAAAATTTAAAACGTAAAGAAGCATTGGGGATGGTTAACGACCTCACAGAAAACGCGGAAGACGGAATAGTTGTTTCAATTATCGAGAGCATAGATAGAGAGAGTTTGAGAGAATTAGCAGTTGCTGTAAGAAGTCAAGAATCGGTTAAAGCTGTGATATTAGGAACTGCACCGACCGAAGGAGGCGCTGCTTTGATAGCTGCTGTTGAGATTGACAGTGGTTTAAATGCAGGAACTATTTTGGCTGAAGCAGCTAAAACAATAGGTGGTGGCGGAAGACCAAATGCTGAACTCACAATAGTTGGTGGCAAGAATCCAGAAAATCTTGAAGAAGCATTAGAGCAAGCTAGAGCAGTTGCCCAAGCGGGTTGATCAAGTGAGAGCTTTAGGGATAGACCTGGGAGGCAAAAGGATCGGAGTCGCAATAAGCGATAATGATGGGAAAGTGGCTACACCTCTGCAAGTTTTAACACGTTCAAAAAACATTAAAGAGGATCACAAAAAAATTAGTGACTTGGTATCTGAATGGGAAGCAGAGTGCGTTGTTGTTGGAATGCCATATTCATTAAATGGAGATAAAGGCCCAGCCGCTAAGGCTGTTGAGGAAGAAGTGCAAGAATTGGCTTCCATTGTCTCTGTCCCAGTAGATATACATGATGAACGTTTAACAACAGTAATAGCAGCCCAAGAGTTGTCTTTGCAGGGCATAGACAGTAAGAGACAACGCGAAGTGATAGACCAGGTCGCAGCATCAGTAATTCTGCAATCATGGCTAGACAACCGAACTTGAACGGAGACGGGTGACAGAGGAAACACCAATCGAAGAGCCTTATGAAAAAAGTTTTCTTCATGAAGAGGATGACAACTTCGAAGAGTTCTATTTAAGTGACGACGATTATGAAATTAGACCAGACGTTCGATGGGTTCGCTACCGTCCCGCTATGGGGCCCATAGTTCGCTGGGGATTAGTGGCTTTGGTTGTACTCGTAGTTTTTCTGAGTGGTTGGACAAGACTTGAGAATTGGATAGATGATCAGGTTGAACCCAACCAAGCACCTGGAATGGAAATTGAATTTTCGATTGAAGATGGTTGGACTACGAATGATGTAATAGCGACTTTAGGAGATTTGGAGATAATTGATAACCCGACGATGTTTAGGCAATGGATGAGGTGCCCTTCAGTGCTTAAAAGGTTTTTGAATTGCACTCCAGGCGAGGATTATTCTTTCCAAGCAGGGCGGTATTTACTTAAAGAGCATTCCAGTTTCCAAGACACAGTGGTAGAGCTTCGGAAAGGCCCGATCCCAGAAGAAGTTATACGGGTAACAGTTCCTGAAGGGCTGACTTTAGAGCAAATAACTAAGCGCTTGTTGGGGTCATTGCCTGATTTCGATGAGGAAGAGCTTCGGATTTCACTTTTAGATGATCGCCTAAAATGGGAGCATTACCCGTCTAATCTTTCATTTCTTCTAGCAGAAGGATTATTATTTCCGGACACTTATCAATTAGATGAAGCGACAGTTTCGGATGAGATGAGTCTTTTATTGCGAATGCATCAACAATTTTTGAAAGTTATCGAAGAAGAAGAAATAGAGAAAAAAACAAGAAGCCTTGGTATTAATCCCTATGAAGCCTTAATCATTGCCTCATTGATTGAAGAAGAAGCACAACTAGCTGAAGAGAGACCGATGATAGCAAGAGTCATTTACAACCGACTAAAAAGAGGTTGGAGGTTGGGTATAGACGCGACATCTCGTTATGCCGTCGGTAAAACTGCCGGACAGGAACTAAGTGTGGAAGATTTGGAATATGACTCCCCATGGAATACACGCGTATCGAGTGGACTCCCACCGACAGCTATTTCAGCACCTGGCAGAGCGTCAATTCAAGCAGCTCTTAATCCTGTTGAAGGCGACTGGCTTTATTACGTAAGAACTGATCAAAATGGGGTTATAGGTGCTCACACATTTGCTACCACTGCAGATGACTTTGAAAAAGCACGGAAAATATGCGTAAATAAAGATCTAGGGTGCGGTTAGATCTGCGATAATTTCATTATGAGAATTAATGGGTCAACAGTATTAGTGGGAGTCATCGGAAATCCAGTAAAACATTCCCTATCACCCGTGATACTAAACGCCGCCTTCAGGGAAGCAAAAATAAACTGGGTTTACACAGCTTTTGAGACACCTGAAGAGAAACTTGCAGATGCTATCGGTGGAATTAGAGCCTTGGGTATAGCAGGACTTTCTGTAACTATGCCGCACAAAGCGAGAGTCTGTTCGTTGCTTGACGAAATTAGTGATAGTGCGCAATCGTTGGGAGCGGTCAACTGCATAGTTAATGATGCAGGGAATCTAAAAGGACATAATACTGACGGAGATGGATTTTTGGATGCCGTAAAGCATGACGCAGGGCTGGATGTTGCAGGTAAGAAAGTTTTAGTAATCGGATCAGGAGGTTCCGCGAGATCAATAATTTATTCGCTGGGTAAAGCGGAAGCGCGGGAAATAGCTGTAATTAATAGGACTAAAAATAAAGCCCTCGATGCACTCGAGCTAGCAGGTTCAGTTGGTAGACATGTAGAAGAAAACGAAATTCCTAAAGTGGTTTCTGAAGCTGATCTGGTCATTAATGCAACACCAGTTGGAATGTCGGACACTGAAGGAACTTCAAGTTTTCCACTAGAGCCAAATCTTCTTACCAAAGGCCAACTGGCTGTAGATCTAATTTACCACCCCATTTCTACTCCTTGGATGGAAGCACTTAGAGATCGAGAAGTGGAAGTTCATGGAGGTCTGTCAATGTTGATTTTTCAAGCTGCTAAGGCATTCAAACTCTGGACTGGCAAGGACGCACCTGTGGAAGCTATGAGAAAAGCAGCTTTAGATGAAATCGAAAATTAAGCACAATAATAAACATTTAACTAATCATTTCAGTTGAGTGTCAGTAAATAGATAATCTAAATAGATGACTAAAGAA
This sequence comes from Dehalococcoidia bacterium, assembly GCA_002699555.1. Lineage (GTDB taxonomy): Bacteria > Actinomycetota > Acidimicrobiia > Acidimicrobiales > MedAcidi-G1 > MedAcidi-G1. The sequence continues at coordinate 22,241 of PABN01000017.1, forward strand.
AAATTACGTCACATTGCTTTGGTGGGCCACATGGGTTCAGGTAAATCCACGATCGGATCATTGCTTGGAAAGTTGATGAATTATGATCATGTAGATCTTGATGTAGCAATAACAAATCAAGCAGGTCGGAGTATAGGTGTAATTTTCGCTGAAAAAGGAGAAAAGGTTTTTCGGGACCTTGAGGAGCAAGCTCTCGAATCTAAACTTTCGGCTTCAGAATCTTTGGTTATCTCTACAGGTGGAGGAATCGTAGAGAGGTCTTCAAATCGAAGGTTATTGCAGGAAAAATCTTTTGTTATTTGGCTTCGTACTGATATAAAAACTTTGGTCAAACGCGTGAGTAAACGTTCCACAAGGCCGCTTTTAATTGGAAAGGATCCGTTAGAAGTACTTACAAAACTAGATGCAGAAAGAGCAGATCTTTACTCAGAAATAGCAGACTTGACTATAGATACGAACAACATGAAAGCTTCAAATGTTTCTGAGTTGTTGTTCGATAGTTTAAAGTCGCACCTAGGTATAGAAAATGAATGAAGTCAAAGTAGCGCTACCTAGTGGTATTGAGTATCCGGTCATTATTGGGAATGGAGCGAAGGACAGATTGCCAAGTCTGATTCCTCCAGGAGCGCATCGTGCTGCAATTGTTACACAGTCAAAAATTGGAATATCTGTAGAACCTGGAATCGAACATAAGGTTTTCGAAATTGCTGACGGAGAGGAATCTAAATCTTTGACAACAGTTGGAGAACTTTGCAGCGCTTTTGCCGCTTGGGGCTTGACTAGAGCCGATGTGGTCATAGGGGTAGGAGGTGGAGTGGTCACCGATGTAGCAGGATTCGCTGCTGCCACTTATCACAGAGGGGTAGCAGTCATACACGTAGCTACAACTTTATTAGCGCAAATTGATGCTGCTGTAGGTGGTAAAACAGGGGTTAATCTTCCTGAAGGTAAAAATTTAATGGGATCCTTCTGGCAGCCGTCTGGTGTTATATGTGATCTTGACACTTTGGATACTCTTCCTGAACGTGAATTGCGTTCAGGTTTGGGAGAGTTGGCTAAATACCATTTTTTGACTGGTGATCGACTGATTCAAATGGAGCTAGAAGACAGGATTTCAAGAGCGGTTGAGATAAAAGCCGAGATCGTCGTAGAGGATGAAAAGGAGCAAGGTAAAAGAGCCCTGCTCAACTACGGCCATACTTTAGGTCACGCTATTGAAAATATTGGCAATTATGAGATTAAACATGGAGAAGCAGTGGCGATAGGGCTGATATATGCAGCCGAACTTTCTCATGCTTTAGAACGCATAAATTATGAAAGAGTTTCAGAGCATCGTCACATAGTTGAGAGCTATGGCCTTCCCAGTGTTTTACCTGAAAAAATGAGCGAAGAGGATTTATTATTTGCGATGACGCGAGACAAAAAAGCAGTGGACGGCTTTACTTTTGTTTTAGATGGTCCAAACGGTTTGGAAATTGTGAAAGGTATAGAAGAGAGTCTCATAAAAGAGACCCTTAATAAAGTTCGATGATTTTGAATAAGAAGTGGAGGAAAGTATGAGCGAGCCAATTTTATTACTTCTGTCTGGGCCAAATTTAAATCTTTTAGGGGAAAGAGAACCTGAAACTTACGGGAGCGAAACTTTAGAAGATCATGTCGAAGCAGCTAAAAATAAAGCAGCTGAAATAGGATTTTCGCTTGAGCATTTTCAATCTAATCATGAAGGTGAGCTGGTCGACTCGATCCACGCTGCTCGAAATAGATGCTCAGGAATTATCATCAATCCCGGAGCTTTCACGCATTATGCATGGTCAATACATGATGCTTTAGCCAGTTTTGATGGACCAATTATAGAACTGCATATTTCTAATCCAGCATCAAGAGAACCATGGAGGCACACCTCTGTTGTAGCTCCAGTAAGCTCAGGTACTATTGCTGGATTTGGGGCAAAAGGCTATCAAATGGCAATTGATGCAATGGCGGGCATGATTAAAGAATGACAAATAATTTCAATTTTGATTTTGACATGAAAGGTCGACTTTCGAGACTTGCTGAGAAATTTGAATCAGCGGGATGCGAAGCCTTGTTAGTTACTTCACTTACGAACATTTACTATCTTTCAGGATTCACTGGTTCTGCCGGCTTACTTTGGATTGATAAAGATAAATCTTTACTTCTGGTGGACGGGCGTTATGGAGAACAAGCAGTTGAAGAAGTCGAAAAATCGGGTGCTCAAATTGAAGTTGAAATGGTTGGTTCAAAGCAGTCTGAAAGACTCAAGACGGTTTCTGGAATGACTAGAAGCGTTGGACTTGAAGCTCAATCCGTAACTTGGGCGCGAATGAAGAGTTTTGAAAAGGTTTTTGAAAATTCAGAATTGGTATTTACCGAAGGTCTTGTCGAGGATCTAAGACAAATCAAGGACAAAGGCGAAATAGATCTGATGAAAACGGCAGCGGAAATAGCTGATAAAGCACTAGCTGAGATTTGGCCGATGCTTGAAACGGGAGTTAGCGAGAAAGAGGTTTCTACTGCGTTAGACGACGCGATGGTAAAACATGGAGCTGAAGGGACTGCTTTTGAAACAATTATCGCCGCAGGTCCTAATAGTGCTCGTCCCCATGCGAGACCTGGCGACCGAATCTTGTCTGAAGGAGATCTTGTAGTTTGCGATATGGGGGCTCTCTATAAAAGCTATAGATCAGATATGACTCGCTCAACCCGCATAGGAGGCACAGGAACGGGTCGCCCAGCCGAAATGCTTGAGGTGGTCTTGGAAGCGCAAAAAGCAGGATTAGAAACAGTAAAAGAAGGCGTACCGAATGCAGATGTTGATTCTGCCTGCAGGGGAGTGCTAGATGAAGCTGGCTTAGCTGAAGCTTTTACACACGGGACTGGCCATGGAGTGGGCCTTGATATTCATGAAGCTCCTACTCTTTCTGGACTTACAGATGATACTCTTCGCGCAGGGCAAGTAGTAACAGTCGAGCCTGGAGTCTATTTGCCTGATGTAGGTGGTGTTAGATGGGAAGATACCGTGATTGTCACTGAACAAGGTTGTGAGTTCCTAACTCACTCTCCAAAAATAATTTAATTACGAGAGAAAAGAAAATGCCTGTTATAACAACAAATGATTTAAAAAATGGGATGACGCTTGAGTTGGACAATGAGTTATATCAAGTCGTGGAGTTTCAACACGTCAAACCGGGGAAAGGTCATGCTTTTGTACGGACCACTTTAAGAGGCATGCAAAATGGTGTAGTAGTTGATAGAACTTTCAGAGCTGGAGAAAAAGTAGAACGAGCAATTATCGATAAGCGTTCCATGCAGTTGTTATACAGAGATGGAAATGATTATGTTTTTATGGATTCTGAATCCTTCGAACAGATGTCAATAGAGCCAAAAACTCTTGGGGACTCTGTCAATTATCTGGCGGAACAAAGTGAAGCGCAGATGTTAATGTTCGGAAGCGAAATTGTGGGAGTTGAATTACCGGCAGCGGTCGAATTAAAGATCGCTGAGACAGAACCTGGAGTTCAAGGTGACAGGGTTTCTGGAGCTAGAAAGCCTGCGACTCTTGAGACAGGATTAGTTGTTCAGGTACCGCTTTTTGTCGAGCCAAATGAACAAGTGAAGATTGACACCAGAACAGGTGAATATCTAAGCCGTGTTTAGTGATAACGGCTGTCGGCAGAGGTCTGAATAATGCCATCAGGAACTAGTAGTGGTTTTGGGTCTAGACGTGAAGACAGAGAAACAGCATTAGGAATTCTTTACGCGGCTGAAACTCAAGGAAGGGAAAATTTAGAAGTTCTGAACGAACAACCAGTAGAGCCAGAGAGTTATGTTTCTGACCTAATCAAAGGAATATCATCGAAACAAGAGGAAATAGATTCACTGATCGAAAGAAATGCAGACGAATGGCGTTTGGAAAGGATGCCAGTTGTGGATCGAGCCTTACTAAGACTAGCGGTACTTGAGTTACTCAATTTCCCTGAAACTTCAATAGCAACAGTTATTAACGAGGCAGTGGAACTGGCTGGCGAGTATTCAACGGAGAATTCCAAACGTTTTGTAAACGGGTTACTTTCTCAAATCGCAGATCAAGTCAGATCATAGAAATCCTTGTTGAAAAATTTATTAAGCTGAGACTCTTAAAATAAATTTCTTCTAAGCATGAATACGCAAATACCCTGCGTACGCGTATATGGTAGTGGTTGGCCGTCAAACGGGTCCTAGTGAGGCCCATACGGATCAAGGAGATAAGGCCTATGGCCGACCGAGAAAGACGTATGACGCCCCCTTTCGGGGGCGTTTTTGTTGCAAGCGCTCGTGTTATGACACGAGACGACATGAGAAGAGCGATACGACGCATGGCTCATGAGGTGATTGAAAGAAACCAAGGGTCAGAAGACATTCTTATAGTGGGCTTGCAGACAGGCGGAGTAAAAGTAGCAGAAAATCTCGTAAAAGCACTAGAAGAAATCGAGGGAAGAAAAATTGAATCTGGTTGTTTAGACGTAGCTTTGCATAGAGACGATATTGGTTTAAGACCAGTTGTTCCAGAAGCAGTAACAAATTTGCCTGATTTCATAGACGGCAAAATAGTAGTGATCGCAGATGATGTTCTTTTCACAGGTAGAACGATTCGCGCTGCTCTCGACGCTATTTGCCACTTTGGTCGTCCTAGAGCAATTCAGCTTGCAGTGATGGTAGATAGAGGTCACCGAGAATTGCCTATACGGCCAGACTATGTAGGCAAAAATTTACCTACAAGAATTGATGAACTGGTAGATGTGACTGAAGAGGGAGTGGATATAGGAGTGATGCGGAAATGAGTTTAGGCGTTGCAACTACTCCAAATTTAACTAAGCATCTTTTAGGGATAGAAGGTACAACCAGAGAGCAACTGGAAACAATCCTCGAATTGACTGACAGGTTTGCAGAGATAGGGAAAAGGCCGATACCAAAAGTTCCAGCACTAAGGGGACGAACTGTAGCTTCAGTGTTTTTTGAAGATTCTACTAGGACCAGGCTTTCATTTGAATCTGCAGCACGTCGGCTTTCAGCAGACACTCTGACATTTTCAGCGGGTTCATCGTCGCTTTCGAAAGGTGAAAGCCTTAGAGACACAGTGGAAGTAATAAGTTCATACGGTGCTGACGTTTTGATCGTCAGACACGGGATGGCCGGAACTCCACAAAGAGTCTCAGAATGGACTGATGCTTCAGTTGTGAATGCAGGAGATGGGTGTCATGAGCATCCAACACAAGCATTGCTCGACTGTTACACGTTAAAACAGCAACGAGGGGCATTAGATGGGATGTCGATCGGGATAGTTGGAGACATAAGACATTCGCGAGTTGCGAGGTCGAATGTTTTAGCTTTTTCATCTTTGGGAGCGAAAGTTACGCTCATAGCTCCACAGACTCTGATGCCTTCATCAATAGAAAACTGGCCAGTTGAAGTTTCAAATGTTTTGGATGACGTTATTTCGGATTTAGATGCCTGCTATCTGCTAAGAATGCAGTCCGAGAGGCACAGCAAAGGGCTGATCCCTTCTTTGCGAGAATATGCGAAAGATTTCGGTTTAAATGAACGCAGATGTGAGATGCTGGCTAAAGACGCACTAATACTTCATCCAGGTCCAACGAATCAAGGAGTAGAACTGACTGCTGAAGTTTCAATGGATGCAAGATCCATAATCCTTGATCAAGTTACAAATGGGGTTTCTTTAAGAATGGCAGTTCTTTTCATGCTTCTAGGGCAGCACGAAACAATACAACAGGATGAAGTGTAGAGATGAACATTGTTTTAAAAGGCGGAAAGATCTTAGACAGGAAGGGTGAAAGATCTCTAGATGTGTCTATCGGTCCAGACGGAAAGATCATTGACACAGGGAAAAAGTTAGAAGGAGACAGAGAGGTTGATTGTTCAGGTTGTGTAATCACATCAGGGCTTGTCGACCTTCATGTGCATCTTCGTGAACCCGGAAATGAAGAAGCAGAGACTATAGAAACGGGTGCACGCTCAGGGGCGATGGGAGGATTTACGGCACTCGTGGCAATGCCGAACACTGAACCAGCAACTGATTGTCTTGCTGTAGTTGAACAAATAAGAACTCTTGGGAGGAAGTCATCTTGTGAAATTATCCCTTCAGCTGCGATGACAGTAGGGCGAGAAGGAAAAGAAATGGTCCAGATGGGGGAGTTGGTAGATAGTGGAATAGGAATATTTACCGATGATGGAACAGGCGTGCAAGATCCGCAACTGATGCGCCATTTGATGGAGTACAGCACAGGCCTTGAGTCTCGGTTAGGTAGACCCGTGGTACTGGCTCAACATTGCGAGGTTCATGAACTTGCCGAAGGTGGGTATATGCACGAAGGGGAGTGGTCTTCGCTATTGGGGATCCCAGGGCAACCTGCTGAGGCTGAAGAGTTGATGGTCATGCGTGATATTGCATTGTCAAAAATGACAGGAGCAAGAATTCATTTTCAGCACCTTTCAACGTCGGGTTCGGTGCAAATGGTTAGAGAAGCGAAAGCTTTGGGCTTACCTGTTACTGCTGAAGCGACTACGCATCATTTCACTCTTACAGACTCAGCATGCAGTTGTTACGACCCTGTTTTTAAGGTTCACCCTCCTTTGAGAACAGAATCTGATTTAAAAGCTATAAAAGAAGGACTTGCAGACGGCACTATCGATGCAATTGCAACAGATCATGCACCCCACAGCCAGCATTCAAAAGAAATGCCATTTGATCAAGCTCCACCTGGGATGTTGGGGCTGGAAACGGCATTATCTCTTTCTCTTGAATACAGCGGACTTGATCTGCCGGCGGTATTGGGGATGCTTTCGTGGCAGCCAGCAAAAATAGCTGGAGTGGATGATAGACACGGAATGACAGTGGAGAAAGGAAATCCAGCGAACCTATGTGTAATCGATCTAGACGAGACATGGACAGTTTCAGGAAAACAAATGTCCAGCAGGAGTTCAAATACTCCATATGAAGGCTGGAATCTAAGGGGACGTGTTCGTCACACTCTAAATAACGGACTTCTAGTTGTTTTTGATGGAGAATCTACGAAGTGAAAAAAGATCAAATAAAAATAGTTGAAGCGAATCTAGTTCTTTCAGATGGAACAATTTTCGCAGGGGAGATGATAGGGGCTGTTCCTGAAGGAGGTCTTGTTTCTGGAGAGGTTGTATTTAACACGGTGCTTAGTGGCTACCAGGAAGTTATAACAGACCCTTCATACGCCGGACAGATAATCACTTTCACTTACCCACACATAGGAAATTACGGCGCTAATGATGATGACAACGAAAGTTCGCAACCTTTCTGCAGAGGCATGGTTGTAAGAGACTTGAGTAGAAGGCACAGCAATTGGAGAGCGACTCAGAGTCTTGATGAAATGCTTAGCTCAAGAGGGATTGCTGGAATAGCTGGTGTAGATACTCGGAGGTTAACCAGACACATACGGAACCTCGGTGCCATGCCAGGTGCATTTGGAACAGTGGATGTTGAAGAGTTGAAACTCGCTGCGATCAGAGAACCAGGAACTGACAAGATAGATCTAGTAAAAACAGTTACTTGCAAGGAAATTTATAAAGTTCCTTCAAGTGCCGGCAAGAGAAAAATTGTTGCTTATGACTTTGGCATCAAATCGACCATTCTTAGACATTTGTCAAATTTGGGTGAGATTACAGTAGTGCCAGCGGACACGGAATCCGAGGTTGTTCTAGATATGAAACCTGATGGAGTTTTTCTATCGAATGGCCCTGGGGATCCAGAACCTTTGGATTATATTCGAGAAAATATAAAGAAGATTCTCGGAAAGGTACCTATTTTCGGGATCTGTTTAGGGCATCAACTCTTAGCGGAAACCTTGGGAGCTGAAATTTTCAAACTTCCTTTTGGACACCATGGTGGTAACCATCCTGTAAAGAATTTACAAACTGGCGTAGTTGAGATAACCAGTCAGAATCACAATTATTGTGTCGTGGAAGGTTCCATTAAAGATGCAGAAGTAACGCACGTTAATTTAAATGATGGAACCGTAGCTGGTATTAATTGTCTAAAAGCTCCAGCGTTTAGTGTGCAATACCATCCGGAAGCTGGACCTGGACCTCATGACAGCAGCTATCTTTTTGAACAATTTGAAGATCTTTTGGATAAGGCAGGGTAAGTCTGATGCCTAGGCGAGATGACATAGAAAGCATTCTTCTGATTGGATCAGGACCGATAGTGATTGGTCAGGCGTGTGAATTCGACTATTCAGGAACCCAAGCGTGTCGTGTTTTGAAGGAAGAGGGTTACCGAGTAGTGCTAGCTAACTCTAACCCAGCAACGATTATGACAGATCCTGATTTCGCTGATGCAACTTATATTGAACCCTTAAGAGTGGATGTAATAAAGAGAATCATCGAAAAGGAAAAACCTGATGCTTTATTACCGACGCTTGGTGGACAGACAGCTCTAAACCTTGCTCGTGAACTCGTAGAAGAAGGAATACTAGAAGAAAACAATGTTGAGCTTATTGGTGCAGATGCTGATGCGATTGCAACTGCAGAAGATAGGGAAAAATTCAAAGTAGCAATGACAGAAATTGGACTTGGAGTTCCAGCTTCAGGAGTTGCTCGAAATATGGAAGAAGCGCGAGAAATTGCTGATGAAGTTGGACTGCCTTTGATAGTTAGGCCTGCTTACATTCTGGGTGGCAAGGGAACGGGTATAGCTTCAACAAATGAAGAGTTTGAAAAAATTGCGGAACGAGGTATTGAAGCTAGTCCCATAAATGAAATCTTGATTGAAAAGTCAATAGCTGGATGGAAGGAATTCGAACTCGAGGTAATGCGTGACAAGGCAGATAATTGCGTCGTCATATGTTCAATTGAAAATTTGGACCCAATGGGTGTTCATACCGGTGATTCGATAACAGTTGCTCCAGCACAAACACTTACTGATGTTGAATATCAAATAATGAGAGACGCTGCATTTGCGTGTTTACGTCGTGTCGGAGTTGAAACAGGCGGTTCGAACGTGCAGTTCGCCGTAGATCCAAACACAGGCGAACAGGTTGTTATAGAAATGAACCCTAGAGTAAGTAGATCCTCAGCTTTAGCATCGAAAGCAACGGGTTTTCCAATTGCAAAAATAGCTACCCAACTAGCTATTGGGTACACGCTAGATGAGATTACTAACGACATCACTAAGGAAACTCCTGCATCGTTTGAACCGAGCATTGACTATGTAGTTACGAAGATCCCGCGATGGACTTTTGAAAAATTTCCTGGTTCTTCAGGTGTTTTAGGTACGTCAATGCAATCTGTAGGGGAAGTAATGTCCATTGGTAGAACATTTCCAGAGTCCCTGCAAAAAGGTATGAGGTCGCTTGAAAATGGGCGACAAGGACTTAATGCTGATCCTGGTGAAAACAAATTTTTAGAAATAGAAGATGAAATTCTGATTAACAAAGTCGGTATTCCGACACCTGAACGTCTCTTCCAACTAGAAACACTGCTTCGAAGAGGGTATTCGATCGAGAGACTTTTTGAAGAAACTTCGATAGACCCATGGTTTATAGACCAGATCTCAATAATTACAGAAGAAAGAATGATTCTTGAAGAACTTTCGCCTGAAGAGTTGACGCCCTCTGATTGGAAAAGAGCAAAAAAACTAGGGTTTTCAGATGCACAACTTTCTTATATCTGGGGATGCACGTCAGAGAAAGTCAGGGAGTTACGAGAGGGATCTGATGTATTTCCAACATATAAAACGGTGGACACTTGTGCTGCAGAATTTGCTTCCGAAACTCCGTACCACTATTCGACATGGGAAGATGAAAATGAAGTTATGCCCTCAGAAAGGCCTAAAGTCATCATTCTGGGAGCAGGTCCGAATCGGATAGGTCAAGGAATTGAATTCGATTACTGTTGTGTTCACGCTAGTTTTGCCTTAAGTGAGGCTGGCTATGAGACAGTGATGGTGAATTGCAACCCAGAGACAGTTTCGACGGATTACGACACTAGTGATCGACTCTATTTTGAACCGTTGACTTATGAGGACGTAAAAAACATAGTTGATGTGGAAGCACCCGAAGCGATAATAGTTTCGTTAGGTGGTCAGACTCCACTTAAATTAGCAGGAGTCCTGCCACCAGAATTGGTTGCAGGCACAAGTCCTGAATCAATTGACAGAGCAGAGGATCGGGAGAACTGGAACCAGCTTTGTATGGATTTGAAAATTCTCCAGCCTCCAGGGGGAACAGCAAAAAATCTTCAAGAAGCTCTTCAGGTTGCTAATAAAGTTGACTATCCAGTTTTAGTTAGACCTTCCTACGTCTTAGGAGGGAGAGCGATGGAAATTGTCTACGACGATAACCAACTTGAAAGAACTATGGAAGAAATGGAACGCTTCGGGAGTCTAGGAATCGAAGGAGGTCTGTCATCTGAAAGACCCGTTCTTATCGATAGTTTTCTCGAAGATGCAACTGAAGTCGATGTTGACGCCGTTAGAGATCATGAAGGAGATGTTCTTATTGGTGCTGTGATGGAACATGTTGAAGAAGCGGGCATTCATAGTGGGGATAGTGCCTGTGTGATACCGCCTCCGAACCTTCAAGAAGAGGTAATAGGACTTATAGAAAGTCATACGAGAAGAATCGCAGAAGCTCTTGATGTGAGAGGTTTAATAAATGTCCAGTATGCGGTAAAGGGTGATGAAGTCTATGTGATAGAAGCAAACCCAAGGGCTTCAAGGACTGTTCCTTTTGTCGCCAAAGCTACCGGAATTCCTCTTGCGAAAATTGCTAGTCGAGTGATGTTGGGTGCCACACTAAAAGAATTACGTGAAGAAGGACTTCTCAAAGAAGCAGTCAAAGGGGATCACGTTTCGGTCAAAGAAGCTGTATTGCCATTTAATCGTTTTCCAGAGGCGGATCCAGTCCTAGGCCCTGAGATGCGTTCCACTGGTGAAGTAATGGGAATTGACCTTACCCCTGGACTAGCGTTTGCTAAGTCACAGATCGCAGCGGGAGGTGCACTTCCAACTGAAGGAACAGTTTTCATGTCTCTTGCTGATCGTGATAAAAGTTCAGGCTTAGAGGCAGCAAAAGGCTTTCTGAGGCTTGGTTTGGAAATAGTTGCCACCGGCGGAACAGCAGACTATCTGGAAGAAAATGGAGTAAGTGTCACTGATCGAGTAGCAAAGATCGGAGAAGAAGGAACTGATGCTGTTGGACTTATCAGGTCAGGAAAAATTCAGCTTGTAGTTAATAGCCCACGTGGACGAGGCCCGAGAGCAGATGGTGATCATATAAGAGGTGCTGCTGCTGCGGAAGATATACCTCTACTGACTACGGCTGCTGCTGCGCTTGCTGCTGTAAAAGGCTTGACTGATTGGAATAAATACCCTCTTTCTGTCAGACCTCTTCAGGAATACCATCTTGGAGTTTTCAAATCAGACCTGCCGGAAAATGACTGACGCATGAGAATTTCTAAGGCAAATATAGATCTGACAACAACCCTTGGGTCAGTAACTCTCCCAAATCCTGTTATGACAGCTTCCGGAACAGCGGGTTATGGTAGTGAGTTTTCGGAATATATGGACTTACAAGAAATAGGGGCAATAGTAGTTAAGTCACTTCATGTAGATAGATGGGACGGCAACTTGCCTCCGCGACTTCACCCAACTCCATCTGGAATGTTGAACAGCGTCGGACTTCAGGGGCCTGGAGTTAAGGCTTGGATAGAAGAAAAGTTACCTTCATTAAGAGGCTCTAACGCCCGTATAGTTGCGAGCATTTGGGGTTCAACAGTAAAAGAGTTCACTGAAGCAGCTTTTCTTTTGCGTGATACACCTCCTGAAGTGGTTGCGATAGAAATTAACGCTTCGTGTCCAAATCTGGAAGATAGAAGAAAACTATTTTCGCATTCGATTCAAGCCATTACAGAAATAATAGAAGCATCAAATGTTGTCAATAAACCACTCTGGGCGAAACTCAGTCCAAATACGCCGGAGTTACCAGATATCGCAGAAGCAGCCCATAAGGCAGGAGCTGAGGTTGTTGTAATTGCGAACACTGTTCTAGGGATGGCGATCGATGTCGAATCAAGAAAACCAATTTTAGGAGCAAAGCGTGGTGGCTTGTCAGGTCCTGCAATTAGACCAATTGCAGTTCGAGCTGTTTACGACACTCATGAAGCTAATCCAGAGCTGCCAATTATAGGTGTCGGTGGCATTAACACTGCTGAAGATGCTTTGGAGTTTATTCTTGCAGGAGCAACTGGAATACAGATAGGTACAGCAAATTTTAAAGATCCAAGAACATGCAAAAAAGTTGTAACGGGGCTTTCGCGATGGTGCGAAAGTCATGAGGTTAAAAGAATCAGCGATCTGATCGGAGGAGCGCATGGCTGAGAAATATGAGTCACTGGATG
>PABN01000018.1 GCA_002699555.1 Dehalococcoidia bacterium
ACCCACGTTTTTGGCTTTTTTTTATTACCAAAAAATGGCTTATAATGTGCTGGTGGGCGATACAGGACTTGAACCTGTGACCTCGTCGATGTCAACGACGCGCTCTAGCCAGCTGAGCTAACCGCCCAAAATATTATTTTATTCTTTATCTTCTGTTTCAGTTTCCTCTTCAATATCACTTTCAGAATCATCTTCTAAATCAAGTACACTATCTAAATCCAATTCTCCCGCGGACTCGTCATCAGCAGGATTATCTTCATCTAAGTTTAATAATCCTAATATATCTTCATTAGAATCAGACCCATTATTTGACGATGAATCATCATCGCTTGCAATTGCAGCCAATGCTTCTTCAAATGTTGCAGGAGCTTCAGTCATACCTGTTAATCCAGTTCCTTCATTAGAAGCTTTATCAGGATCTATTCCTAGTAATGCTAATCCTTCAGGTGACTGATCCATTCTTGCTGGAATTAATCTTCCAATGATTACATTTTCTTTAAGTCCAGAAAGTTGATCTACTGATCCGTTAACCGCAGCTTCAGTTAGCACTCTTGCTGTTTCTTGGAAACTAGCTGCTGCCAAGAAAGAGTCTGTTACTAGAGATGCTCTTGTAACACCTAATAAAACAGGAGTTGCTTCTGCTGGTTCTTTATTCTCACTGAGCATATTTGCATTTAGTTCTTCAAAATCAAATTTGTCAATTAATTCTCCTGGTAAAAGTCCAGTATCACCAGCATTTTCAATTCTTACTTTTCTTAACATTTGTTTAAGAATAACTTCAATATGCTTGTCGTGAATATGCACACCTTGAGATCTGTATACAGCTTGGACCTCGTTTACCAAGTATGTTTGTACCTCTTCGACTCCCTGAATTCTTAATATTTCATGTGGATTTTTAGGACCTGATGTTATAGGATCTCCTGATTCTATTTTTTGTCCATCTGAAACTAATAATTCAGAAGCAGCAGGTATAGCATACTCCCTTTCATTTTCGTCTTCCCATGTAATAGTGATTTCATTTTTTGCAACAGTTACAATTCCTTCGTAAGGAGCTACGATATCTTTTGAAACCTCTTCAAAATTATCTTCCTTTTTTAATTTTGCAACTAATGATTTTTTTATAGAAACTATTGGCTCTCCAACTCCAATTCTTTGTCCAGTTTTTACTGCAGCTCTGTGGGTTTCAGGAATTTGAGTTGTAATAGAATTTTTTTCTGTATTTGATACTCTTACTACTCTTAACTCACCAACATTACCAAGATTAACTACTCCAGAAATTTCCGAAAGAATTGATACTCCTTTAGGAATTCTAGCTTCAAATAGTTCTATTACTCTAGGTAAACCAGATGTAATATCTAAACCGGCAATTCCTCCAGTATGGAAAGTTCTCATTGTAAGCTGTGTTCCTGGTTCTCCAATAGACTGAGCAGCTATAATTCCAACAGCTTCTCCCATTAAGGATGGTTCTCCAGTAGCCAAAGATGCTCCATAGCATTTTTGAGATATACCTTTTTTCGCTGTAGATGAAAGAGGAGAGAAACACCATACTTCCTCAATGCCTAGAGCTTCAATTTCTTTTGCCAAAGCAGGAGAAATCAAAGTATCTGTATCAACTATTACTTCGCCTGTTTCAGGATGAGTAACAGGAACAGACGGGTATCTGCTAACAATTCTTTCTGCAAGGCTCGAGCCCATATTGTTATCTTCTTTTTGTATTTTAATACCAACGGCATTCTCATCATCAACAGTATTGATAATTAAGTCTTGCGCTACATCTGCTAATCTTCTAGTTAAGTAACCAGAGTCAGCTGTTCTAAGTGCTGTATCAGCAAGCCCTTTTCTAGCTCCGTGAGTTGAAATGAAGTATTCCATAACAGTAAGACCTTCTGCAAAAGAAGATCTGATCGGAAGTTCAATAATTCTACCTTTTGGATCAGACATCAATCCTCTCATACCTGCCATTTGTTTAATTTGAGCAAGGTTTCCTTTAGCACCTGAGTCTGCCATTGAATAAATTCCAGCATAATTAGGCAAGGAGTCTGAAACAGCGGCTTCCATTTTTTTAGAAACATCTTCCCAAACATTTATGGAACTTTGGTATCTTTCTGTTTGAGTTATCATTCCTTCCATGTATTGTTCATCTAGTTTTCTTATTTTTTGGTCAGCTGATGATAGCAAGGATTGTTTTTGAGGAGGTGTAACAATATCTTTAATAGCTATTGTAGTTCCAGAAACAGTTGCATACTTAAATCCAATATCTTTAATGTCATCCAAAACGACTGTAGTTACATCTTTTCCAAGAAGTCCATAACAATCTGAAACTAAGTCTTCAATTAATCCTTTTGTGAACTGTTGATTTCTAAATCCTAATTCTTCAGGAATTATTTCATGCCATAGCAATCTTCCTACAGTTGTCTCTAAATATTCGTCATTGATCTTAATTTTTATTGGCTCTCTTAATCTAAGATTTTCTACCTCGTGTGCAAATATTGCAGATTCTCTTGTGTCAAAAGTAGGCAATTTTTCTTTATCTTCAGCTTCTTCCATACCAGTTAGATAGTAAATACCTAGTACCATATCTAAATTTGGAGCAACTATTGGCTCACCAGATCTAGGAGCTAACATGTTATTTGTTGATAACATAATCTTTTTTGCTTCAAGAACTGATTCCTTGGATAAAGGAACATGGACAGCCATTTGATCTCCATCAAAATCAGCATTAAAAGCTGTACAAACTAAAGGATGCAATTGAATTGCAGACCCTTCAACAAGTACAGGCTGAAATGCCTGGATACCTAGTCTATGTAGGGTTGGAGCTCTATTTAGAAGCACAGGGTGATCTTTAATTACTTCTTCTAAGATGTCCCAAATTTCTGGCTGAGATCTTTCAGCCAATCGCTTAGCAGATTTTATATTATGAGCATACCCTTTTACGACTAATGAGTTCATAACAAATGGTTTGAAAAGCTCGAGTGCCATCTTTTTTGGTAATCCACATTCGTATAACTTCAATTGAGGACCTGAAATAATCACTGATCTTCCTGAGTAATCAACTCTTTTACCAAGTAAGTTTTGTCTAAATCTTCCTTGCTTTCCTCTTAAAAGGTCAGTTAATGATTTTAATTTATGGTTATGTGATCCTAAAATTGGACGCCCTCTTCTACCGTTGTCAATAAGAGCATCTACGGCCTCTTGGAGCATTCTTTTTTCATTTCTGATTATAATTTCAGGTGCTTGTAAATCAAGAAGATGTTTCAATCGATTATTCCTGTTGATAACTCTTCTATAGAGATCATTCAAATCAGATGTTGCAAATCTTCCTCCATCCAATTGAACCATAGGGTGTAGCTCTGGGGGCAGAACAGGAAGTACTGTTAGCACCATCCATTCTGGTTTGTTTCCGCTCTGTTTGAAGCTTTCTATAACTCTAAGTCTTTTGATAGCTTTTTTTCTTCTTTGCCCTGATGTTTGCCTGATTTCATCAATTAATTGATTAGTTGCTTTTTCTAAATCAAATTCTTTTAGGATTTTTAAAATAGCCTCAGCTCCCATTTCAGCTACAAACACAGGCCCATATAAATCTCTATATTCTCTGTATTTTGCTTCAGTTAACAACTGCATTACATCTAAAGCTTCAAGCTCTTCTATTCTTGTCTCTGTAAGATCTTGTTCTTCTTCAACAAGGTCTTCATACTTACTTTTTAGTAAATCTTTGAGCTTTTCTGGATCTTTAAGGTCTGATTTTTTTACTTTTACTTCTAATCTTTCGAGCTCTTGTTCTATCTCTCCAGAGCTTAGAATTTCTTCATGTCTTTTATTTATTTCCTGAATCTTTTGTTCTGTATCTTGCCTAAAGAAGTTTATAGCATCTAATTTTTCATCGTTATTGATGGAAGTTACAATGTATTGTGCAAAATAAAGAACACGTTCAAGGTTTTTTGGTGAAACATCTAAAAGAAGCCCAAGTCTAGAAGGAGTGCTTTTAGAGAACCATATATGAGCAACAGGAGCAGCAAGTTTTATGTGCCCCATTCTTTCTCTTCTTACTTTGGCTCTTGTAACCTCAACTCCACATCTGTCACAAATAACACCTTTGTATCTTATTTTTTTATATTTTCCACAGTAACATTCCCAGTCTTTGGTAGGTCCAAAAATCTTTTCACAAAAAAGACCATCTTTTTCAGGCCTCAATGTTCTGTAGTTAATTGTTTCAGGTTTAGTTACTTCTCCATAAGACCAAGCTCTTATTTGTTCAGGCGAAGCAAGTGAAATTCTTATTGAATTAAAATCTGATGATGATCTAGTTGTCATTATTTTTCTCCTTGTTTAATCTTTCTAATTTAGAAAATTAATTTTGTTCCTCTTCTTCTTCCTCTGATTCAGGATCGTCTTCGGCTGAATTATCTACCTCGGTTGTATCTGTTTCAGGAAGAGTTATTTCAATTTCTTCTTCTTTGTCTTCTGAGTCATCAACATTAGAAGCTTCTCCATCTATAATATTTTCAGAATCTTCGTCATCAAGTTCTAGGTCTACATCTTCATCAAATTCTGAAATATCCAACATGTCGTTCCAGTCAATTTCGCCTGTAGGACCGCCTGTTCTTTGAGGAAGTTCTTCTGATAGACTTTTATTCAAAAGTTCTATAGATAAACCAAGACCTTGCAGCTCTTTCAATAAAACATGGAATGATTCAGGAACCCCTGGTTGAATAACCTGTTCACCTTTGACAATTGCTTCGTAGGTCTTAACTCTTCCAACAACGTCATCAGACTTAATTGTCAACATTTCTTGAAGAGTATAGGCTGCTGAATATGCTTCTAGTGCCCATACTTCCATTTCACCAAATCTTTGTCCTCCAAACTGAGCTTTACCACCTAGCGGTTGTTGAGTTATCAATGAATAAGGACCTGTTGACCTTGCATGAATTTTATCTTCAACAAGGTGAATTAGTTTCATCATGTAAACACTTCCGACTGTAACTTGGTTTTCGAATGCAATACCAGTTTTACCGTCGAAAACTTTTTGTTTTCCAAAAATTGGAGCAGAAAGTTTCTTTTCTCTTGAAATTTCAAGTGCTTTTTGCATTAGTCCTGAAGGTTTTAAGTCATCAATTTTTTCTCCAGCAACCTCTTTTAGCCAAATAGATAAACATGCATCTCTTGCTACGCCTTGATTTGATGCAGCGTCACTCCAAAGTTTATCTCTTTGGTATCCTCTTTCTTCTAACCACTCGTCTACGATTTCCCAATCTATGTCGCTTTCATCAGATCCTGTATTATCGGTTGCATTTGATTCAGTAACGAACCAAGCTCTGGCTAAATGGTCTTCGATAATAACATCGTTGGCACCATCAAAAACAGGTGTTCTAGCTTTAAATCCTAGGATTTTAGCAGCCCATCCAAGGTGCGTCTCCATTATTTGCCCAAGATTCATTCTACTAGGCACTCCAATTGGATTTAATATAATGTCTATTGGTGTCCCATCTTCCAAGTAAGGCATATCTTCTCTAGGCAAAACTCTTGATACAACGCCTTTGTTTCCGTGCCTTCCTGCCATCTTGTCACCTTGAGTAATTTTTCTAGTGTGAGCAATCCATACTCTAACTATTTTTTGTACACCAGGCAACAGTTGGTCACCATTTTCTTTTGTCAAGATTTTTACGTCTATGACTTTTCCATGTTGACCATGTGGAACTCTAAGTGAGCTATCTTTTACATCTCTTGCTTTTTCACCAAAAATAGCTCTAAGTAATTTTTCTTCAGCCGTAAGTTCGGTTTCTCCCTTAGGGGTTATTTTTCCAACTAGGATATCTCCTTGGTTAACTCTGGCTCCAATCCTGACTATTCCTTCTTGGTCTAAGCTAACCAAAGCTTCTTCACCAACGTTTGGAATATCTCTTGTAATTTCTTCTGGCCCTAGCTTTGTATCTCTTGCTTCGATTTCATGCTTTTCAATATGAACTGACGTAAATCTATCATTTCTTACAAGATCTTCATTTAAGACAATTGAGTCTTCATAGTTTAGGCCTTCCCAACTCATGAATGCCACAGTAAGATTTTGCCCTAAAGATAACTCAGCACCATCTGTTGAAGTAGAGTCTGCTAACGGTTGCTTAAACTCAACTTTTTGGCCTTTTTTTACAACCGGGATTTGGTTGATACATGTCCCTTGATTAGACCTTCTGTATTTATACATTTCATGCACATGATCATTTCCGTCTAAATCGGTAACAATAACTCTGTCAGCGTTTACACTTGAAACAATCCCTTCTGCTCTAGATTCAATTACCTGACCCGAGTCAATCGCTACTCTTCTTTCCATCCCAGTTCCAACTAGTGGAGCCTGAGGTTTGATACATGGCACAGCTTGTCTTTGCATGTTTGATCCCATTAGCGCCCTGTTTGCATCATCATGTTCTAGAAAAGGTATTAATGCAGTAGAAACAGATACAATTTGCATTGGAGAAACATCCATATAATCAATGTTTTCTGGCGTTTCGTGAGCAAACCCTTCTTCTTCTCTTACCTCAACTTGTGGAGAAACTATTTGTCCTTTGCTATCCACTTGAGTAGTTGCTTGTCCAATTCTATAGTCTTCTTCAATATCTGCTGTCATATAAGATACATCATTTACATTTGATGAAGGGAATGGAACCACTTCTATATTTCTTTTAGAAAGATTTGATATTTCTTCAAATGCTTGTTTGCTTATAGCCTTTCCGGATTCTACCAAAACTTTACCTTTATCGTCTTTTATATCTTCTGATGGTATTCTTCCTATAATGTCTTCGCTTTTACTATCACACTCATTCAAAACTTTTCGGTAAGGAGTTTCGATAAATCCAAACTCATTAATTCTTCCGAATGTAGAAAGAGATCCTAATAGGCCGATATTTGGACCTTCAGGTGTTTCAATTGGACAAATTCTTCCATAATGAGAATGGTGAACGTCTCTTACGTCAAACCCTGCTCTATCTCTTGAAAGCCCACCTGGGCCCAATGCTGAAAGTCTTCTTTTGTGAGTCAATTCAGCCAATGGATTTGTTTGGTCCATAAATTGAGATAACTGAGAAGCTCCAAAAAATTCTCTAAGTGCTGAAACTATTGGCCTAATATTAATTAATGCTGCAGGAGTAGTGTTACTTGGGTCTATTTGAGTTGACATTCTTTCTTTTACAACTCTTTCCATTCTTACCAATCCAACCCTAATTTGATTTTGAATAAGTTCTCCAACACCCCTTACTCTTCTGTTTCCTAGATGGTCAATGTCATCTTTTCTTACTTGTCCATTATTGATTTGAATCAACCTACTGATGATCCCTATAATATCTTCTTTAGTTAGAGTCCTATCTTCAGCTGATAAGTTTTGATCGATCTTTGCATTTAATAGCTTTGTACTTAATTTGTGCCTACCAACTTTTCCAAGGTCATATTTTTTAGGATCAAAAAACATGCCGTCAATTAGATTTTTAGCATTTTCAACACTTGGTGGCTCACCAGGTCTAAGTCTTTTATAAAATTCAATCAAAGCTTCATCTTGTGTAACATCTTTTCCTTCTCTTGCAAGAGTCGCTTTTATAAACTTGTGCTGAGAATCTACATCAACATTTTTAAATTGATTCATGATTTTTTGATCAGTGTCCCAACCTATAGCTCTTAGTAATGTTGTAATGTTTGCTTTTCTTTTTCTGTCTACTTTCACAGAAATGATATCTTTATTTGAAGTTTCTAGTTCGATCCAAGCTCCTCGATAAGGAATAAGCTTAGCAGAACAAAGTTCTCTACCTGTCGCTGGATCTGTTTCAGTTGTAAAGTAGGCACCAGGAGATCTGACTAGCTGTGAAACAATTACTCTTTCTGCTCCGTTGATTATAAAAGTACCTGTTTTTGTCATAAGAGGTAAGTGTCCAAAGAATAGAACTTGCTCCTTGATTTCTTGAGTCTCTTTGATTACTAGTTGAACAGTGATATATAAAGGAGCTTGATAGGTAATTTCCTTCTCTCTGCATTGCTCTTCAGTAAATTCTGGCTCCCGAATCTCATGGTCTATCAGCCTTACTTCAAATCTTCCTCCAGAAAAGTCTTCAATTGGAGATATCTCTTCAATCAATTCAACAATTCCAGGCCCTTTGAGCCATTCAAAAGATTCAGTTTGAATCTCTAGAAGATTTGGAACATCTACAACGTTTTCAATTCTATTGAACCATTTTTTATTATCAATACTCGAAGTATTTCTATCTGCTATTACCATCAAATTTCTCCAGTTGCTTTAAAACAAAAAACCCTCTCAACGATTTAGGTCAGCTCGCAGAGCGGGTATATATATTTTTCTATTATTCTTCTATGATAAGATTTTTAAGTAGAATAATCAATAGATTTTTATGCATATTTGAAAGGGATAGATTTGAATAAATCAAATAAAGAAAACAATAAAGCCTTAATGTATAGTCACCCTACTTGCGGATATTGTGATCTGATGAGAGAAGAGTTGGTCGAAAAATCTATTGATTTTGAAGAAATAGATGTGTCTAAAAACCCTGAAATGTGGAAAGAAGTTGAAAAATTATCAGGTGGAGACAGGATAACTCCTGTTCTGGTTCGTCCTAATGGAGATGTGGAAATTGGTTTTAGAGGAATTGGTTGTAACTACAATTCATAACTATAGCTATGTTTTCTAAAAAAATAATAATATTTTTATCCTCATTTATTCTAATACTTTTTTCATTATATTTAGCTTTATCTATATATATAACTACTCTAGCTATAAAAGCTACTCGAAAGCTTCCGGAAGACAACCCTGCTTCTGTTGGTCTAGTTTACCAAGATGTTGATTTTTATTCTGAAGATGGAATTAAATTAAGTGGTTGGTTTGTTCCAAATAAAAACTTGAATACTGTAATTATTATCCATGGAGTTGATTCTAATAAGTCTGATAGCTATATATTGGATCTAATGAAAGATACACATGATATGGGTTATTCAGTTTTTGCTTTTGACTTAAGAGCTCATGGAGATTCTGAAGGAAAAAATCTAGGTCTAGCATATGAAGAAAAAAAGGACCTACTGGCCTCTATAAAATTTTTGAAACAAGAGTTTGATGTTCAAAGTATAGTTTTATACGGCATAAGCTACGGCGGCACAATAGTGGTTTCTAATTCAAATTTGGACAACTCTATCAAAGGAATAGTTGTTGATAGCCCTTTCTATGATCTTCCAGAACTATTAGCCTCAGAAGTATCAAGTAGAACATTTATTCCAGAATTTTTTGCTAGACTTTTGAAATTTGGAATTATACAAAGTATAGATTTATTGTATGGAATAAGGACTAATGACATAATTTCAGGAATTGATTCTGTGAATGAATATAACAGCCCTGTTTTGCTATTTCATTGTAAAAATGATGAAAGAATTCCGATAAGTCATTCTAATAGAATTAATAAGTTTTTGCCTCCTAATAGTGAATATATTATTTATGATAATTGCGAACATGCAAATGGATATGAGGAGAACACTTTAGATTTCAATAATCACTTAAAGTCTTATTATAAAAATTCTTTTTATTAGATAAGATTATTTATTTCAATAAGTCTATCGATTTCATATAAGTGTTCCTGAGTTGGTCTTAAGCCTGGATTTCTTGAAAAGCTTGAATTTTTACTAAATACACCTCTTCTGTATAGAACATATTTATTAATCCAGCTTGCTAAACCAAGACCTTGATTTAGGATTTTTATTAATTCAGCGAATCCGCTGTAATATTTATGTGCTTCATCTTTTTTTTCTTCGTTCCATAGTTTCCAAACATTAACGAACATATCTGGGATCACAGAGCTTGGCATTGTGCCTGATGAACCTCTTCTTAGCTCTTCCATAAAGAATGAGCCTCCCACACCTCCAAATAATATCAATTTATCTCTTGAAGAATTTTTGTTGCAATAATCAAAGCGAGGAATGGTAGGAATGCTTTCTAGTTTTATGTAAGATAGGTTTTCATGTTTTTCTGACAGTCTTACTGCAGAATCCCCAGATATTGGAGAATTTCCTTGATCTTGTAAAAATATTGGAATATTTACAGAACTTGCTACATTTATAAAATGTTCTTCAATCATAGCTTGAGGTACATTGTCAAAAACTGGAGGCTTTATCATTAATCCCTTTGCTCCTAATTCTTCAGATTTTTTTGATAAATAAGTAGTATATTCTGTACTCTCTTGCCCTGAGTTCATAATAATAGGAATTTTTCCTGATGATCTATCAACAACAGTTTTAAGTAACTTAAGCTTTTCCTCATCGTTTAATTTGAAAACTTCGCTAGCTATTGCTATTCCTATTCCATTAACACCTATATCTATGAGCCAATCTACCTCATTCTCAACTTCTTCAAAAACAATTTGTCCTTTTTTGTTAAATGGTGTTTGTAGTATAGGAAAAATCCCTTTAAAGCTTAAGTGTCTCATTTTTTCCCTTCTTTATAGATAATCTTTCAGGATTGTATTTAATTCATTTTTGTCATCAATGTCTAGGCTAGGAGTTGGATATCGAACATTTGAATATTTAGTTATTTTTCTTTGTTTCATTATCTCTTTTCGAATTGAAAGTGATATCCCTGCTGTATTTTCATACCTGATAATAGGAAGCCATTTATAGAATAAATTCTTTGCTTCTTCTATCTTGTTTGTTGAAAATAGGTCATATATTTCCACAAGTATTTCAGTGAAAGCAAAGCCTGTCATTGTTCCTGAGGCTCCTCTCATAAGTTCTTCAAGAAAAAAGAGACCTCCTAATCCTCCAAAAATTTTTAAGTCTTTATTTTTTATTTTTGATATTTTGGAAATTTTAGATGGTGTAGGAGGGTCCTCTAATTTAATTGAGTTGACTTTATCTAAATTTTTATCAAGATCTACCATAAATTTTGGACTCATATGCACACCAGACTGCTCGGGTAAATCTTGTATCACTATCTTTGTATCTTTTGAAATAGTGTTATTCACTTCCTCATAATATCTGAATAACACACTTTCATTAGGTTTTTTCATTATAGGTGGAGCAAGCATAACTTGTTGGGCGCCACTTTCTGATGCTTTTTTAGCATAACTAGCTGCTAGGTATCCACTCTCAGCACTAACCCCCACAGTTAATATTAAAGATAGATCATTTGCCATAATTGAAACCTCATCTATTAATAAGTTTCTCTCTGATTCTGAAAGCCTATGCGCCTCCCCCATAACACCAAGCAATACTAATCCTTTACAACCTGAATCTTTTGCAAATTTACAAATACTTCCCATAGAATCTAGATCTATTATATTTTGATCATTAAAAATAGTTGGCATCATAAAATGCACACCATTATTTTCCATATTTTCCCCCCTTTATAAATTTTTTCTTAATAATACTGCAATTATGGAGAAGATAATTAATAAGATAGCTCTTGGAACAAGAAATTTTATTTTTTCTTTATAATTCAAATTTATACCTAGATTTCTTTCTAATTATATTTAATTCCCTATGATAATTAATAATATTAATTTCTTAAAATATAAACAATTTGGTGAAAAATGACAGAGCAAATATATAACTCAGATGCATATATAAAAGAATTAGAATCTAAAATTATTGAAGTCAACGAAGATAATATAGTTTTAGATAGAACTATTTTTTTCCCTGGAGGGGGAGGGCAGCCTAATGACTTAGGTTCAATTTTTGTAGATAAAAAAGAAGTAAAAATTGAAAAAGTTTCATGGAAAGACGGTAAAATCTCACATTTTTTAAATGTAAATAATTTAAAAGTTGGAGACTCAATAGAGACTAAAATTGATTGGCAAAGAAGATTTAAACTGATGAGAACGCATACAGCACTGCATATCTTGTGTGGAGTTATTTGGAGAGATTATGGCGCTGCTGTAACTGGGGGTAATATGGAACCTTTAAAAGGAAGGATGGACTTTGAATTTCCTTCTTTATCAGCTGAATTAACGGAAGAAATAGAAAAAAAGATTAACTATGAAGTTCAAGAAGATAGAAAAATCACTGTTGATTTTTTGCCTAGAGAAGAAGCCTTTCAAATTCCTGACCTTATAAGGACTAAGATTAATTTACTTCCTGAATCATTAAGAATCATTAGGACTATAAATATTCACGGACTGGACCTTCAAGCTGATGGAGGGACGCATGTTTCCAGTACTTCCAAAGTAGGTTATATCAAAATAACAGGTCATGAAAGTAAGGGTAAAATAAATAAACGTCTAAGAATTGCAGTTTTAGATAACTAATTATTTAGATCTTAAAGTTAGTATTCCAAGAGCAACAATTCCAATTGTAGTTCCTAAGTATGGGATAATCATTAGATCATTAGTATATTCTCCAATAAGACAAAGAATTACTCCTACTATAGTTACAACAGTTAGTAATACAGCAATTATTTTATTAAATGTATTTGTAACATAAGCACTGATACTGACAAGTGCAGTCCCTAAGAATAAAAGTATGCTTCCTCCAGCTCCAAAAGCTTGACCTCCAGCCCACATTGAGGCTGCAGTTCCCATTCCAGCTCCTCCAGCTATAGCAGCAGCATTAGCAGCAGCTCCATAGAACAATCCTTCTCCAAAAACTACAATTACACCCATAATCATTGC